>CAYUIQ010000286.1:0-10502 GCA_964444795.1 uncultured Planctomycetaceae bacterium
TTTCACGGCGCACTCCAATGGCCCGTCCGAAAAAGGGGACAGGCACCGTCGGCAGGCGCCCCCGTCACTTCAGAACAAGGCTCTCGACGGAGCCAGTCCCCATTTTCGGACTCCTCCTTTTTCGGTTTAGGAAGCAAAGATACCCACCATGGGCCAACCGACTCCCCATTCACCGGCACTGCGACTGATCGCGGCGATCAGTCGCCATGAGCCAGCGTTGCAGTGGGCGCGCGATCGGGCCATCGGCCAATGGGGACCGATCGCGTTGGAAAGTCGGCCCTTCGAGTTCACCGAGACCGACTACTACGAATCGACGATGGGCAGCGATCTGCGAAAACAGTTCTTCACCTTTGCCGACCCGTTCGATCCGGCCGATCTGGCCGATGTCAAGTTGCGGACCAACCGCTGGGAGGAAGAATACGCGGCCGCCGCCGATCACGCCGAAGCGCGGCCGTTGAACCTCGACCCGGGCTACCTCACCATGGCCAAGCTCGTCTTGGCCTCGACCAAAGACCACGCCCATCGGATTTACCTGGGCCAGGGGATTTACGCCGAGATCACGATCTTCTACCGCGGCAAGCGCTGGCAACATCACGAGCTGACGTACGCCGACTACCGCCGCGAGGACTTCCAAGCGTTTTTCTCCGAGTGTCGTCAGACGATCCACCGCCGACAACGCGAGGGCCACACGACGTGACCTGGCTGATTCTCGGTTCCCTGATTCCCTGTTTCACGGTCTCCGCCGTTGCGGCGCTGGTCGTGCGGCGCCATGCCGAGCGTTGGGGGCTGATCGATCGGCCCGGACATCGCAAGGTGCATTCGGAGCCCGTGGCGACCGGCGGCGGCCTGGCGATCTGGCTGGGGATCGTCGCACCGCTGGCGGTCGGTCAGGCCGTGCTGACGATTCTCATGGCCGTGGGGCCGGAGGCGACCGGTTGGCTGCCCGACGCTGTCGCTCCGCATCTGCCCGGCTTGATGCAGCAGTCGGTTAAGCTCTGGACTCTGCTGGCCGGTGGCACCGTGCTGCTGATCCTGGGGCTGATCGACGATCGCCGGGGGCTTTCCTGGAAGACTCGCCTGGGCGTGCAGACGGCCGTGGCGATGGTGATGGTGGCGATGGGGTGGCGGTTGAGCCTGTTTATCGACATGCCCTGGCTAACCGGCCCGTTGAGTGTGCTCTGGATCGTGGGTCTGGTCAACTCGTTCAACATGCTGGATAACATGGACGGGCTGTCGGCCGGCGTGGCGGCGATCGCCTGTGCCATGCTGGCGACCGTGATGCTGATGGCTCCCGATCCGGTGGGCGACCAGCCGCAACTTTTCGTCGGCGGGTTTCTCCTCGTGCTGGTCGGTTCGCTGTTGGGCTTTCTCTGGCACAACCGCCCGCCGGCGCGGCTGTTCATGGGCGACGGCGGGAGCTACCTGATCGGCTACCTGGTGGCCATGGCCACGCTCACGGCCACGTTTGCCGGCCACAACGTGCCGCGCCACGCCGTGCTGGCGCCGCTGTGCGTGCTGGCCGTGCCGTTGTACGACACGATCACCGTGGTGTTTATCCGGCTGCGCGGCGGGCGCAGCCCCTTTGTCGGCGATACGAGCCACTTCTCGCATCGCCTGGTCGAACTGGGAATGACCAAAACGCAGGCCGTGCTGACGATCTATCTCGCCACGGGTACCTGCGGCCTGGGAGCCCTGCTGCTTCGCCGCGTCGACGCCATCGGAGCCGGGATCATCCTCCTGTTGGTCGGTTGTGTGTTGGTCCTGGTAGGAATTTTGGAAACCGTCGGAAGGAGAGAGTGAGACGTTTAACCCAGGCACGTGTGCCCGGGCTAAACGGAAAGAATCACGTCATGGCCAAACGCAAGAAGAAACGACGCAACCGATCGGACGCGGCTGGGAAGACGCCGCTGGCTAAACCGGCATCCGTCGAAACGCCGCCGCGCGAGAAACGGACCGCCGCGCGATCCGTGCGGCCGTGGTTGCTCGGTGCGACCACCGCGCTGCTGGTGGCCGGGCCACTGGTGCCCGGAGAAGCCAGCGCCGCACAGGGGCACGGCCTGCTGTTGGTCATGCTCTGGATCGCGCTGGCGGTGGTCTGGCTGTTGGCCTGGCTGGGACGCGACCGATGGGAGGTCCGCTTCGGGCGGCTCGACGTCACCGTGCTCGCGCTCATCGGTCTGCACACGCTGGCAGCCCTTTGGGCCACCACACACGCCGCCCCGCGACCGGCGGTCAACATGCTCTGGCACTGGGTCGGGTTCGGCCTTTGCTTCTTTATGGCCAGGCAACTCGTGGCAGGCGCCCGAGAAGCCCGGGCGCTGGCCACGGTGATGATCGCCCTGGCCGTCACGCTGGCCGCCTACGGCATCTATCAGGCTGCTCATGAGTTGCCCCAAACGCGGGCTCGCTTCGCGGCGGATCCCGACGGCATGCTGCGGGACAAGGGCATGTTGCATCGGTATCCGCCCGGTTCGCCCGAGCGGTTGCTCTTCGACAAACGGCTTCAAAGCCGCGAGCCGCTGGCCAGCTTCGCCCTGACCAACTCGTTGGCCGGATTTCTGACGCCGTGGCTGATCGTCCTGGCCGGTGCCGTGGTCGCGACCGCTTCCCGGGCGATGCGAGGCCGTGCCTGTGCGATCGTCGCCGGCTGCGGCTTGCCGGTGATCGTTTGCCTGCTGTTGACTAAGAGCCGTGCGGCCTACGCGGCCGTGGCCGTGGGGGCGTTTCTTCTGTGGTGGATGTCCCACAAGCGGGAACATCGTATCGGATGGAGAATCCCGACGGCCGTCGGGGTCGGGGCTGCCGTACTGGTGACGCTGGTCGCCTGGACCGGTGCCTTGGATCGGCAGGTCTTCTCCGAGGCCTCGAAGTCGCTCGGCGTGCGGGGACAGTACTGGCGGGCGAGCCTCGATCTGATCGGCGATCACCCCTGGCTCGGTTGCGGACCGGGAAACTTCCAAGACACCTACACCGCCTACAAACTGCCGAACGCCAGCGAGGAAATCGCCGATCCACACAATTTCCTGCTCGAGGCATGGGCAACCGCGGGCACCCCGGCCGCGTTGGCGTTGCTGGCCGTAATGGCATGTTTCGCCAGCGTCGTCATTCGGGGCACGCGCGCCGCGCCGCCTAGGCAAGAAACCAAGCCCCAGCCAACTTCGGTTCCCCATGTTTTGGGCGGAGCCGTATCGGGCCTGCTGTTGGCCTTTGCCGTCGGCGTGCTGGCCGAGATGCCGCCCTCGCCGGTGGTCTTGCTGGCGGGTATCTCCGTGGGAACCGGCTGCGTGTGGTTGCTGTGGCCTTGGCTGCGGCGGGGCTCGTTCCCCGCCTTCGTGCCGGCCGTTGCCGTCATGGCCTTGCTGGTCAACCTGACGGCAGCCGGCGGGATCGGATTTCCCAGCATCGCGGGCACGTTCTGGCTGCTGTTGGCATTGGGTGCCAATCTCGCGCAAGGCAAGACGGATCGCCGGCGGCTGCCCGGCTGGACCACCTATCTTGCCTTGGCCGTGGCGATGGCCCTGGTGCTGGCCTGTTACGCCAGCGCGTATCGTCCCGTACTGGAGAGTCAGGCCGCGCTGCAATCGGCCAGCGAGAACCCGATCCGCGCCGAAGCCTTGCTGCAGAAGGCAACCGATGCGGACCCCCTGACCGCGGAACCTTGGCGGCGGTTGGCGGACCGGGAATTCAACCTCTGGCGGGTGACCGGCTCCGAAGAGGCCCTCGACTGGGTGAACCTCTACACGAAGGAACTGCTGAAGCGGGCCCCCCGGTCCAGTGCCGACCGGATAGCCGCCGGGGATCGCCACATCGAGGCTTCCCAATATCTCCAGCGACCCGAGGATCGGCGAAAAGCCAGCCTCGACCGCGCGATCGACTACTATCGCCAGGCAGTGGCACGCTATCCCACCCATGCGGCCGGTTTGGCCCGATTGGCGCTGGCGCTGGATACGTCGGGTGATCGCGCGGCCGCCGGACGGGAGGCCGAAAAAGCCCTCCAATTACACGAGAATACGCCGCACGAAGACCAGAAACTCCCCCAGGAGCTCCGCGATCCGCTATTGCCTTTACGGCCACCTGTAAATTGACGGCTCACCGAGCGGCCTCGTAGAATACGAGTGGGCAGAACGATTGCACCACGATGTCCTCCTCTAACAGAAAATCTCGACCGTACATCATGAAGCTCCTGACAACGACTCCCGCCATCGTCGCCCTGGCCGTCCTCTTGGGAACGGCCTGTGGCCTGACCGTATCGCTGGCCCGGGTGGGAATGCCCGTCGGCGAGGACGAAATCCACTCGACCCTGCTGGAAGTGAATCCGGACATTGCCCCCCTGTTGGCCGACGAATCTTCTCGACCGCGTGTCGAAGTGCTTCAGAAGACACACGATTTCGGCGTCATGGATTTCAATGGCACGGGGGAATACGATTTCATCTTCTCCAACCAAGGCAACCGGGCTCTTACCCTCGAAAAGGGGGAGACCAGTTGCAAATGCACGCTCAGCGACCTGGAGTTCGACTCGGTTCCTCCCGGCGAGAAAGCCCAGGTCACGCTCCAGTGGACGGCCAAGGACTATCGCGGGGCGTTCCGGCAGACGGCGACCATTTTCACCAACGATCCGGAACAGCCGCGGATCGAACTAGCGGTAACCGGCCGCGTGATCGTTTCGGTCCGCCCCGACCCGGAGGAGTTGCATTTTACGCGAATTTCCACCGAGCAGCCGACCCACGGCCAGGTGCGGCTGTACGGCTATCGCCAGGAGCCGCTGGAAATCGTCGGCCCCGTGCGACTGTCCTCCTCCGGGGTGACGCCGGCCGAACAGTTCGACATCACCTGTCACCCCCTGAAGCCGGATGAGCTGGCCGAAGAACCGGACGCCACGGGCGGCTATGTGCTGGGGGTGACCGTAAAACCGGGGTTGCGTTCCGGGGCCGTTCGGCAGACAATCCTCGTCCAAACCAACGTACCGGACGTGCCGACGGTCGAGATCCCCATTTCGGGAACGGCCGGCGGCAACGTAACCATTGAGGGCACGGACTGGAACAGAAAGACCGGAGAACTCAATATCGGAGTGGTCGGCGGAGACCAGTCCACCGTCCGCGCGCTGAGGTTCTCCGTGGACACCCCTTATAGTCAAGAAGTGCGACTGGAACTCGGGGCGGTCTTTCCCGACCTGCTCCGCGTCACCCTGGATCAGAACTCCGAACAGAGCCGTGGGGTCGCTCGGGGCGTGTTGACGATTGAAATCCCCAAGGGCAGTCCCTCGGGAAGCTACCTCGGCCCCGAACGGGAACGGCTTGGCCGGATCACCCTCAAAACCAATCACCCCAAAGTGCCGCCGATCCAGATTCTCGTGCGATTTGCGGTAGCGGAGTGAGCCCGAATAGAGAAGAAGCACCGCCATGTATCGATCACTGTTCGTTGCCTTGGCCGTCGTCGGAACGGGCCTGTTGTCGCTATCGGGCTGTTCGTCGTCGCCTTCCGAGGAAGCCCAGACTTCGTCCGAGCCGGCCAAGAACACGGAACTCGCGAAATCCAACCCGGGGATCACCACGCCAGCGCCCGTCACCGATCCGCCGGAAAATAACCCCCCGGGGCCTCCAGCGGAAGACCCGATCACCGATCCGCCCGTGCCACTCGACGGGCAAGGCTCGGGCCAGCCCAAGCCGAGGAAGCGCCCGCCCGGTCCGCACACGGCCCGAGAAGCCCAACCGTACGATCCGGTGAAGGAAAACGGCCCAATCTTTGTCGGTTGGCCGGCTCCCCGCCTGGCATTGATCATCAGCGGCCGGCAGCACGGCTATTTCGAACCTTGCGGCTGCGCGGGTTTGGAGCGCATGAAAGGCGGCATGAGTCGTCGCCACACGCTCTTTGGCCAACTGCGGGACGCCGGCTGGCCGGTGGTGGGGCTGGACGTCGGCGGAGTGGTCAAGGGATTCGGCAAACAGGCCGAGATGAAATTCCACACGACCGCCGAAGCGATGCGTACGATGGGCTATCAGGCGATCGGCCTGGGAGCAAGCGACTTGCGGCTGCCGGCCGGCGAACTCCTCTCGAAGGTCGCCAGTCTTGAGGGAAAGGTGAAGAGCCCCTTCGTTTCGGCCAACGTGGCCCTGTTCGACTTCTCTCCGGAGATGACCGCCACCCACCGCATCATCGAAGCCGGCGGACTGAAAGTGGCCGTCACTTCGGTATTGGGCAAGTCGTTCATGCGACAATTCAACAATCCGGATGTCCAGACGAAGGAAGCCGAGGCCGCGCTGGCCGAGTTGCTACCGAAGCTGAAAGAGCAACAGCCCGACTACCTGATCCTCCTGGCACACGCCACGGCCGAGGAATCGGCGGCGCTGGCCAAGCAGTTTCCCGATTTCGATTTCGTCGTCACCGCCGGCGGCGGCGCCGAACCTCCCGACACGGCCGCGACCATCGAGGGCACCAAGGCCCGGCTGATCGAAGTGGGCGAAAAGAGCATGAACGTGATCGTGCTCGGCCTCTACGACGACCCCCAGCAACCGACGCGCTACCAGCGGGTGATCCTCGACTCGCGGTTCGCCGATTCGCCGGCGATGAAAGAGGCCATGAGCGTGTACCAGGAGCAGTTGAAGGACCTCGGATTCGGCGCGCTGGCGCCGCGGCCCGTGCAACATCCGCAACGGGAACTGCTCGGCGAGTTTGTGGGATCGAAGAAGTGCGAGTCGTGTCACGAAGCGTCGTACAAGGTCTGGAAGAAGAGCGGCCACGCGCTGGCGATGGAGACGTTGGCCGAGGCGGATCCGCCCCGCCAGTTCGACCCCGAGTGTATCAGTTGCCATGTGATTGGCTGGCACGGGACAGAGAACTTCCCCTATGAGGGCGGTTTCCGTAGTGAGGCGGAGACACCGGAGCTCGTCGACGTCGGCTGCGAATCGTGCCACGGCCCGGGGGAAAAACACATCAAAGCCGAGGGGGGCGGCGATCTGGCCTTGCAGCAGACACTGCAAGAGGCGATGAAGATCAGCGTGGAAGAATCCAAGACGCGGCAATGCGTCACCTGCCACGACCTGGACAACAGCCCCGACTTCGATTTCGACACCTACTGGCCGTATGTCGAGCATCACGAGGATTTAGACGACGAGTGATGCCCCGCACTTCGCCCGTACGACAGATCCGCCTTGACCCGGCCGACGTTGCAGACTAGCCTACCACCCCGCCCAACTTGCACACCCCTTCCGCAGGGGGATAACTCTGGTCTGTGTTGTGGTGCCCATGACGTCGTTGCTTGTGCGTATGCTGGTCCTTCTGTCGACCCTGCCGCTCTTGGTGGGCTGCCCGGCGCTTTTCGTCGGCTGGCCGCCACGGCTTTCCTCCCAGGGCGTATCGCCGCTGGCCCCACCACGAATGTCGCCGGACAGCGTGGTGTTGGATATCTTCTTCGTGCGTATGCCGCTGAATGATCCTCGGGTGGATGACCGGCTGTGGATGGAGATCGACGAACAGCATTTCCCGGCCGAGCTTCGCAAATCGCTTCAACAGAACGGCTTTCGCGTCGGCGTGACCGGGGGCCAGCTTCCGCAGAGTTTGTGTCACCTGTTGAAACTGACCGATCAACCGGTTTCCCGGGACCTCGATGCCGAGCAACTGGCCGTCGAGCCAACCGTGGTCCGCCGCCATCTGCAGCTTCGGGCGAACCGCCCCGGGGAGATCATCACCTCGGATATCTACGACGAGTTACCCGTGCTGGTCTCCGAATCGGGACAACTCAGCGGCCGACCCTACCGGCAAGCCCAAGCCATCTTGACGGCCGAATCCCAACTGGAACCGGACGGCCGGGTCCGGTTGACGCTCGTGCCCCAGTTGCGGCATGGCCAGCAACGCCAGCGCTGGGTGCGAAGCCAGGGCATCGTGCGGCTGGACGCCCAACGAGCCAAACGAACGTTCGATAATCTGGTCACCTCGGCACGTCTGGCCCCCGGCCAAATGCTGGTCATGGCCAGCCTGCCTAATCGGCCGGGTAGTCTGGGGCACCATTTCCTGACCACCGAGACGTCCGGACGGCTCGAACAGAAACTGCTGGTGATTCGCCTCTCGCAGACGCAACACGACGGCGCGTTCGCCCCCGGGAGCGTACTGCCGCTGGACGAGTTGCTCGGCGATGCGACGGACGAGTAGCTCTCCCCTTTCTCACTCGCCGGGGAAACTCACCGCCTCCCGTGGATCGGTACCGGCTTGTCGCTCCGCGCGGTCGGACCAGCCGTCGCCGTCGTCGTCCGGGTCGGCTCGGTCGCCGATGCCGTCACCGTCGGTATCCCGCCACTCGGCCCGGTCGCGGGGAAAGGCATCCCAGGGAATCGCGCCGGCGGTGGGTACTCCATCGCCGTCGGGATCGGGTTCTTCGTTGTCGGCCACGCCGTCACCGTTTCGGTCGTCGGCCACTCCGTCGCCATCGACGTCGGCGTCGTAGTGGTCGCCGATGCGGTCGGCGTCGGCATCGGCCCATTCCTCGCGTTCCAGGGGAAACGCATCCGCGGCGTCGGGTACGCCGTCATTATCGTTGTCGTCATCCTGATCGTTGGCTTGCCCGTCACCGTCGACGTCGGGTGGCCCCGCCGTGGTGATGAGCAGAGCCAAATCGACCGAAAACGTCGGCGCAACCAGCGTCTGGCGACCAGCCGGCGCGTCGATCCGTTCGTGAATCCGCGCAGTGCGAGGGTCGTACCAGTAGCCCTTCGCCGCGCGGGGCACGTCGACGGTCACTTCCAAGTCGCCGACGCGACCCCGATCGTGGTCCCAGCGGTGACCGCGACGGCCTTCCGTCCGGTTGCACGTCGCGCATCCCGTCTGATGGAGATACACGGCCGTCCGCTGCGGAGAACGCAGCCCGTAGGCTCGTACCTCGTGTGCCGCTGGCCCGCTCAAAGGTACCTCGACCGGCTTCACGCCGGCATCGAGCCGGTAAGCGAAATCCTGCATGGCGCGGATGTACTGACGTTCCTCGGGTCCGATCCAGAGGTTCATGTAGTGGCCGTCCTTGGCGTAGGAAGTTTCCCAAAAAATGAAGTGGATTTCGTTGAACAGCGCGGTCCAGCATCGCACGCGCATTCGCCGAGCCGAGCCGGGGTCCCACACGCCGCCGATACCCTCGCCCGAGCGATCCTCGCGCCCGCGACTATTGCCCTGCTCGCCGTAGACGACCGGTTTGCCGAACCGCTTGGTCTGCCGGGCTCGGTCGGCCGACACGCGATCGGAAATCAACTCGTTTTCGTTGCCGTACCAGTGCGGGGCGTTGATGTCGATGCCCGGCAGTTCGGGCCGTTCCCAGCTTGTGGCCACGGGCTTGCCGTACGGATCGATCGACTTGAGGTAAGGGATGGTGATCGCGTACCACTGGTCGGAGGCCTTTTGTTCGTTGAGCAACTCCCAGAAATCGACGTACGCCCCCCAGCGGTCGACCGAGTACTTGATGATCCGCTTCACCCGTTCCATGTCCTCTTCATTTTCCGGATGTTCGTTGAAGGCCTTGGTGAACCCGAAGATGCCGTAGAAGACACGGATATCGTACTTGCGGGTCATTTGCAGCATTTCGTCGACCATGGCGGCCTCGGCCCAGTGGACCGCCGGTCCGTGCTCGCCTTCCAGCGAGAACACTTTGATCGAGAAGTTGTTGGGAGAAAACCGCCAGAGATTGAAACCGGCCCGGGCGTGCTTGCCGAAATGGACGTCGCCGTTGGTGGGATTCATCGAAGGACCCCGTGCAAACAGCGCACCGGGCGGAGTCTTGGGCCGCTGCTTGAGCCGGTCGAGGCGGAAAGGACCTTCCATGCTGAAGGAGTCCATGGCCGAACCGTTGCTGTTGTTGTCGAAGATGCCGTCTTGAAAGCCGATCGGGTAGTAGGGCGTGCCGTCCTCGAAGACGAAGCGAAACGGATTCGCCGGGTTGACGCGGACCCAGCCGCGCGGTTTCGTGCGGCCGGAAACTACCTCGAACGTACCGCCGCCGCGGGCCGATCCGCCGGCTCGACTGCGAAACGTGTAAGCGAACTTCCACGTTCCCAATTCGCTCGGTGCATAGCGGGCTTTCCACAGATCGGCCGGATCGCAAGGCCAAGTGGCGAGCGAACGGGTGCCGCCGTGCCCATCGGGCGACCGCCGGATGACCGGCTTCTGCGGCCGGCTCGACCCGAAAAAGAACCCGCCGACGTTGATCTTCCGCCCCTCGGGCGAAGTCAGGCGGACGTCGATCGTCACGTCCCAGGTCGGATCGGCGTACGGGCCCGTGTGTTTGAAGGTGAGTTCGAATACCTGGTAGGGCATCAGACGGCCGGTGTTTTGCGTCACGTCGACCGAAAGTTCGGCGGTTAGAGTCCCGGCCGGAAAGAGAAACAACAAACACGCGCCCAGGATTGCGGGAATTCGCTTCGTCTTCATCGCGTTTCCTCCTTTTTCCTGGAACGTGGCCCGACGGATCTTGCGATGCTCATTGTAGCCAAACTCGCCAGAGTTTGGGACCGTTCGGAAGTAAACACTAT
>CAYUIQ010000287.1:0-10294 GCA_964444795.1 uncultured Planctomycetaceae bacterium
ATCAATTGGCTTGTTACTGAGTACTGGAAAATACCCGACCAAACGTGTAGAACGTGTTTTCGTTCTTCCGTTCCACCTCGAGGAAACGCTTCCCATGAAGCTACACCTGTTGGGTACCGGCGGGTTTCATCCCAACGATCGCCGCCATACGCTCTGTTTGATGATTCCCGAGTGTGGCATCGTACTCGACGCGGGGACGGCCGTGTATCGCGTCGGGCGGTTTGCCGAGACGCCCCACTTGGACATCTTCCTCAGCCACGCGCATCTCGACCACGTGATCGGGTTGACGTATCTCTCCGACGTCGCGCGCGAGCATCCGCTGGGGCGGATCACCGTCCATGGGCTGCCGGATAAACTGCGGGCGTTGGACGAGCATCTCTTCGCCCCGGACCTATTTGCCAAAAAGCCGGAGTGCGAATTTCGCCCGCTGGCCGAAGAAGTCGTCCTGCCGCTGCGGGGGCGGCTGACCCACTTTCCGCTTGCGCACCCGGGCGGCTCGGTCGGCTATCGGCTCGACTGGCCCGAGTCGAGCATGGCCTACGTGACCGACACCACAGCCTCACCTGACGCCGATTACCGCCGGCACATCGACGGCGTGGATCTGCTGGTCCATGAATGCTACCACAACGACGACCGCGCCGAATGGGCCGCTCGAACGGGACACAGCAGCAACACCGCCGTAGCCCAACTCGCCCGATCCGCCGGTGTCGGCCGATTGGTGCTGGTTCACATCAACCCATTGGCCGACGCGGCCAACCCCCTCGATCTGGCCACGGCCCGGGCGGTCTTTCCGGCCACCGAGGTGGGGGAGGATCTCATGGTGGTGGAGTTTTAGGTTGCAAGCTGTTACCAGGCAATCGGTTGGCGCGAAGTCGATTCACTTACGGATGAATATGCTCAATTGTCCGCGGGCCACCGGAATGAAGGGTCGTGAGACAGCAGATCCGTGGGGATTGCACTCCACTGGTCCTGTCCGGGTGGTTTCCATCTCACTTCCGCGCTCCCCCGGGCGTCGACGTAACCGACAGACATGATGGGCACGTAGCCCTTCTTCAGTAGAATTTTCTCTTTGCCAGCCGGATCGGTTCCACCAGACACACTCCCACGATAAGGACAAACCAGGTTACCATCCAAAAACAGTGCATTGCGATCGTAGAAGTTGTACGTTTTGAAGGAGTAGACGCCGGGCTCGTCAATTCTCAGCATGCCAAGTGCGACGGCATTCTTGGAAGCGTCAAACTTCCAATTACGAATGCAGCCTATTGTGGCAGGTGTTCCAACGGGCTGCCCCAGCTTCGATGGATGGAGGTAACCGTCATTGCCCTGCTGGGAAGGCTGGCGTGCAAATAGTAAGCCACGCAGCCCCGCCGATAGCGCTTGTGCCCGAGGCTTCACGGACGACGGTCGCGGGGCCGGTGCAGCAGGCGTTGACGAGGCAACGACCTCCCCAAGGACAGGAGCCTCGCTCAACCGCTTTTCAACCCTTGCTTTGACCAACCCGGTCAACTTTGGAGCGGCACGTTTGTACCAACCGGCCGCATGGGCCTGCAATTGCTCCCTTGCCGTACCGGCTTCACTTTCCGCCAATGCCCACCATCCATCGGCCAAAGCCGCCTCCTCTTTCGGTGTGGATACGCCTTGCAGTTCCTTGCCAGCCAGAGCCTTCATGGTGACATCACTACCCAACGCAAGCATCGGCAATCCTTTTCCCCAATCGCCTTTCATCCAACAGTAGAACTTCCCAGCAGCGAGATTCGCGGCAGGATCAGCCGGGTTTGTGTCAAGAGTTGTCAGTGCTGGTTCCACTTCCGCAGCAGCCTTGGCGATCGTCGTAACCTTGGCGTTGAGGTCAATCACCTGCTTACTCATGCTGCGATCCCTCGCCTTTCGGGCAGCGGCAAGCGTCGGCGCACCCAAGTATTGGGCCAAAACGTAATTATCAGCAGCGATACTCTCGTTGATCAGGTCCGTCCCGATATTCGCTACCGCTGTAGCCTGGGCCGACATCCGTGCGTTTGTCGAACAAGCCGCCAACACCTTAGCCTTCATATCCAGCCGGTCAATCTGATACGCCTTCGCCATTTCGTCAACGGCTTGAAAGCAGGCCGGACCGCCCGCTTCAACGGATAAGTCGCGTGTCACACGAAGCAGAGCGTACCGATTATTCGTCTCTGTCGTCGTGGTCGCGAGTTGGAGGAGCTTCCCGGCAAGGGCTTCCTTCTGCGAAGAGGTCTTTGCCGCATCGTATTCACCCTTGTAAACTTCCACCACCATCGCCATTGCCTTTGCCTGGGCCTCCGCACCCGGAACGGGGGCTTGGGTTTGGGCTTGAACAGAAATGGCTTCGAGAACCACCACGATGGAGAAAAGCACTCGACATGTCATTTGTCCGACCTCTAACGAAATAACTGATAGCAATTTCAATCCGACAGCGTTCCCAGTTTTACCATAGATGGGGCTCGTGTTCCACGGACCGGCCGAGATATCGAGCCGTGATCCGGAACCTGTCGCCCGGCTGTCGGGCGTCTACACGTCCAAGGGTACGCTACAGGTGGCGGAGGAGTTCGTCCAAGACAAGACGATCACCATCCGCCTGCGCTACATCGACCACGCTCGGAACATCGCACAATCGCCGGGGATCATCCTGGTCCGCGGCGATAAGGCGGAGAAGTCGGTTTACCTCTGGGGTGAGATGGCTGTTGGCCTCGCGCCGACGGGCCTCGCGCCCGGCGCGTACACAGTGAATGTGGAATTGGACGAGTACGTCCTCAATGGCACCAAGTACGTCTTGGCGCCGAAAGACAAGATTCGCCATCACGAGCGGCTGAGTTGTCGCTACACGGTGTCGCTACCCGGTGTCGATGCCCGCTCGCGATTCCTCGGCGGACGCGCAGACCGCCGCGGCCAAGCCCGCGCAACAGCAGCAGAAGGACACGCATAATCATGTATCGCCCACGTTCTGGCGAACGTAGCTACGACCGTGTGCCGCGGGACACCGCACCCAGACTCCCCACTCCACCCATCTTCACTTGACGCCGAATCGCCGAATCGCTACAAATCGCGGCCTCTCTTAGCAGAGGCAGGCAATTTCCCTTGGCAAGGCGAAATGCGATGTACCGGCGACACGGCAATCAACTGGCCCTGGTCTTTCTGATCTGTGATCTGGCGGTCACGGCCGGGGTCTGGATGGCGGCCTATTTCCTCAGGTTCGGGCTTTGGGATTCGCCCCGGGGGGTGCCGGACTTTCGATTCGTCCTGACGGCACTGCCCATGCTGTTGGTCATGGCGGCGGTGGCCTATCGGCTCTGTGGTTTGTACGAAGTGCATCGGCTTCGGCAGTTGCCGCGGGAGTTGGGAGTCGTCTGCAAGGCCAGCGGGTTGTTGTTCTTGCTGGCCATTACCGTGGCCTTCTACCGGCGCGATCTGTACGAGTCGCGCTTGGCCTTGGGATTGTTCTTCCTGCTCAACGCGATGGCTCTGACCCTGGCGCGGCGCGTGGTCTGGCGGGGGTTGAAGCTCTGCCGCCAGCACGGCCTGAACTACGGTCGAGCGGCCATCGTCGGATCGGGTCGCACCGGACGGCTTGTTGCCCGAACGATCCAGAACAATAGTTGGACCGGATTGGAGGCCGTGGGATTCGTCGACGTCCCGAGTAAGACGGAGCCCGACACCTTGCCGCTACTGGGCGACGTCGACCAACTCGACCAGATTGCCGCCGAGCACGACATCGACCACGTATTCATCGCGCTGCCTACGTCGCGTTACGGCGAGTTGGCCGAAGTGTACAAGGTCCTCTCGGGCATGCTCGTCGAAGTGCAATTGGTCCCCGAGATACCCAACCTGACCGGTGTGCGTCCGAGCATGTTGGAGATCGACAACGTGACGTTTCTCGGCCTGCGACAGAATCCGCACCACGGCCCCTCGCGGGTAGCCAAACGGGCAATGGATCTGGCCGTTGGGAGCGTGGCCTTGGTATTGCTCTCACCGCTGATGCTCGTGTTGGCCGCGGCGGTCACGCTCTCCAGCCGGGGGCCGGTCTTCTATCGTCAGGTAAGAACCGGTTTGCGCGGACGCCCCTTCTCGATGCTCAAGTTTCGTAGCATGGGCAGCGACGCCGAGCAGTCGACCGGCCCGGTATGGACCCGTCGCAACGACGGGCGATGCACGCGATTGGGCCGGCTGATGCGGCGCTGGAGCCTCGACGAGTTGCCGCAGTTGTTCAACGTGTTGGCCGGTGACATGAGTCTCGTCGGGCCACGGCCCGAACGGGAAGTGTTTGTGGAAAAATTCCGCAAACAGTTGCCCAGCTATGCCCAACGCCATCGCGTGAAGGCCGGGATGACCGGTTGGGCTCAGGTAAACGGTTGGCGTGGCGACACGTCGCATCGGCGTCGCCTGGAATGCGATCTCTACTACATTGCCAACTGGTCGCTCTCGCTCGACCTGCTGATCCTGGCAATGACCGTCTGGCGAGGCTTGCGTCATCGCAACGCCTACTAGCCCGGATGATTCATGGGTGTGCCACGGTCGGGGCATGTCGTACGGACTCGCACCCCCCTCCTTAGGGCTACTTGACGCCCGTTGCCACCGCACCCTTTGGAGCGATCCGCATACCTGTCACGAAGTTTTGGTAATGTGCGCGCGATACGACGATTGCAGAAACTTTTCTACCAGGTCGGCCGATCCGAAGAGGAGGAAACGTGTGTCTTTGATAATGTTCTTGGCAATACCGGATCAATCGTCATGAGTACTTCCCGCCCGACAGACTCTCCGAGCGTCCCGGCCCAGGGCGGCCTCAGCTCGCTGGTGGTTTCCGCCGTGAGAACGGACCGCGACAAGTGGTCGCGATGGCTGCGCGAGGAGTTTGCTCGCGTGTCGGAGGTTATTTCGGCGGCCGACGGCCGGACGGCCCTGGAAGTGCTTCGCCGGCGAACGATCGACTTCGTCTTGCTCGACGCGCAGCTTCCCGACGTGGACTGCCGCCGATGGCTTGCCGACTTGTCGGCCGGAGACGTTCAGTCGGCCGTGATCGTGTTGGCGGATCGGGAAGACGACCGGCTGGCCAGCGAAGTGTTCGAGCTGGGGGCGGCCGACTGTATCGTCAAGCCGTCGCTCACGCCACGCCGGCTGCGCCGCGTCGTTCGCCGGGCCCTGCAAAACTTGATCCTCCGTCAACAGAACACGCGCATGGAACGGCAAGTTCAGCGAGCGCACGACGAACTGAACCATTTTGTTCGCGCGCTCTCCCACGACATGAACGCCAATTTCATGCTGCTGGAGCACAGTTTCGCGCGGTTGAAGGACTCGCTGGACGAGGAACCCCTGGCGAAGGAACCCCTGGCGAAGGAACCCGTACCGCCGCAGCCCGCACCGCAAGCGCAGCAGACCGAACTGCGCGATTACGTGTGCCACGTCGAAGCTTGCTTGCGCGAGTCGAAACGATTCCTCGACGATCTCGTACACTTGGGTAAGACCGGTGCCGTCGACATGGAATCGTCGCCGGTCGACTTGGCGGGGGTCGTCGACGAAGTACTCTTCGAGCAGGGCGCGCTGCTTGCGGACCGGAAAGCCGAGGTCGTCGTCGAACGCCCCTTGGATACCATTTGGTGCAACCGCGGCCGGCTGAAACAGATCGTAACCAATTTGGTGCGAAACGCCGTAACGCACGGCGGCGCGTCGAGGAATCCGAGGATCATTATCTCGTCGGCCACGACGCACGACGATACGGGCGATGCTTCGACACGCGGGACGGCATGGCTGCGGATCCACGACAACGGTCCGGGAATCGATCGCCGCTTCCGCAAGGAAGTGTTTCTTCCCGGCCGCCGGTTACCCCAGACGGTGTGCGACGGGTCGGGCATGGGGCTGGCGATCGTCAAGAAGATCGTCGAGTATTACGGTGGGTCGGTGGAGTTGGATCCGGATTGCACGGCGGGAACGGCCTTTCTGGTCGCCATCCCCTTTCCACAGCAATCGCCCAGCCCGACCTCCGACGGCAAGACCCCCGAAGATCAGGCGGCCGACGGTGCCGACGCCGGGAATCGATGGAGCCTCCAGCACGATGGCCCCCACCAGACGAGCCGTCCGTCGCCACACCACTCGGTCCGAAACGAGACGCACCGGTCTGGCCGCTCATCCGGGTGACTTCTTCGTGTGCCGCGCCGGGGGGACCGAGTGGAACCACCGCTTGTCCGGCTGCGTATCATAGGATACGGTAACAGAGGATGGCATCCGCGGAAGAAACCGTCACCGCGGGACTCACCGAAACTCGGTTGCGAATTCCCAGGAGGAAGAGCCATGATATTCGATCCCATGTACCTGGTGTTCATTGCCCCGGCGCTGTTGTTGGGACTGTGGGCGCAGATGCGGATTCGGACGACCTACAATGCGGCCCAGAAGCAACCGGCTCCGCTAAGCGGCGCGGCCGCGGCGCGGCATATCCTCGATTCGGCCGGACTGCGGAACGTCGGTATCGAACAGGTGCCCGGCCATTTGAGCGACCACTACGACCCGCGCGCCAAGGTGCTGCGTCTGAGTCCCGAGGTCTATCAGAGACGATCGATGGCGGCGGTGGGTATCGCCGCGCACGAGGCGGGACACGCGATCCAGGACGCCCGGCAGTATGCCCCCCTGATGATTCGCAACACGGTCGTACCGATGGCCAGTTTCGGCAGCAACGCGGCGTTCCTTTTCATCATCCTGGGCGCGATCTTCGCCGTATTCCGACCGCTGATTTGGGTGGGCATCGGGCTGTTCAGCGTTTTCGTCTTTTTCCAACTGGTCAATCTTCCGGTGGAATTCAACGCCAGCCGCCGGGCGAAGGCCCAACTGGCCGACCTGGGGGTCGTCCAGCCACAGGAGATGGTCTACGTCAACCGGGTCCTCAGCGCGGCTGCCTGGACCTACGTGGCCGCCACGCTGCAGGCGATCTTGACGCTGGCGTACTATCTCATGCGGTTTGCCGGCGGCGACGACTGACGGCTACGAAAAAAACGAGCGCCACCGGCGGCATCCTGCCACCGAAGGCGCTCCACGTCGCGCGACGTAATCAATTGACCGCGTGCCTATCTCACTTCGTCCATGTTGACCGCGCGCCGCTCGGCCGCCGAAAGCAGAGAGGCTTCCAACACGCGCTGCGTCTGGTAGGCATCGTTGAAATCGGGGATCGGCACCGTCGGCTCCTCGCCGGCCAGCACCCGGAGGATGTCGTAGGCCTGGTTGGTGAAACCGTGCTCGTAGCCGATAATGTGGGCGTCGGGCCACCAGTTGGCCACGTAGGGATGGTCGTCGCCGTGGGTACACATGATGGTGTTCCAGCCCTGGACGGCCCGGGGTAGCGTGGCGTCGTACATCTGCAGTTCGTTCATCCGCTCGAAGTCGAACTTCAGCGAGCCCTTGGTGCCGTTGATCTCGAACGTGTTGCGGTTCTGGTTTCCGGTCGCTTGCCGCGCGGCCTCGAAGCTGGCCACCGCGCCGCCGGAGAACCGGGCCAGGAAGAGCACCGCATCGTCGACCGTCACGTCGCCCATGCCCGCGGACGCTTCACCGCCGTCGGCAATTCCGCCTCCGGCCACGCCTCCGGCCAGTTTGCGTTGCTTGATGAACGTCTCGGCAATGGCGCCGGAAATCTCGGTGATCTCCTCGCCGGTGACGAAGCGGGTCATGTCGATGATGTGGGCGTTGAGATCGCCGTGGGCGCCGCTGCCGGCCAGCGTCTTGTCGAATCGCCAGAGCAGGGGGACCGACTCGTCGGCCCAGTCTTGCAGGTAGGCCGCCCGAACGTGGCGGATATCGCCAATCTTGCCGTCCCGGACCAACTGATGGGCCAGGGCCACGGCGGGGCATCGCCGGTAGTTGAACCAGACGAACGTCTTCACGCCGGCGGCCTTGGCCGCTTCGACCATGGCCCGGGCATCGTCGAGGGTTCCGGCGATCGGTTTCTCGCAGGAGCACGGTTTCCCGGCTTCGATGGCGGCCCGGGCGACGGGGGCGTGCATGTAGTTGGGTGTGACGACGTCGACCAACCCGATATCCGGAGATTTGACCAACTCCTGCCAATTGGTCGATGCGTTCCGCCATCCCCAATTGTCGGCAAACGCTTGGGGATTCTCTTCCTCCTGTCCGAATACGGTATGCATAACGGATTGGGCCGGGGGATCGAAAAATTTCCCGACCTGACCCCATGCGTTGGAGTGCGAACGTCCCATGAAGCCCTGTCCGATCAGGGCCACGTTGATCTTTCCCATTTGTCGGCTCCCTTGCGAGATTGAAGACTCACGAAATCCACTTGCCCCTAACCGGCGTGGTTATAGACCGATTTGCGGCCGGTTTCAAGGGTCTGGGGCGAGGGTTTCTTATCCTATCCCTCGGAAAGGGGATTCGCCCGGAGTTTGGCTGAGTCAATTTACCCACGGCAGTAGTGTACCAGATGGGGTGTGCCGGACGGTAACTACGGTCTGGCAAGACATGGAAGAATGGGGTATCATGACCGGTGGCCATCGTCGCGGAGTGCTCCCCGGCGGTGCCCACCTCGGGTGCTGTCTTGGCAGCAACGTGCTACATTTGTCCTCTGCGGAACCGATGAAGGAGGCCTTGCGATGAGTCGCTCATGGAAACCCTATTGGTTCGTTTGGCTGATTTTGGGGCTGGGCATCGGGTTGACCGTCAGCGGCCTCTGGCCGAATACCCCGCTACACGCGACCGCCACCGACCGCTTCGAGAAGTTCGCCGTGGCCACCGGATCGGTCGACGATGAGCGGGAGGCGGTTTATTTTCTCGACTTTTACACCGGCGAATTGCGGGCGGCCGTGATCGGCACTTTCGGCTGGAAGTTCAATTCGTTCTTTCGAGCCAACGTCCTCAGCGATCTCAACGCCCTGATCATGCAGGAGCGGGGCGTTGCCGGAGGAGACGGCGGCGACGCTGCTGGTGGACCCCTGGTCACCGGCCGAGATACCCGTTATCTTCTGGTTACCGGCCGAGCTAACCTGAAAACCCGCGGAGCGGGGCAGGTCAAGCCCGGCGCGGCCATCGTCTACGTCGTCGAAGTCGAAAGCGGTTGGCTGCTGGCCTACGCCATTCCGTGGAACCGCACCATCGCTCAGCGCAACGACGGGCCTCAGACGGGTGACCTCCAATTGTTGCATGCCCAGCGATTGCGCCCGGCCGATCCCAGGTAGGGCCAACGTGGAGATCACCGTCAACGGTCAATCGCATCGCCTTGCCGAGGCCGTCACGGTCGCCGGATTACTGCAAACGCTGAATCTGGCCGGCCGGTACGTGGCCGTCGAGGTGAATCTTGAACTGGTACCCCGCCGGCAACATGCCGAGCACCTCTTGGCCGACGGCGACCGAGTGGAAGTAGTGACGCTTGTAGGAGGAGGATAACCGCCATGGCCAAGAATTCGCCCGCCGGCGATCGTCTCAAGGATGATCGTCTCGAAATCGGCACGCACACGTTTGCAAGCCGGCTTATCGTGGGAACCGGGAAATACGCCGACTACGAGATCATGCGCCAGGCGCTGGACCTCTCCGGCACCGAGTGTATCACCGTGGCCGTGCGGCGCGAGCGGTTGATCGATGCCTCGGGCAACAACCTGCTGGACTTCATCGACACGGATCGCTACACGATTCTGCCCAACACGGCCGGCTGCTTTTCGGCCGACGACGCGGTGCGCGTGGCACGGTTGGGCCGCGAGATTCTCTCCCAGATGGAGAATCCGGGCGCCGACTGGGTGAAACTCGAGGTGCTCGGCGATACGAAGACGCTGCTGCCGGACCCGATCGCCACGCTAGAGGCGACCGAACGATTGGTCCAGGACGGTTTCCAGGTACTGGTCTACACCGGTGACGACGCGGTGGTGGCGCGGCGGCTCAAGGAAGCCGGCGCCACGAGCGTGATGCCCGCGGGCAGTCCGATCGGATCGGGACAAGGCGTGCTCAATCCCAACGCGTTGCGTATCTGCCTGGAGTATCTCAAGGACGGCGATCCCGGCTACCCGGTGATCGTCGACGCGGGCGTGGGCACGGCCAGCGACGTGACCGTGGCCATGGAACTGGGCGTCGACGGCGTGCTGCTGAACACGGGCATCGCCCACGCGACCGATCCGGTGCGCATGGCTCAGGCGATGCGTCTGGCGTGCGAGTCGGGCCATCTGGCCTCTCAGTCGGGCCGTATCCCGAAGAAACTCTATGCCACGGCCAGCAGTCCCGTTGAGGGGACGATCACCTCTTAACCCTCCCCTCTCCCTCTGGGAGAGGACGGCGAGCGCAGCGAGCCAGGTGAGGGCTTTTG
>CAYUIQ010000288.1:0-10288 GCA_964444795.1 uncultured Planctomycetaceae bacterium
TTTCGATCCCGCTTTTGGCCGACCGCAACAGCGCAGCAAACCAATGGCTGCGTGAAAACCCACTTATACTTGGTTTAATCATGGGTGTTATCGGAATCGTCTTGCTCTGTTTTGGAATTGCCGGCTTGAAAGCGGGCACCACTCGTGACAAATACGGAATTGAGTTGTCTGGGGGAACAGCGATGATTAGCTCTATTGTCAGATTAGTCGCTGGAGCAGCATTAATTGGCATGGCAATTTACGTTTCACTTTTTGGAGCTTGGTAGATCTGAGCAACATACCTTTGAGAACCGGCGTGCCGTGACCGGTTACTCAAACCGAGTAGGATTTGGCTTTCGTTGCAGGGCGGGACAACGATGCGATGAACGGAAGTTGCGGAGCCGGGCGGCTTTGAAATGGACAATCAATTCCCCCGACTCGGTTATCGGGGACGTTATCTGGCTTGGAACACGAGCTGCCATCTCATCACGAGCAGGGCTATGACAACCGACGAAGCAATCCGTGCATGGAGCGTTTACGACGGTATCGTCGTGCGAGCGGAGAACTTCGGGCTCTTCGTTGAAACGGAGGGTGTCCCCGGTTTGCTGCGTGTCCCGGAACTGTCTTGGGGCCGAATCAACCATCCAACTGACGTGGCTAAAGTCGGTGATCGCGTCAGATTCCTTGTGTTCAATCTCAACGATCCCAAGCAACGGCCACACGAACACTTCAACGGTTCGATCAAGATTCTCGATACGCGACTGCGTGCCTCGCAAGAGTGTCACAATCTCGGAACTCCGGATGCGCAAATCCCACTGATCCAATTGTCGCAGATACTTCGGGACGATCGCGATTACTCGAATCTTCTAACTCCGACTATCTTCGTGGGTGACAGAGCCGACTGCCCCAAGGATATGCCGATGCTTCTGCGCGAGGCATGTGTATCGGAAGAGATTACAGATGCCGCAAATCAGAAAGCCCCCGCACAAATGGTCGAATTGATTCCTGTGTGGCTGGCAAAGGAATTTCTCGATACTACTAAGCCTGACTTGACTCGTTACCACAACCACACCGAAGATGGCTTTCGGCAATTCGTTTCAGCGAACGGATAGTGCCAGATAACAAGAAAATGCACCGGAGTTGCCGACCGGCCTCAAACAGAAGTCAATGTCGCTGACGGCAACCCGGTGATTTTAGACATTTAGCGGCACCGCACCATGAGCAGTTCGACGCCATTTAGAGTTCGTTGGTTGGACTTTTCCGGCGCACCACCGATGCTCATCGCTCGGCGCCTGGCTTTGCGGTGGCGTGGCACGACGGACCCCTCAACTGGCGAGTATCGTGCATTGGACAGCGACCATCCCGTCACGGATTACGACCGCGCCTGCGCGGTCGCGTGGCCAGGCAGGAGCCTCTTGCCGTTCATGGACGCCCAGGCTCTCGTCCTCTACGCAGAGTCCGACGCGCACACTTGGGACAGCGCCCGGCAGATTGTTGCCTGTGGGGGTTGGCTGCCATCGGATGACGAATTGCGGCGGGCTAGCTGGGCCGATCCCATTGAGTGGCGCTGTGAGGAGAGTGATTTGCTGCTGATGAACTCGGCAGCCGACGGCACGAAGGGCTTGCTCGACGACGATTTCATGCCTCTCCAACTTGCATCCGGCATCTACACCGTTGAGTGCAGCCAAATCGAGGCTGAGTACGTGGGATATTTCCATCGTTTTCGTTCGGATTAGAATCGTCGTGGCCAAACAACATCACTTTCCCACTTCAATCACCACGCCGCCGATCTTACCGCCGAATGGGTTGGGATCGGTGTACGGACCGACGAAACCGCCTTCGTCGCGGCCGACTTGCAGGCCGTCGATGGGCATGTCGACCAGCAGGCCGAGGATCTTGGCCGAGGCGATCAGGCGGCCGTCGGCGGTGATCGTCAACATGCGATCGGCCGATAGCGACGCGGTGATGGTCTTCGTCTCCGGCGGCAGCGGCTTCTGGGTGACGACCGCCGTCAGATCGCTCGACCGCCGAATGGCCACGGCCGGGCGGCCTTCGGTCATATAGAGCGAATACCCGTGAGCCGAACCGCCCTGAGCCACCAGCACGCCGTCCGCGGCCGGTTTGTCGATGGTCACGGTGATGGAGAAGGCCTTGTCCTTGACGTAGGGCGCTGCGTTTTGCGGCAGCGCGGCCCCGGCCTTTAGCTCGAACCGTTTCTCCTTGCTGAAACCGTCGCCCGGCTTCTGCCCGTATTGCGGTTTCCAGATCCAGGGGATCGCACCCGCCCGGCGTGCCCAGGTTTCCCATTGGGCGATCATTTCGCCTAGCCGCTCGGGTTCCCGCTCGGCCAGATCGTGCATCTCGGTCCGGTCGGCTTCCATGTCGTACAGTTCCCACGCTCCGGCGGCGCCCTTGGCCACCAGCTTCCATTTCCCCTTGCGCATGGCCCGATTGCCTTCGTGTTCCCAATAGATGGCCTCGCGCTCGATTGTCTCTCCGGCAAACGCGGGCGCCAGGCTGCGGCCTTCCATCGGATGCACGTCCTGGCCGTTGCGGCGGATCGGGTATCTCGCTTCGGCCAGATCGACGCACGTGGCCATCAGATCGATGAGGTGGCCCGGCTGACTTTCGAGTTCTCCACGCCGGGTGATCCCCGCCGGCCAGTGGGCCACGAGCGGTGTCGCAATGCCGCCTTCATGTACATAGTGTTTATACTCGCGAAACGGCGTGTTCGAGACGTTGGCCCAGTTGATGCCGTAGGCGATGTACGTGTCTTCCGGACCGGGCATGATGCCGGGTCCTTGCAGAGTGCGAACCCCGGCGCGGTTTTGCCGGGGAACCACGTCGAGCCGGATCGCATCTTGGGCGATCGGCTCAAGCGTCGGCTCCGCGGGCCGGGTCATGTCGCCGCGACGTCCCAGTCCTTCCTGGCATCCGCCGTTGTCCTGCAGGAACATGATCAGCGTGTTGTCCAGCTCGCCGTCTTTTTCCAATTGGGCCACGATCCGGCCGATCCCCTGGTCCATGTTGTCGATCATGGCCGCGTAGACTTCCATGCAGCGAATTTCCCACTCCTTGTTGGGAAACTCCTCCCAGTTGCCCACTTGCGGCGTCAGGTCCCACTTGGGATCGACCAGCCCGAGTTGCTTCACCCGCTCGAAGCGCCGCTTGCGCACCGGATCGTACCCGCCGTCGTAACGGCCCTTATACTTGGCGATGTCTTTTTCCAGCGCGTGCATCGGCCAATGGGCACACGTGTAGGCGACGTACATGAAGAACGGCTTCTCGGGCGTCTTCCGGTGATGTTCGCCGATGAACCGCACCGCGTGATCGCTGATCGCGTCGGTGTAGTAATACTCGTCGGTCTGATACTCGGGATCGGCAAAGGGCGAGATCATCGTGTTGTCGCGCGCCAGCGTCCCGGGGTCGAAGAAACTCCCGGCCCCGGTAATCGTGCCGTAGAACCGGTCGAAGCCGCGCTGCAGGGGCCAATTGAACTTGGGGCCTTCCGGCTGGATGTGCTTGGTCACATGCCATTTGCCGACACCAAGCGTGGCGTAACCGGCCGGACGAAGCACCTCGGCAATGGTGGCGCAATGGTCGTTCAGATCGCCCCGATAACCGTCCAGCCCGCGGTCCGACATCATGTGCCCGATGCCCGCCTGATGGGGATACAGCCCGGTCAACAAACTCGCCCGGGTGGGGCAACATCGGCCCGTGTTGTAAAACTGCGTAAACCGCAACCCGCCGGCCGCCAACCGATCGAGGGTGGGCGTCTCGATTTCGCCGCCGTAGCAGCCGATATCGGAGTACCCCATGTCGTCGGCCATGATTAAGACGATGTTTGGGCGATCGCTTGACTTGGCGTTAACGGATTGCGTATAAACTACTTGTGCAACGAGTGCCGCGACGACCATTGTGGTCCGTGTGGCAATTCCGTGTGGCAAACGACGCGGGAATGGCCGGCGGCAACCGGCCCGCGTTAAGGCAAGATACTGAGACATGATGATCCCTCTCCTTCAATTTGTGCGTGCGCTGCGCGATTGTCTCTCGCCCACGGTCGCACTACTTTTGAGTAAAAAAGACCAAGGGGCCGCGGGCGGCAACCCGTACATCGTCCCCTTGGCGGCAAGGAACCGAAACCGGTTCCGTCCCCAGTATCCCCGCCGACGATTTCCAAGTCAATTCCCCGCGGCAACCGAATGCAACCGTTCACTTGAAATCCGATTCAATCCTCGCATATGCTTCGCGGACGCTCAATGTCCGTTCGTGTTCTAACCGTTGCCACGAGGTTTTTCGAGCAGCAGGTTTTCGACTGGAGGATTCGACGTCACCCGGGGTTACTGTCCCATGCCGGGGTTCTTGTTCTTTTCTTGGGAGGAGATACTGATGAACGAACGCTTCGTGCGCATGCGATGGTTTGTCGGCGGTTTGTTGGCCGCCGGAACATGCTTGCTAGTTGCCGGGGTCTCCGAAGGAGACCGGCAGGGAACCTCTGCCGTTCCGACTGGCGCCACGGTCGCGGTTGCCGCTGAGGCAGTGCCTTCCACGCCGGTCCCCCCGGACGACGGCAAGCTGCGGATCATCTGTTTTGGCGCGCATCCCGACGACAGCGAGCTTCGGGCCGGCGGGGTCGGGGCCATGTGGGTTCAGCGGGGGCATCATGTGAAATTCGTCTCATGCACCAACGGCGACATCGGCCATTGGGGGATGGCCGGCGGTGCGCTGGCGAAGCGGCGCACTGCCGAAGTGGCCCGGTGCGGGGAAATCCTCGGCGTTACGTCGGAGGTCCTCGACATCCATGACGGCGAGTTGATGCCGACCCTGGAAAACCGCAAGACCATCGTCCGACTCATCCGCCGGTGGAAGGCCGACGTGGTGATGTGTCACCGGCCCAACGACTACCATCCCGATCACCGCAACGTCGGCCTGTTGGTGCAGGACGCCGGATACATGGTGACCGTGCCGTTCTTCTGTCCCGACACGCCGCACCTCGGGAAGAACCCGATCTTCTTGTACTTCGAGGACCGTTTTCAAAAGCCCAACCCGTTTGCCGCCGACGTTGTGGTGAGCATCGATCCGGTGATCGGCAAGAAACTGGCCGCCACCGAATCGTTGGTGTCGCAGTTTCTGGAAGGCGGCTGCAACGGGTCGGCCCAGTTGTATCCGGACGATCCGGCCAAACAGGCGGCCCGCCGGCAGGATGTCCGCCGCCGCTTCGACGTGCGATTCGCCGCCACCGCCAACCGGTTTCGAGAACAGTTGACCGGGTGGTACGGTCCCGACCGGGCCAAAGAGATCCGCTACGCCGAGGCGTTCGAGATATGTGAATACGGCCGGCGGCCGTCGACCGAGGAACTCCGAAAGCTGTTTCCGTTTCCGCCCGGCTCGTAATACGCGGCGTCGCGGCATCGTGTGCGTTTCTTGTCCCTGAGAAGACGGAGGAAGATTTCATGAGCGCCCGCAATATGGCAGTCGTTATCCTGGTGTCTTTGTCTGCACTGTTGTCCCTAACTTTCTACGAACCGACCGGGGCCGACACGACAACCACTGCCGACGAGCCGGCGGAATCGGTTCCCGCGGTAATCGACGCGGCCGAGTTCTCCAGCCTCCAGGCGGCTTTCGACGCGGTTCCCCGGTCCGGCGGACTGGTTAAATTGCCTCCCGGCCGGTTCAATCTCGACGAGCCGCTGGTCCTCTCGCGTTCCGACACCCGGGTGATCGGCGCCGGGGCCGCCACGTGCCTGATCAACTGCAACCAAGAAGGCAAGCCGGCATTGATCATCCGTCCGGGTGATTCGGCCGGCGGGAAGAGCGGCAAACTCTGGCGCGTGCAGTTGGCCGACTTTCGCATCTGCGGCGATCCCGACTACGTGGACGCCAAGACGACCGACTCGGTCAGCGGCGACGGGTTGCTGGCGGAGAACGTCAACGAGCTTTACCTGCACGGCATGAGTATCGACCATTGCGGCGGACACGGCGCCAGTCTGGTCCATTGCTACGAGGATCCGCGCATCTGCGATTCGATCTTCACCTACAACGGTCAAGCCGGGGTGAATATCCAGGGGGGGCACGATATCGTCGTCAGCGCCAACCAGTTCGAGGAAAACGAGGACGCCTTGCGCTGCATCGACAGCTTCAACCTCTGTTTCACCGGCAACAACCTCGACGATCACCGCCGCGATGGCGTGGTGATCGAGAACACCTACGGTTCGGTCCTCTCGGGCAACATGATCGAGGAGTGCCAGGGCACCGCGGTGATCCTCGATCGCGACTGCTACGGGATCACGATCAGCGCCAACGTGCTGGCCGATAATTTCGGCGGCGGCGTCGATCTCCGCGATGCCTGGGGGTGTGCCGTCTCGGCCAATACGTTCACGATCGTCGCCGTGCGGGCGCTGGTCATCGGCCCCGGCAGCGGCCGGATCACGGTCACCGGAAACAACTTCTCGGACAGCCACGTCGGTGGTAAGACCCGCCGCGTAGGCAAGCCGAATCTGGCCACCGGCATCATCCTGCAAGGGACTTCCGATGTTGCCGTCTCGGGGAACGTCTTCAGCGGCCTTGATGAACAGGCCGTCCGGGCCGATACGGATTGCCGACGGCTGGCGATCACCGGCAACATCGTGGTGGGCGTCAACCGCAAGACGGCCGGCCAGGCGCCCGCCCTGGACGTCGCCGGCGCCCGGGACTCGATCTGCGGGCAGAACATCGTCGCCCCCGAGGATCCCGCCCCGAAAGAAGAACCCGAACCCTCTGCAAAGTGACATTCATGAATAGAGCCATTGCCGTAACGGCATTCGCGGCGGCCTTGTCCGCCGCATGCGCGTCGGCCGACCCGGTCGGCGATAGCGCGTCGCGCGAGGCCCCCTTGCCCCGCGTTTTCACATTGGACGCCCGATCGCTGGCGGAGACGAAACGGCTGGTCGTAGCCGGCGAGGTGGAGCTGACACCGGCGATGAAGAGGCTGCGAAGCGAGGCCGACGAGGCGCTGGACGCGGGCCCCTTCTCGGTGATGGAGAAGAAACGCATTCCACCCAGCGGCGACCAACACGACTACATGAGCGTGGGCCCCTACTGGTGGCCCGATCCGGGCAAACCGGACGCAGCGCCCTACATTCGCCGCGATGGGGAAGTGAATCCCGAGTGGCATCGGTACGATAGCGTGCCGATGGCGGCTATGTGCCGGGCGGTCGAGACGCTGGCCCTGGCCTATTATCTCACCGGACGCGAAGACTACGGGAACCGCGCCGCGCACTTGTTGCGCGTTTGGTACATCGCCCCGGCCACGCGGATGAATCCGCATCTGCAATTCGGACAGGCCATACCGGGCCGGTGTACAGGTCGGGGTATCGGCATCATCGACACGGCGAAGCTGGTCAGGTTGGTTGACGCCGTCGGGATGCTCGGCGGCTGCAAGACGTGGACGAAAACAGACCAGACGGCGATGGAGAAGTGGTTCGGCGAGTACCTCGATTGGATCGTGCAGAGCAAGTACGGCCGCGACGAAGCCCGGACGAAAAACAACCACGCCACATGGTACGACGCCCAGGTGGCGGCCTTTGCCCTGTTCACGCGCCGCGCGGACGTTGCCCGGCGCGTGCTGAACGAGAGCGCCAAGCGGCGGATTGCATCTCAGATCGAACCCGACGGCCGGCAGCCGCACGAGTTGGCACGCACCAAGTCTCTCGGCTACAGCACGATGAACCTGCGCGGGATGTTCGAGTTGGCCGCGCTGGCCGAACGGGTCGACGTCGATCTATGGAACTTCCGCACGGACGACGGCCGGGGTATTCGCATGGCGCTGGACTGGCTGATCCCTTATGCAACGGGTAAGAAGACGTGGGAGCATCGGCAGATCAAAGCGTTCCGTCCCGACGGCTTCGTTGCCCTCTTGCGCCGCGCGGCGGCGGCGTACCGAGAGCCGGCGTACGCCGCCCGAATCGCCGAACTCCAGGGTGTCGATGTTGCGGCGGACCGGGCCAACCTGTTGTATCGGGTGAGCGGCGAGTGATGCCGCGCTCGAATCCGGTGCTGTCGGCTAAGGTCGCTCAAGTCGAATCCTCTGATTAAATCGCTGTCGGCAACGCGCGTGGCCGCGACGTTTTTCCGGGGTTGACGTTGCCACTACCATGACCGTTTTCGGAAAAACGTCGGGGGTGACGAAGTCACGAGAGGCCGCGTGTCTCCACCCACCTCTTGTGACTGCGTCCCCCAGACGATTCCCCGAACAAGTCGAACGAGATGGCCGACCCCGTACGGGGAATCATCTGGGCCACCGGCGAGCATCTCTCGGTCTGATTCCCGCCCAACCGACGCTCCGATTCAGCGTGTGGTTATGCGATGTTCGTGCGGCGGCGTTTCCAATCAAGTTCCGCGAAGATTCGCTCTTTCAAAACACCACTCCACTTTGTCTTGAGGCCATTACGTTGCAGCGTATCAACGACTTCGCGCCCAATGTGAAGCGATGCTGATTCGCCTTCGAGAACTGAGCCGTAGTTCAGCCAGAGCCCGTGACCTGTAGCAGCGGATTCAGCGTCCTGGATGTCATAGAATGTGTAGCCCCGTACGTTTGTGCCAGCCTTACGCGTATCTTCGATCTCGTCCCAGATTTCGTAGGACCCACACGTACTGCAACATGAAAAGTGATGTCGCGAGACAATTCCGGCACGCTCCAATTCGCTAAAGACGTTGTCCAATCGCTCACAATCGGTGGGCGTTGGCCACTCAGCCTGTGCTCGAATGTGGCGGTTGATCGCGTCATGCGCAAGCCGCTCGGCAATCGGTCTTAACGTCGCTCGCCGGTACTCATCGGAGAGTACACGGATCGCAGTATCGATAATCGCTTCAAGAGGGATAAATCCCATAGCGACGTCGCGCTCGACTTGGCAACGCATCTCGCCGATTGCGTCTTGTGACGGAGGTTCGGATTTCTTGCGTTTCCACAGCCAAGCAAGCAAGCCCATGACGTGCCCTCGTCATCGAAGTCTGGTAGGATGCGTCCCGACGCACCACGTATCTGATTATTCCACGCTGCAGCCGGTCACGTCAAGTGGAGCGATGGGTGATGTGCCTCAGGCTCAACCCACAGTGGAGACATTCCTTCTGGGCAGCGTTGATCTTGGCAAACATGGCGATCGGTCCGTCGGGCAGGAAGAACCGGTGTCGACAGCGTGGACATCTTAAGAACGGGTAAACCAAGTATGTCTGAAGCAGGACTATCCCAAGTGCCAGGAATCCCCCACCTGCCACGTAAAGGGCCCAATCCCCGGCAAGAATCGCCAGCGCCACGCCGCCGAAAACTAGCACCATGCCGACCCAGAACAGGTGAAAGTTAACCCTCTGGATGCGAGCTATTCGACGGAGCTTGGACTCTTTTGCTGAACTGGATTCTCCCGACGAATCTTGGCACATGATTTGCCTAAAGGTAGTTTCTGCGCAACCTCAGTAGACCACGGGTGGCCGCGACGTCTTTCCGCGGTTGAAGATGCCACCTCTATGGCCGTTTTCGGAAAAACGTCGGGGGTGACCAAGTCACGAGAGGACCCGTGTCTCCACCCACCTCTTGTGACTCCGTCACCCAGGCGATTCCCCGAACAAGTCGAACGCGATGGCCAACCCCTTGCGGGGAATCATCTGGGCCACCCGCGCGGTCCGCCGCGGCGCTTCGTTAGGCGTTTTGCAGAGTCTTTACTTCCTCAAGCAGTGTCGGCAGGTTGCCCTGAATGGCAGACCAGACCGTCGCATCGTCGATGACGTCATACCCGTGAACAAGCACGTTGCGGAACCCGATGATCTTCTCTTGGTCTGAAATCCGCTCCAGAAGCGCCGGATACTCCTCTCTAAGCCGAGCGAGAACTTCGCCGATGATGACGAACTTGCGCTCCACCGCGGCCTTGACCAGTTCGCTCATGCAATACTCCTCCAGCGACATCCCCTTGGTGAATTCCCGGATATGCTCACCGGCCTCTTGGACGTCGTGCAGGTAGACATTGGCGTCATGCTTCATAGACGGCTATCCTATCTTCGTGAAGGTTTGCGCGGAGATGCGGATTCCTGACCGCTCCGCTTTGAATCACGTCGACTTTTCTGCCGAAGATGCTCTCCAGGCCGAATTTCAACTCAAAATACCGATCAAAGAGGGCATGATTTCCCTCGAATTCGATGAGCACATCAATGTCACTCGACTCCGGAAGGAAGTCATCTCGTGCGGCCGAGCCCACTAGCTCCAGGCGTTTCACCGAGAGAGAATGACAGAGTTCTGTCAGCCTGGATCGATAAGCACCTAAATCAACCACCATTCTGCTCC
>CAYUIQ010000289.1:0-10260 GCA_964444795.1 uncultured Planctomycetaceae bacterium
TCTGGGGGCTCGCCGACCAAAGCTGCGCTTCGGTGCCCGTCGACCCCAGGCACCCCCAATCCCAGACCGGCCGAGAATCCCTGAAGAACCGAAGAAAGCAAGACTCACTCGCAGCGGCGTTTGCGCGCGGTAATCAGATAGTACCCGAAGCGCCAGCGGGCCATGCCCACGAGCGGGGCGAGCACGCAGGCCACGATGTGTCCCCAGCGCACGCGGGTCATTCGCAGCCGGTTCTTGAAGAGTTCTTTGACCAGGAAGCGGATCGTGACCGAGGGAACGTGCATCACCGACGGCGCGATTCGCCAGGAGACGTCCTCGGCCTGAACAAGCTCCAGCCCGTGTTTCTTCAGGCACTCTTTGAAGTGGCCGATCTCGCCGAACGTCTCCAGGGCCCAGTTGCGGCAGACCGTCTTGCAGCACCATCGCAGCAGGGGGTTCATGTTCCGCGTGCCCTTAAGAAATCCGTCGGCCAGGACCAGATGGCCGCCCGGTTTGAGCAAGCGAGCCGCTTCCCGGACAAAGCCCTCCTTGTCGTACCCGGCAGCGTGGCAGGCGCTCTCGATGGCGTAGACCCCGTCGAAGGTCTCGTCGGCAAACGTGGCGGCCGTGTAGTCGCCTTGAACAAACGTGGCGGCGCCGTCAAGATTCTCCGCTGCTGCCAGGCGCCGGGCTTGCTCCACTTGCCAGGGCACCAGGGTGATGCCGTCGACCCGGAGGCGGGGAAACTCGCGGACCGCCAGACGAGTCGACGTTCCCAGACCGCAGCCCATGTCCAACAGCCGACGGGGCCGGCCGAAGTCGAGATCGAGCCGCCGCAGCACTTGCCGCGTCATTTCGTCGAGCATCCGCTCCAGGGCAAAAGGATTCAGCCCGAGGCGGAAATAGCCGAAGTGCATGTGGAAGTTCCGGCTCCACGCCTCGTAGTCCTGCCCCGTTTCGGAGTAGTAGCCGATGATGTCCGGCGTGGCGTCCGGTGCGGTGTCGGCAGGGGTTGTCCGTCGCGTTTTGGGCATGATGGTGAGAGAAGGGGTTAGCGGCCGGCCGATCGCATCCAGTAGAACGCGGCGACTCCTCCGGCGGTCAGGATCAAGCCGCTCCACCAGAACCATCGTGCGGGTCCCCAACGCATCGCATGGGCGCGCTCCAGGGCCGCCTCTTGCCGCCCGAATCGCTCTTGGGCGGCGGCCAGTTTCTGATCCGCTGCAGCGGAGTCTTCGCCGGCCGCACCGTGGTTGTGGGCATGTCCCGGATGCTTGGCGTGCCCTTTGGCGTGGGCCGCCGCGTGGAGATCGGCCGAGGCTTGGGCGTACTCGCCGGCCTGCTCGTCGGTCCACACCACTTGGGGGCCGGCGGCGTGGGGCCAGATGATCGAAGCGATCAGGAGCGTTGCTCCGGCAACGATCACTGCCGGCGGGAAGTAGATCGATTTCATGCCAGGTCCCGGGAGCAAACTAGGGGAGATAGTCTTTGCGATCGATGATCTGGCCGTCGTTGGCGCTGACCATGAACGACATGGCCCGCTCGTCGATCTCATCGGAGAGGAAATCGACGTGGCCGTCGACGAAGACGACGTTCACGCCGCCGGTGTGTTGGCTTCGCGGCGCGGCCGACAGGTAGTGCATGTTGCCGGTGGATGCCCAAGTGCCGCAGGGCATCCGGTCCAGTTGGGCCGCGGCCATGTCGGGGCAGGCATAGAGCATGTCGGTGTTGGGACCCTGGTTGTTGGGCGTTTGGGTTACTCCCAGGCTGCCCTGTAACGGGGCGAAGTTGCCGCCGATGTCCCAATCGTGGTGCATGTCAAAAGCCAAGAGCGAGGCGCCCGTCCAGGGCAGAGCCCACGCGCCGCGCTGGTCCTGTGAATGGGCTCGGGTGCGTACTTCCGCCAGCAAGAGCGTGTTGGTCGAGCCGTCGCCGATCGCGGTGAGCTTCTGCTGTTTTCCTACCAGGGCGCCGGGAAAACGGATTTGGATGTCGGTATGGAACGGGCTGACGGTGGCCGCGTAGTTGCCCTTGGCCAGCCGCTTGCCGGCGGTCAGCACCGAATCGCTGAAGTACTCCCCCGCCGCGGCGTCGCTGGGGCACATCAAGGTCGGCACATGCTGGGCCTGTGGTTCCTGTGGCTGATCGAGGACGGTGCGATTGAAATCGAACTGCTCGTGGAGAGCTTTCTGCTCGATCTGCGGCAAGATCAACACGGCCCAACTGAACATCTTCCCACTGCGCGGCTCGAACCGCCCAGGGTTGGCCGCCATGTCGACGATCCCCGAGGAGGGAAGCTGGCTGTGGGTGCTTTCGTAATTCAGAACGCCCAACCCCAACTGTTTGAGATTGTTGCCGCACTGGATCCGCCGCGCGGCTTCGCGCACGCTTTGCACGGCCGGCAGCAACAGCCCGATGAGGATCCCGATGATCGCGATCACCACGAGCAATTCGACAAGTGTGAACCCGGCTGCGCGAGACCGCTTGGTTTGCTCCGGCGCACCACTCATGACAGGTCACTCTTTCGGAGATTCTCAGGGGGGCGAGGAGAGAACGTCTCGGCCGAGGAGGCTCAGGACTGGACTATACGTGACAACCGGCCCTCGGGCAACCGTCAGGCTAGCAGTTCACCCCCCTCTGCACGGTGAGTCGTAAACAGCCCGGCCGGGGACGGGCTCGGCGGCCAACCCTGATTATTCACGGTCCGGGGAATTGCGGTGACACACAGTGGCAGGCACGTTTGCCAGAACCTGGTCGCAACTCTTGGGCCCGCCCCACGTTCTGGCGAACGTAGCGACAAACCCATGAATAACCCGGGTTAACAGCCAGTTGAAGAGAGTAGTGCGCCACTGCTCCCTTGCAAGCAGTGCTGCCCTTAATCCAGCACGTCGGCCACATCGATCATCTCCAGCAGGAACAGTCTCCGCAGGGCGTCGTAACCGCGGTGGTTGGGGTCTTCGAGATTGGCGGCATACCAGTAGTGGGGATCTTCCCGGCGGTAGTGGGCGCGCCACCATTGCGTGCAATGAATACCGTGGCCCAGGAACGCTTGGTGCATCGGTACCAAATGGACCCGATCGCGGCGCTCGGCACATCGGGCGATCGCGTCGTTGTAGGCCGCCAGGATCTTCAGCCCGTCGGGCCAGTCGGGTAAACCGGCCCGGGCGGCGTCGCCGATGCCGTCGGTCGGGTCGTAGATGTCGGCGAGAAAGACGTGGCACCCGCCGGGAAAACGGGCTTCGATCAGGTCGAGCATCTCGTCAAGCCGCTGCTCGAATGCGGCGATCCACGGTTCGGCCTGCTCCAGGGATGCCCCGTACATGGCCCCTTCGCGCGGCGGCGAACGGCCGTAGTTGTGAATCACGTCGTTGCCGCCGGTGGTCATCACGACCCATCCGAGCACCTCCGGCGGCTGCACCGGCAGATCGTCGCGGATCCAGGCGATATGTTCCAGCGACGTGCTGCCCGAGACGGCCCGGTTATCGCGCTGCAGATTGGGCAATACGGCCGAGAGGCAGATCCCCTGCATATCCGGAAACTCGTCCTCGGGATTCTCCGCCAGCCGCCCGAAATAGGAATGTCGCTGGGGCACGCCGAAACCGGCCGTCACGCTGTCGCCCAATCCCAGCAGAAGCACGGGGCGCGTTGTCCAGGCTTCGGTAAACGGTTGTCGCGGAACCGGTGGACCGGCCGGCCCGCTGCCGGTCGGAACTGAAAGCCACCAGTGGCGGTAACACACCGCTGCGGCGACCGCCAGAACTACGGCCCCGCCGATCAGCAGCCATCGCCGACGTTTCATCGGATGGACTCCTCGGAGCGCGTGCGGGAAGATGGTCTCGGATTTCTCGTGCCGACCGATAATCGCCCCGTCTTCGATCGTCCACTGTCCCTAACCGATAACCGGCTACAGCTTGAGCTGCCCAACAAGTTCGGTGTTGCTCGACTCCGCAAGATCGCGGGGTGTATAGAAGGTGTCAGCTCGAAGATCCGCCTGCCATGTCTCATAGTCCGTCCGACTGGTCGCAGACAAGATCGGGGCCGTCGGCATCGGCAGTTGCGCGAGTTGGGCTCTCAGCTTCTGGATCGTGTCTTCCCAGGCGGCGACTTCCTCCTCTTCCGTACTTGGGGGGGCGACCAGTACCGGCGGTGCGCTACTGACCGAATAGGTCGGCTTGTCTATTTTATAGGCGCCCACGGCATGTTCCGCATCGACGGCTTCGTTGTAGATGACCGCCACAGTCTGGGAGCAAACAAATCCCTTCCGCTCCCGGTATTTCCGCACCACCTCGAGTGCCGCCACGATGAGTTTTTCGATCAAGGCGTCGATTTGCGGTCTGTTCTCGTTGAAGATATCTTCAATCCACTCCTCAAGCCAAGAAAAATACGCGTGACGGACCATGAAGTCGCGGATGCAATCCACCCATTCCGCCCGATGCCAGCGGGTCACGCACAGGATACCGAGCAGGTAGGCACTGTCGAAGCCGTAGGGCCATTCCTTGTCAACCAGGGCCTGAGCCTTCTGCAACAAGGGATCAACGGGCAGAGAGATATCCCCGAGCCAATGGCCGTCTCTGTGGTAGCGATAGACGTCGACGGTGTCCTCACTGTAGGTGGAAATGTCATTCGCCCGGAGCCCCCCTTGGATGCGCGACTCGACGACCTTGTCGCCATTCCAAAAGGACGCATGGCAGTAGTGACATTCGTCGAAGTAACCGATGCCCCAGTGAATCAAGGGCGTTGCCGCTTTCCATCCGATCTGTCCGGTGGAAATGTAGTTTGCTAGCATCTCTTCAATGCTGGACATGTATTGCCAGAACGAGAGTTTGGGGATGTTGCAGAGAAGAATGTCGCCGCGTTTCAGCATATCCTTGGTGATTGGGTCGAGCGTCATAGCGTCACCTCGCACTAGGAAGGATAGGGGATTTCGAACACACGCCACACTTTTCTCGCTTCAATGTTATCAACGGCACTTTCTGACCGGGCCGGCCGGAGCCGAGAAAACGCCAAGCGTCGGGCATCTCGGAGCAGTAGGGATTGTCCAAGGTCATCACCGATATGCCGAGAACGACGCTCCGCTCCGTCGTATCAGTCGTCTGTGCCCAAACGGCCTGAAGACAGACCGTAAGAACCCCCACCGAACAGGCAACTCGCACGAAATGCGAAAGACTCATGCCTGGCTCCTTGACTCAATCGTGGATCGACCGGCCTAAGGAAGACAACGCCACGCCCGTAGCGTATCACCTGGGGCGCCGATGTCAATCCACTTTCCGTAAAGCAGTCGTTTCGCCGGGTGAGATGGCCGCGAAGCGGACTCTTGACCGCTTCTGGCACCTTGGGCTACACTACCCTCGGTGGTGACGTTTCACCCCCGTGGTAACCAGATGTCCCAGGGGAGAAGTCATGATCGATCCTCACCGGCCGGATATTCGCGGTGGAGAAGACCGAAAGAGCCGGCGGGATCGCCCTCGGCGCGAGTTCCTCAAGACGGTCGGGGCCATGCCGGCGATCGTGGCGGCGGCCGGTTTGCCGACAACCGCGACCGCGGCGGTGGTCGAAGAGCCGAAGCTGTCCCAGGTGCGTCTCGGGCCGCATTCCGTCTCGCGACTGATCTGCGGCGCCAATCCGTTCAACGGTGGATCGCACCTCTCGACGTTCGTCAATCGGCAGATGAAGGAGTATTACACGCCCGAGCAGATCCTCAAGACGCTGCGGCGCTGCCAGGAGGTGGGCATCAACTGCTGGCAGGCGGGCGGCGGTAACGTCGAATTGTATCGCCGCTTCATCGACCAGGGCGGTAAGATGCACTTCATCTCCATCGAAGCTCAGAAGGCCGACGGGGCCAATATCCGGCGGCTCGCCGAAGCCGGCGCCATCGCCGCGGCGCATCACGGCGAAGTGACCGATTCGCTCTATAAGAACGGCCAGATCGACAAGGTCCACGATTTTCTCAAGCAGGTACGCGATGCGGGACTGCTGGCCGGCGTTTCCACGCACATGCCGGCGGTCGTCGACACGATCGAATCCAAAGGATGGGATCTCGATTTCTACATGACCTGCGTTTACGAGCGCCATCGCAGTGCCGCGGCACTGGAGGAACTGCTCGGCCAGGCACCGATCCCCCTGGGCGAGGTCTACCTGCCGAACGATCCGCCGCGGATGTTCGAAGCGATTCGCGCTACGAAGCGGCCCTGCCTGGCCTTCAAGATTCTGGCCGCCGGGCGACTCTCCGACCGCCGCCGCTGGGTGGAAGACGCCTTTCGCCAGACGCTGGAGTCGATCAAGCCGTCCGATGCGATCATCGTGGGAATCTACGACCGCTACAGCGACCAGCCGGCCGACTGCGCCGCCCTGGTTCGCCGCTTCGGGGCAGGGGGGTGAACCGATGGCCTCTTACGACGCGGCGGCCGGAGAAGCCGCCGTTTTTTCGGCGACGACGCGCAGTAGCGTCGCTCGATCAATGGGTTTGGCGACGTAGTCGTCGCAACCGGCGTCGAGACATTCCTGCTGGTCGTACTTGTCGCTCAGAGCGGTTACCGCGATGATCGGCCCGCGATAGCCTTCCTGACGCAGCCGTCTCGTGGCCTCCTGGCCCGACATCACGGGCATCTGCATGTCCATCAAGATGATGTCGAACGGTTCCTCGCCTTCTGATCCGGTCGCGGCCAGTACCTTCTCGACGGCGAGTTGGCCGTTTTCGACGAGGGTTACCTCGGCGCCGGCCCGCTTCAACGTGTGTACGAAGAATCGCCCATTGGCACGCCCGTCCTCGGCCACCAACACCCGGCAATCGAGCCGGGCAACGGTTTCGGGCTCTTGCGGCGCATCCGGCTGGGCCGGTCCGCGGCTGTTCTTCAAGGCTCGTATCAAATCGCAACGCGAAATGAGGCCGACGAGTTGGCCCCCGCGCGTGACGGGGAGTCGACGCACGTGCGTCGAACGGAAGATCTCCGCAATCGCGAACAGCGTAGTGCTTTCTTCCAGCTCGCGTATCTCGGTGGTCATGTAATCGGAGACCCTCTCCTTCCCGGCATGGCAATCGCAGATCAGTTGCAGGAGATCGAACTCAGACAGGATCCCCGCCAACTGTTCCGTCTCGGCCACCACGGGCAGCCCGCTGACCGTGTGCGTCAGCATCAGCGAGATCGCGTGGTCTACGGTATCGTCGGGTTGGACGGTCACCATATTGGTTGTCATCACATCCTTGGCAGTCAACATACTCCGCCTCTTTCGATATCTGAAGATCATTGGTCCATTGATGTCGTCCGGCCAGGGACTCGTTTACCGGATTCTCGCGTGATGTACAAGCATAGGTTGCGCAGCCGACCCGGCGGCTCGTTTGCCGGAGGAATCGTCATGAACGATGCAACCGTTTCCTCCAGGTGGGGCGGCGTTTCTGAACGCTCCCCGCCTTTCCACGGCGATATAAACCCCTTCTGGAACTGCCCGCTGGTCAACACCGGGGTTAGTGGTCAGTTCGCATATTTCCGTGGGAACGTGCCCGAGAGATGATCTGGGATCAGCCAACTTGAATCTCACAGGGACACCCACTCGAAACGCTCACGGCAAGTTCCAACAAGAGCTTATCGTCACCGGTCAGATACGCGAAGCGGTCGCCGCCAGAGACTTCAGGTTCAAACACATCGACCGTACCAATGGCCTTGCCTGCACGCATGACCACGCCAGTGCCCGTTGCCCTACGGTCCCCAAAGATACCTTCAACCGTGACCGTAACGACCACTCGCCTCATCACGAACTCGATCTCATTCCCAGAAACACTGAAGCGAGCGGGACTATCCCCGTCACGCGCCTCCTCCATGGCGCTGCCCAGTGCCCAGTTTGCGAGATCGCACTTAAGCGATAGCATCCTAACTGGTCTTCCACCCGTGTTCACATGACCTTCGAACACCGGTATGTTGCGGAATTCAGAGGCGTTTGTGGAGCAATCAAACGTTCCCCGCAGCCTCCGGCTCGCCCGGCACTCCCCGTATAGTCGCACGGTTTTTTCAATTGCGTTCAGTTTGATCTTCGTCATGTCTATTACCCTCAACGGACTGCAGGGTCGAGGAGAAGAACGAAATGGCAGCCATTCCTAATTGGACAGCGCTACTTTGACTTCTTCCCCGCCGGCCCTGTGCCGGTGGCTTGCTGGTTTGGAGACTACCACTGCCCATCCTGTTCCAGCGTGTTTCGTCCCGTGATCGCCACCGCCGTAGGCGGCGGCGATCACGGGACGGGGTACGGATCGGAGCAGCCTGAGTATAGTCGTCAAACCAATAAACCACCGGCACAAGGCCGGCGGGGATAAGGTCCTTTCTCGCAACATATTGCGCTGCGTAATCTCCCCGAAGTGGCGCTGTCCAGCTAAGGAAACCGGAGTCAGGCGTTGAGTATTCAGTTTACAGGCTGCGAACGCTACGCTTCGTCTCATCCGCCGATGATCCGCACGGGATGCGAAGCCAGGGGAATGCCGTTGCGTTGCACGAGGCCGAGGAGCTTCTCCAGCACTTCGCTGCGAATGGGCGTTCGCTTGCGGACGTTCTCGATCCGATAGCGGCCTTCCATCAACACGCCGGCCATGAGATGCCCTTGGCTGTCGTCCCAGAGCGATCGCACCACGACGGTGGCCGAGTCGGGAATCACCCCGGCGACGGAATAGATGGCCTCGAGCGTCACTTTCCGCGTCAGCTCGACGTCGGCATCGTAGTCGACCTGGAAACGGACCCGTACGCGCACGGGCGTTTCCTCAAAGGAAAAATTGCTGATCACGGAATTGGAGAGCATCGAATTGGGATAGTTGACCACGACCCCGTCCGTGTTGCGGATTCGCGTGCGCCGCAGGCCGATGTCGACGACGTCTCCCCAGGCGCCCCAGTGACGGCCGATGTTCTCGATTTTTACCCGATCGCCGACGCGTACCGGCCGGTCGGTGATCAAAAAGATGCCCGAGAGGATGTCCGCCAGGCTCTCCTTGGCGGCAAAGCCCAAAGCGACGCCGAGGATTCCCGCCCCGGCCAGCAGCGGCGTGATCTGGACGTCGTTGATTCGCAAGACGAGAAGGATCGTCAGGAAGAGTGCGATCAGCCAGAGGAACTGCTTGAAGAAATGTACCAGGCGATCGTCGAGGTCGTTGGTCGTCTCGGCGGCGGCCTTTTCCATTCTTCGCAGCACGACGGACTTGACGATGATGTAGGCCAGCAACATGCCCACCACGGCAATCGCCGTTTGGCCCAGTTGGCCAGCGTCGTTCCAGAGTTCAGTGATTTGATTCATGTTGTATCTGTTTCCCTTTTCGGACTCCCGTGTCTTCTTTAGCCCGTCGGCAGGGCCAGTTCAACCCGCATCAGGTTGTGGCGGCGATGCTCGTCTTGACGGATCGCGAGCATCGTCTTGAGCGTCTCCAGTCGCACGTCGTGCCGGGGGCGCTCGAATTGGAGCTTCGCGAGGCAGCCGACGCGCTCCAGTAGCTCTTCTTCAACAATCATCACGCGGATCTTATTGATCCGCACATTGGGATCTTTTTCGCAGGTCAAGCCGAAGACGTACCACGCGCTGCGCACCGGCGCCCCCATACTGGCGGCCAGCAGCCCAGCGGCGAATTGCTCCGATATCTCGTTGAGCACGGCGTTGAGCACCAGCCAGGCGTCTTGGACGGGCATTTCGATAAACGGCCGCTCAAGGGTCGTCTGCCTCGCCGCCCGCATGACCAACCGTTTCCCGTGTGGATTGTTCAGCAGGATTTCGCGGATGTCGGCCTCCCGAAAGGTGCGAATCTTCAGCGTGTCGTTCTCGACGTAGTTGACGCCGAAGTTGACCCGGGTGAGAAACTCGCGGCGGTTCCACGCCCGCCGCGACTGCCAGATGGCCGCCAGCGCGATCAGCAGCGTGATACCCGCGGTAAGGAACTCCCAGTAAGCCTTGGCAAAATCGAGGACCACGGTCATGGTGCAATGCCTTGTGTGGGATCGCGCGGTGAAATGATTGTCTGCCCGTATGCTAGCCGGATCATGCAAAGCGTGCAAGGCTCGCTGTGGCTGGAGGCTCGCGGCAACCTACGGATCCGGGGCTCGAAGGAGCAACGGAAGCCGGCATAAGAACGAGGCTCCTGCCCCGGGAGCATAGATCGACAGAGGGGTATTGACTTGCACCGTGCCGGTTGCCAAGATGACGTTTGGTAGCCTGTTGGAGAAGTCGTGTGCCACTGCTTGCTTGCAAGCAGTGCCGATTCTCCGGGTTTCGTACTCGGAACCACAGCACTGCTTGCAAGCAAGCAGTGGCACACGA
>CAYUIQ010000290.1:0-10176 GCA_964444795.1 uncultured Planctomycetaceae bacterium
ATTTCGTCGCGTTGTACGATGGCCCTCCGAGGCCGTCGCTGTCGAGAAACACGGATTCCCGACGGCCTCGGAGGGCCATCGTACGGGTTTTGAGACAGAGCCTAGCGTCATGGTGTCGCCATGATGACGCCCGCCAAAAGGTGGGTGTCCGATGTTCAGTCAGACGCCTCCAATCAAGCGAAGGACTGGTGCATGTTTCCCGAGCGGTTCTAGGGAGACTCTTCGATGCAGTACAGGGATCGGTTGGAGCGGAGGAACATTTGGCTTCCGCTGATCGCCGGCGAGGCGTTGAAGTCGGTCTCGTCCGATGCGATCCGATTGTGAGCCCGTTGCGCAAACTCGGGCTTGGCGGCCAACACAAACGTTCCGCTCCGACGACTGACCACGTAGAGCTTCTCGCCGGCCAGAACGGGTGACGCATAAAATGGTCGTCCGCCGCTGCTGAGTCCCTCAAGGCGCTGGCGGTAAAGCGTCCTGCCCGTCTTGGCTTCCATGCAAAAGGCGATCCCCTTGTCGGATACCCAGTAGAGATTCTCGCCGTGGAGCACGGGAGAGGGAACATACGAGGCATCTCTGCTGGTCCAGAGAACGTGGGACTCGGTAACGGCGTCTTTTCCCCCGGCGCGAACCGCCAGGCTGCCCGTGTTGCGATAGCCGCCGAAAATGTAAACAACGTCGCCGCCGGCCACGGGGCTGGGTGCGATGTTGCCGTCCAGGCCGTTTTCCGCGTACCATTGGAGCTTGCCCGTGTCGGGATCCAATCCCCAAACTTCATACGGCACGCCGATCACGAGTTCCTTCTTGCCGCCGGCCAGATCGACCACCAGCGGCGTGCCGTAGCTGAGTTCCAGCGAACCGCCTTCGGCTTTCCAGACCTCTTTACCGTTGGTCTTGTCGAGGGAGCGAATGGACTGGCTTTCTTCCGACGCGTTGACAATCACCGTGTTCTTGTACAGGATCGGGCTGGCCGCCGAACCCCAACGCCGGTTGCTCGACTCCTTGCCGACGTTCACCTGCCAGAGTTGGTTGCCGTCGAAATCGAACGCCAATACGCCCGTCTTGCCGAAGAAGACGTAAACACGCTTCCCGTCGGTCACCGGCGTGCTCGTGGCATAACCGTGCTCGGGAAGCCCCAGACCGCCAAACGGGTCCTCCGGCATCGTGGCCTTGACCGCCCGCGACCAAATCACCTTCCCATCGATGCGGTCGATGCACAATAAGTGACGAACCAGTTCTTCCATGTTGCCGGTGTCGTTTCGGCCGAGGCCGTAACCGGAGTAACAGGTCACAAAGATATGCTTCCCCGAGACAATCGGGCTGGACGAGCCGGGGCCGGGAAGCCGTGTTGTCCACTTGATGTTCTTGGATTCACTCCATGCGACAGGCACGTTCGTGTCCTCGCTGATTCCCGATCCGTCGGGACCGCGAAAACGGGGCCAGTCCGCAGCGGCAAGCGGGCTGGCTGCCAGGAGGCATAGCAGGAGGGTCATACGGCCGGCGGTGTTGGTTTTCATGCTCTCTCAATCTGATGGCAAGTGGCGGTCGGCGACTTGAAGGATCAGAAACGCTCCAACCCCTCATAAGTTAAACGTACGGTTCGATCGGTAATCGCCTGAGAACGATTCACTTTTCCGGTGACGAGGTTGCCTTCGCTCATTGCTGGTGGTCCTCTCTTGTTACGATAACATTCCACGTTTTCACGGCCGCGCAAGGCCGTTCACACCCCCTTGGGCACGGCCCAGTGGCCCTGGCGATACTTCCGCGTGACCAGCGGGGCGGCCTCCGTGTCGTCGACAAACTGCTCGCGTTTGGAGTCGAACTCCAGCGAGCCCCGGCCGGTTCGGGCGAGGATGTTGGCCAGGTGGGCCAGGGCCGCCGAGCGGTGGCCGATCTCGGCCTCGGCGTTCGTCTTCCGCCCCGAGCGGATTGCCTCAAGGAAATTGGCGGCGTGGGCCACCGCGTCGAACGCGCCGCTCTCCTCTTTGAGCAGCTTGTTCCGCGGCCCGTAGAGCTTCCAGCCCGACCCCTTGCCGAGGATCAGCATCCCCTCGGTCCCGTAGAAGGCGTTGCCGTTCTCCTGGGCCTCCTGTCGATAGGGCGTCCAAATCCTCTGCTCGTAGACCAGCAGTCGCCGCTCGCCCAGCTTGCCGCCGCCGGGGTACTCGAAGGTGGTGTAGAGCGTGTCGGGGAACTGCTGGTCGTCGTCGAAGTAGAGCTTCGAGCCGTGGCCGGAGACGGCCGCGGGGTGGTCCGGGTCGCCAAGGCCCCAGCGGGCGATATCCAGTTCGTGGACCCCGTCGTTGCCCGCGTCGCCGGTGCCGAAGTCGTACCACCAGTGCCAGGTGTAGTGGTGGCAGGTCTTGCGGAAGGGCCGCATCGGGGCCGGGCCGACCCACAGGTCGTAGTCGAAGCCGGCCGGCGGCTCCGAGGGCTCGGCGTGGCCGATGTTCGCCCGCCGCTGGCTGTTCCAGGCCTTGGCCACCAGCACCCGGCCGATCGCCCCCTCGCGCAACAGCTCGATGCCGCGGCGGATGAACTCCGTGCTGCGGCTCTGGGTGCCGACCTGGACGGCAAGCTTTGTCCGCCGGGCGGCCTCCACCAGCAGGCGCCCCTCGCGGATATTGTGTGAGCAGGGCTTTTCCACGTAGACACCCTTGCCGGCTTCCAGGGCCAACAGCGACGCCGGCACGTGCCAATGGTCGGGGGTGGCCACGACCACCGCGTCGACCGACTTGTCGTCGAAGATCTCGCGCATGTCGGCCACGGCCTTTTCGGCCCCAAGCGTCTTGCCGCCCGCCTCGCGGCGCCGGTGGTCGACGTCGCAGACGTACTTGATGCGGGCGCCGTGTCCGGCCAGGGCCTGGGCCACCGACCGCCCCCGAGACAGCCCGATCACCCCCACCACGACCTGATCGGCCGGCTTGGCGGCGATCACGGGCACGGCCCACGCCAGCGCCGTTGCTCCGGCGGTACCCCGTCCCGCCCGTTCCAGGAATGTCCTCCGCGTTTGCCGCATGGCTGATACCCTCCCAAGGTCAATCTGGCCGTGGTTGCCTGTCCGGCGGTTGTCCGCCCATTCCCGGCGATCCGGGGAAGGGTGGCACGCCTGGCCCTGAGTTTAGGCTCGGCGGCGGCGGTCTGCAAACCACCGTGGCAAAAACGCCGCCCGGTCGGGATCCGCGGCCCGGCCGAATCGCGTCCCCGCAAAACTTTGAATGTTGATCGGCGGATGTTAGAATGGCTCTTGGCAAAACGTCTTCAATTCCCAGAAGGAGTATCCCATGGCCCGCCCCATCCTGTTTTCGCTCTGCTTCCTGATGTCCGCCGTCGTCTCGATTCCGGCACAATCGCGGGCGGACGAGGCCAAGCCCGACTTCTCCTGGCGGCAAACGGAAACGTCGGTCGCCCTGCTCAATCATGGGCAGGTTGTATGGCAGCACGTACATGACCGAAAGATGGGCAAACCGTTCATGCGGATCGGCCTGATCGATGGGACCGAGTTGACGCGCCCGTGTCCCTTTCCCGCGGACTATCCCAAGAACGATCATACCTGGCACCGCGCCCTGTGGTGGTCGTGGAAGGCGATCGACGGGGTGAACTTCTGGGAGCAGAACCAGTTGGGAACCGATCCGGTCAAAGTGGAAGTCAGCCACAACGACGACGGCTCCGCCCGGATCCATGCGACCATCGCTTACCATCTGCCGGATCAGCCGCCGGTGGTGATGGAAGAGCGGGTCATCATCGTCAGCGCGCCGGAGCCAACGGGAACCTACCTGATCGACTGGCGAGCGACGTTTACACCGGCGGGAGACCGGGACGTGGTCTTCAACCGGAATTCGTACGGGGGATTTGCGATTCGCATGGCGGCCGAGTGCTGCGGCGATCCGGCCAAGGGAAAGCCCGGGTGGACGTTCTTCGACAGCGAAAACCAAGCCAGCAGCAACGGCCGGGCCGCGCGTTGGGTGGCCTATCGGGGAACCGCGCCGGGCGATCAGGAGGCCGGCGTCGCCGTCTTCGATCACCCCGACAATCCGCGCCATCCGTCGCTTTGGCAAACCCGGGGTCACTATCCCTACTTGAATCCGTCGTTCACGTGCAAGGAAGATTACACGCTCCCGGCCGGCAAGAGCCTGACCTTGCGTTACGGCGTGCTCGTGCATCAGGGTTTGCCGGAAGCCGAGAAGCTGGAAAAGCGGTGGAAGGATTTCGCCGGGTCGGCCGCGCGGTAGGCTTTATCTCACCATGCCTTCGGCAGAGCGGGGCATCCGCTCAGACGCGAGTGCGCCGCGAGAGCCGGAAATGGGGCCTGGGGATCCCGTGCCGACGGGTCGAAGGAATTTCGCCCACGCGTGCCGCCTCGGATCGGGCCGGACGCTTCAGGCGCAAATGCACCAGCAGGGGTGCCAGAGCGGCCGCCGCCCAGACCATGGTCATCGGTTCCAGCGGGATTCGGAATCGGGTGGAGACGATCACCAGCGAGTGAAAGAGCGTCACGACCGCGAAGATCGCACAAGTCGGCCACAGTTGCCTCCACCGGCCGCACGTGGCCGCCAATCCGACCAGCGCCAACACCAGCCAGACCACCGTCGTCAGCCGATACAGGTGGTTGGCCGCCTTGGGGTTGGTTTCGTCGAACAGAAGAAAATAGCGGAGGCGCTGCAGACAGAGCCCGGCGTATTGGCCCGGGTTCTCGCGGATGAACGTCCACGCGCGACGACCCAACAGATCGCTTCGCTCCGGCTCGCCGAGGCCGGCGAATTCGGCGTAGCCGGTCGGTTTGAGCAAGACGTCGTCAATGTAGAGCGTTTCGTGACGGGCTTCCCACATCGCCCGATCGATGCCGCGGAGCGAACCGTCATGGTCTCGGCGTAGCGTCTCGACCGATGGCTTGGGGATCTTGTCGGTTCCCCAACTCGACGGATTGTTGCCCTGCCAGAAAGCGTAGCCGAACGACGACTTGACGAAGACGAACCGCCCGTGAACCAGCCGATTGCGGATCAGCCAGGGGGCGATAATCAACGCCGCCACCGTGGCCATCAGCACCACGCGTCCCCAGGCGGCGGCCCGCCATCGATCGCGCCAGCGGCCGGAACCTTCGGCCAACCAGAAAGCCGCGGCGCAAATCGGCAAAGCCAGCGCCAGAATGGGCTCGACCAACAGCAGCGCGCCGGAAAGACATCCGGCCAACAGGGCCCCGCGCCAGGTTCTCTGCCATCGGGGTGAAACAACCACGGCCAAGAGCGTCGTCAGCAGCAGCGCCGCCCAGAGCACGACCTGCAGATGGGTGACCATGTAGAGGTGGGTAGGAAAGACGGCCGCGCCCACCCCGGCCAGCCATCCGACGCTCGGCCGATCCGGCAGAAGCGACCATCCCAGCCACGCCACCGTAAGCACCAGCAACGTGCCCACCACGCACTGGAGCAACTGCACGGCCAATATGGCTCCGGGCGTGGCGACCCCCAGACAGCCATAAACGCCCGCCAGCAGAAACGGATAAAACGGGGCCTGCTGCGACGTGGGCCCTTCGGTGCCCAGGAATTCGATCGAGAATCCCCGCCCCGCCAACAGGTTCTCGGCGATCCGCCCATGCTCGTAAGAGATCGGCGCCGCGTGCTCCGACCGCAGCGCCAGCACCACCCCCACGCGCAGCCCCAGCGCAAGGATAGTCAGCAGAAGCAGTCCGACGGTCGTCCCTGACGCTTTCATGGCGCCGGGGATTGTACGAAAGACGGCAAAGCGGGGCAAGATGGAAAAGTTCCGCGGCTAACCGCCCGTTCTGTCCAACTCCAACGTCGCCCACAGGCTGGGGTCTTCTTCGTACGGCATGGGACTACCCACGGTGAGGGTCTGGGGGCCCAACTCGCGATCGAGCACGGCGTAGGTGAACCCCAGGCGGGGATGCTCGGCCGGATCGAAACCGGTCAGTGCCTCCGCGGCGATCATCGCTTCGAGCAGGTAGCCGCCGCGTTTCTTCCGGCCGACAACCTTCATCCGATCGCGGCGAACGGGGCGCGGATGCTCCCGGGCGCGGTGGATCGAAAGCCATTGGGCCACCGGCTGATCTTGTCTCGGTCCGCCGCCGGTGGGCAGAAAGGCGAATTGGTGGCAGAAGCGTCCGGCGCGATGGATGTTGTGAACGTCGCGGGTGTCGATCCATACGTGCAGGCCGTCGCTATCCTCGGGGCGCGACTCGCGACACCAGAGAGCCCGCTTGCGGCCCGACACTTCGACCGAGAAGGCCAGCCCCTCTTCGCTCCACGCGGCGCGCACGTCGGCCTTGGTGGCCCGCTGCTCCAGTTCGGCAAAGCAGGGCAAGCGGAACTCCTCTCCCAGCGCGGCACCCTTGGCCGTCCAGAGCGGCGTGCGATACCGGCAGGGGATCGAGAAGCGGAAGAGGAATCGAGCGGGGATCAACGGTTCGGACATCGGATCGAGTCACTCGTTTTCGGGTTTCCCCCAGCGTTACGAAGCAGCACGCCGCAACGAAAGGAAATGTTCTTCGAGGAATCCGCGGAGATTGCCTTCGGCGACCTCCTCGACGGAGCGGAAGCGGAAATGAAAGACATCGCAGTCGAGGTTCTCGCCGTCGAGTTCCGGAGCGTCTCCCAGATCGGTCACGCTTCCCAGGGCGAAACGCCCCTTGGGTCCGGTGAGCAGCAAGTGGACCGCGTCGGTCTTCTTTGTCAACAGGCAGGCCCACGGCACGCTCCGCCCGGGCACCGCAAAGTTGACCAATTGCTTATTCCCCCAAACGAACTCGCCGCCGGGTGCCACGTCCTGGAGCATCGTGCAGAGCGCCTCCAACACGTCGATCTTCCACTTGACTCTCGTTCCCGAGGGGAACCCCTTGCGCATCAGGTGCCACTTGCGCCCCAGCACCTTCCAGGGCATCAGGTCCTCGGGTTTCTTGGCCACGCGCTGGGTGAACTTGTCGAAACCGGCGACGGCGTCGTCGACGAACTGCCAGAACTCGGGCCGATCGATCTCTTCGTGGTTATGCACGCGAACCTCGACCTCTTGCCACGGTCCGTGAAGGTTCTTGCATCGCGTACGCGGATCGATTCCGTAGACGGGCAGTTCGTCCATCTCGTTGAGCGGTTTCAGCGCCAGTTGCGGAATCAGTTCGTCGCGGCGGAAGGTGTTCTTGGCCGTGCGGAACTTCATCTTCAGCAGCCATTCCTCGCCGGTAATGGCGTGAAAGAACCATCCGTCGGACTTCTTCGGCGCGCGGATCTCGACCACCGATCGCGAATTCCACTCCGTCGCGCTGAACTCCCCCATCTCGTGGATCCGATCGACCACCTCGGCCAGCACGCGCCCGTCCCAGCGGCAGGCTCTGCCGTTTCGCCCCACCCGATCGGCCGTATGCCAGCGGCGGCCGTCGATCTCCCAGGGCATCTTGGCGCCTTCTCCCACGGCGGTAATGTCGAGGTCGGCGTCGCGCGCGGCTGCTTCGGCGGCGAAATCGAACATCTTGCGTTTCTTGTGCGGGCCCGCTTCCAGCACGGCCTCGAGCGCTTCGCCCGTGTGCGACCGGTGGAGCGAGGCCGATTTTCGCTTGGTCTTCGTCTTGGGGCGGGCTTTGCAGGCGTGGGCAACGAGGTCTTCCGGCGTGGCGCCGGCCACAATGTATCCGCCGCCGGCACCCGCCTCGGGCCCCAGGTCGATGACCCAATCGGCCGCCTTCACCACGTCGAGATTATGCTCGATCACCACGACCGTATTGCCCAGGTCGACCAGCCGATTGAGCACCTCCAGCAGTTTGACCAGGTCGGTGAAATGCAGGCCGGTGGTCGGTTCGTCGAGCAGATAGAGGGTTCTTCCCGTGTCGGGGCGAGAAAGCTCGGCGGCCAGTTTCACCCGCTGGGCCTCGCCGCCGGAGAGCGTGGGAGCCGGTTGCCCCAGCTTGAGATAGTCCAGCCCCACGTCGCACAGCGTCTGCAACGTGCGGCGAATCTTGGGAATGGCGGCCATCAGTTGCACCGCTTCGCCACAGGACATCTCCAACACGTCGGCGATCGACTTGCCATGATAGCGAACGGCCAGCGTCTCCGGATTGTACCGCTTGCCACGACACGTATCGCACTCCACCCAGACGTCCGCCAGGAAGTGCATCTCGACGCACAGTTGCCCGTTGCCTTCGCACTTCTCGCAACGGCCGCCGGCTACGTTGAAACTGAATCGTCGAGCCTGATAGCCGCGCAACTTGGCTTCCGGCAACTGGGCGAAAAGCGTACGAATCAACTCGAACACGCCGGTGTACGTGGCCGCGTTGGAGGTCGGCGTACTGCCCAACGCCTGCTGATCGACCCGGATCACCTTGTTGATCTGCTCGATCCCCCGAATTCGATCGTGCGGCGCCGGCACCAGCTTGGCCCGGTGCAGGGTTCGGGCCAGTGTGTTGTAGAGCACGTCGTCGATCAGCGAACTCTTGCCCGATCCGCTGGGGCCGGTGATCGCGGTGAACGTGCCCAGGGGGATCGCCAGATCGACGTCCTTCAGATTGTTGTGCCGCGCGCCGAGCACCTCCAGCCAACCACCGCCGGGCGGATGGACGGCGACGGCCGGTTTCTTCGTCTTCTTTCCCGATGCGTTCGTCGCGACCGATGGCATGCGCCGATTGGTGGGCACCGGAATCGCCTTCTTGCCCGAGAGATACGGACCGGTGACCGAGGCGCGTCGCCGGGCGACCTGGTCGGGTTTTCCCCGGGCGACGATCTGCCCGCCGTGACGCCCCGCTCCGGGACCGAAGTCCAAGAGGCGGTCGGCCCCTTTCACCACGTCGCGGTCGTGCTCGACCACCAGCAGCGTGTTCCCCAGATCGCGGAGCCGGGCCAGCGCGTCGAGCAGGCGTTGCGTATCGCGGGGGTGCAGCCCGATGGTCGGTTCGTCCAGAACGTACAACACGCCGCAAAGCCCGCTGCCGATCTGAGCGGCCAGGCGAATCCGCTGCGCTTCGCCGCCGGAGAGCGTCGGGGCGGGGCGCGCCAGGGTGAGGTATTCCAGGCCGACGTCGACGAGGAATTGCAGCCGATCGTGAATCTCGCGATAGACCTCGCCGGCCACCTGCCGCTGGGTGCCCGTGAGTTGCCAGTTGTGAAACAGGTCGAGCAGATCTTCCAGGGGCAAGCGGCAGAGCTCGTCGATCGTGCGTCCGTCGAGTCGCACGGCCGACGCATCGTCGCGCAAGCGGCTACCGCCGCAGATCGAGCATTCCACCTCGTCGACCAGATGCTCCAGCTTGCCACGCAACGAGGGTGACGTCCGCGAGGCCTCTTCCAGGGCCGGATAGAGCCCTTTGTACTGGAAGCGAAACGCCGGGGAAGCCGTCTTCTTCGTCTTCTTGGCGCTCGTTTTCTTGACCGGCTTGCGACCCTTCTTACCGGCTCCCGCTTTCTGGGGTATGTGAACCTCGAACCACTGATCGCCCGTGCCGTGCATCACCAGGCGTCGCTGCCGGGCGTTGAGTTGATCGAGCGGCACGTTGATGGCCAGGCCGGCCTGCCCGGAAAGGGCATCGAGCATGGCGGCGAACACGGGCCGGTCGGTTGCCGGCCAGAGAGCCACGGCGCCTTCGGCCAAGGTGAGCTTTCCGTCGCGCAGCAGGGCGGCCGGGTTGGCGCCAAGTTGCGTCCCCAACCCCTCGCACTCCTCGCACCAACCGAGCGAACTGTTGAAGGAGAAGTTGTGGGGCGAAAGGGGATCGAAGCTGCGTCCGCACCGGTCGCAAGCGTAGTGCTGGCTGTGAGTCTTGGTGGCCCAGCGAGGCTCGGACACGTCGTCGCGCGGATAGGCCACGCGCAACACACCGCGACCCAGGGCCAGTGCGTTTTCCACGCTGTCGCCCACGCGGCGCCGCGCGTCGTGGCGAATCACCATCCGGTCGACGACCACCTCGACGGTATGTTTCCGCCGCCGGTCGATTTTGGGCATCTCGTCGATCGAGTAGGTTTGCGAGTCGACGCGAATGCGCACGTAGCCGCCGGCCCGCAACTCCTCCCAAAGCGTTTCATATTGCTCGCCCACGTGGATTTCCAGCGGGGCCATGACAAACAGCCGGGTGCCGTCCGCGTGGTCCAAGATTTTCGCGATCACTTCGTCGGCCGACTGCGTGCCGATCGGGATGTCGCAATCGGGGCAATAGGGTTCGCCGAGCCGGGCCATGAGGATCCGCAG
>CAYUIQ010000291.1:0-10116 GCA_964444795.1 uncultured Planctomycetaceae bacterium
TGGGGGCTCCCTGCTCGTTCCTCGCAGTCCGACCCCAGGCACCCCAATGCGACAGAAAGGATCTCCACGAAATGGCCACCCCCACCCGGAAGCCCCCCCTACGTCTGGCCGTGCTCATTTCCGGCAGCGGAACGACGCTGCTGAACATGATCCAGCGGATCGACGCCGGGACGCTCGACGTCGAGATTGTGCTGGCCGTGGCCAATACGCCACGTGCGACGGGCTTGCAGCATGCCGATGCGGCGGGAATACCCTTTGCCGTGGTGGATCACACGCAGTTCGACTCCCGCGACGAATTCAGCCGGGTCGTCTTCGATCAGTGTCGCACGGCCGGTGCCGAGGCGGTCGCCCTGGCCGGTTTTCTCCGCCAACTGACGATCCCCGACGACTTCCAGAACCGCGTGCTCAACATCCACCCGGCGCTGATCCCCGCCTTCTGCGGCAAGGGATACTACGGGCACCACGTTCACGAGGCGGCGATCCACTACGGCGTGAAGGTCAGCGGCTGCACGGTCCACTTCGTCGACAACGAGTACGACCACGGCCCGGTGATCCTGCAGAAGACCGTCCCCGTACACGATGACGACACGCCGGACGATCTTGACCAGCGCGTTCGCGCGGCCGAACGGGAGGCATTTCCCGAGGCCCTGCAACTCTTGGCCACCGGACGTTTGGAAGTGTCGGACCGCCGTGTGCGCGTTTTGCCCGAGTAGTCAGACGCCCGAATCGGCCATCGGCTGGGCGATCGTCGTCGTCGGTACCGGCAGAGGAGGCGTAGCGACCGGCGGATCGACGCGTAGAGTGCGGACGTCCGCTTCCGGCTTCTCTTGCCCGTCGGCGGCCAGCGCGCCGAGGTAGATTCGCACCTCGCCGTTGTTGGGTTCGAGTTCGTGCCACTGGTTTAAGACGGGCATGGCGGCGGTGGTCTTGCCGCCGGAGAGCAACGCCACGGCCAGCCAACGGAGGCACATCGGATCGCGGCAGCCGGCATCGTACGCCGATTGCAGACCCTCCAAGGCGGGCGTCCAATCGTCGGCCGTTGCCTGGCATGCGCCGCCAACCGCCCGGACCAGCAGGTCCCGCTCGTTGGCAGCCAACGTGAGCCCTTCGGCCGCGCGGCGCGCATCGTCTTGGCGGCCGTGTTTGACGTAGAGGTCGATCAATTGGCGTCGCAGGCGCGTCGAGTGTTCGAACCGGCCCAGCGCGTCTTCCAGAGTGGCCAACGCCTCGGCGTCTCGCTGCTGCAACTGGTGCGTCAGCCCGAGGCAGACGGCCGCAATCTCGCTGATCTCACATAAGTGCCACGTCTGAAGATCGACCTGCCCGTGTTCCACGGCCGCACTGAACGACCGTTCGGCCAGGTCCATTCGCTCTCGCGATTGCAGATAGTGGCCCATGGCGCAGAGCAGTTGGGCATCCAGCGGAAACACGTCCAGGGCCTCCAGGGCCACGGAAAGTTGCTCGTCGCATCGCGTTGCGTCGCCGTCCAACGCGGTCAGCAGGCCGTAGTAGGCCTCCAGCATGTCCGTCGATCCCGGCGAGCAGTTTCCCACGGCCTCGCGAAAAGCAGTCGCCGCCCGGGCGTTATCGCCGACGTCGACGCACGCCTCGCCGTGGGCCAGCAAGAGCACCGGCTGCCAGCCCGTCTCGCTCACTTCTTGCGCCACCAGTTCAAGATTGCGACGTGCCCGGGCCGCTTTGAACTTGGAGTCGTTGTGTCGCGGATGGCGAACGATTCGGCCGGGCATGGCGTCGAGTTCCAGGCCGAGGGTCTCCATCGCCGCGGAGAGCGTCTCACGTACACGACCGGTGAACCGCAATCCGTCGAGCTTCGGCATCAGCCGCGGCAGGGCAATTTGCTCGGCCGAGGCCGAGGGATCGATCGGCGGGACTTCGATCATTAGGGCGTATACGCTCTTCGGGTCGGCCGGACCGTCGACAAACCGACGCAACTCACTGGCCGAGGCGGCCGTCAACTGCTCGCCGGCGTCGAGCCAGAGCACCCAGTCGGCGGTCACTCGATCCAGGCACGCATTGCGAGCGGCCGAAAAGTCGTCGCTCCAGGGGACCGTATGCACGGTGGCGCCGAAGCCTCGAGCAAGTTCAACGGTGCGGTCGGTCGAACCCGTGTCGAGAACCACGATTTCGTCGGCCAGTCGAGCAACGCTCTGCAGTGAGCCGGCCAACACGTCCTCTTCGTTGCGGACGATCATGGCCACGGCCAAACGTGGATTACCGCGGGAGTCGGTCGGGGCAGTCATCGGATCTCCTTATCACCCAAAACGGGTGTTTCGCGCTGGTTACCCGGCATGGGGGTTACGCGTGACGATTGGTCTACGGTGGGGCAGAATACGGAAACGGCCGCGGAGTGTAACCCGATCGGGCGATTGGATAAAGGCCGATTTTCGGCCGTTCTGGCGAATTTCGTCGGGGCGTGAGTTCGCGATGGACTGCGACAGAGCGGCATAACATGTGTCTACGGCATGTGTTACGTCGACGGAAATTCCGCCCAAGCAATCGTGCCCGGGCCGGTCGGTTTGAAATCGCTGGGCGACGAGGGGATTCTGTACGATGGGCTTCCTAGCTCGTCGATAATCCCGGATCGACGGGCTGGGAAGCCCATCGTACAGGCCGGGTTGCGATACGGCTTATGCCGGGCGTAAGATGGAGCCCATGATCAATGTTCTTCTGGCCATGGACTCCACCAACAGCGGGTTCGATCCGCTGATCGTCGTCTGGATTGCCGGCGGCCTGTTCTTGCTGGTGGCCCTGTTGTTACGCTGGTTGGCGCGACGGGCGGCGGCCCGGCTCTACATTCTCGGCAAAGCCACGCCCATGTCGCTGGCGTTGGTCAATGTGCGCGACGACGTCTGGTTGCGCGGCACGGCCCGTTGCGAGCAACCTTGCTCGGTGCCTTTCTTCGACCGGCAATGCCTCTTCTTTGCCTACAAGCTGGAAGAGCGCGTGCGGAAAACGCGGAGAGACTCCAAGGGCAAGACGAAAACTTCCTACCACTGGAAAACGCGCGAGTCGGACTCGGCGTCGGCGCCCTTCTGGCTCGTCGAGGGCGAGCGGAGTATCGCCGTCGACCATGCCGCCGCGAGCTTCGAGGGACTGGAATCGACCACCCACCGGGCAGGTTCGTGGCGGCATTCGGCCCGCTTTCTTCCTTACCCGGGCGAGATCACGGCCGTCGGAACCGTCGGCGAAAAGCGGGCGATTCTCGAACCCCATGCCAACATCCCCCTGATCGTCATGCGGCAAACCCGCGATCAGTATCTCCAGACCGCTTACAAGGCACAGCGATGGAAAGCCCGCGCCGGGTTCGTGTTGCTGTGGCTGGGGCTCTGCGCGTTGGCCGCCGCGCTGTCGATCGGCACGGGATGGCCACTGCCGCGCACACCGAGCGAGCCGTTCCCCATGGCCGACATGTTCGCCGGCCTGCTTGCCGGCTCGGCCCTCTTCGTGCCGCTGTCGTTGATTTCGGTTTTCAACACGCTGATCGCCCGCCGCAACCGCGTGGAAAACGCCTGGCATCAACTCGACGTCGATCTGAAACACCGCTACGACTTAATCCCCCGGCTGGTCGACGTGGCGGGGGGCTACATGACCCACGAGAAACAGGCGCTAGAGCGTATCGCCGCCCTGCGAAGCGAGGCGATTTCTGGTGGGCGCGACGCACGGATCGGCACCGAAGGCGCGATGGCCGGGCAACTCGCGACGATCATTGCCGTGGCCGAGGACTACCCCGAACTCGATGCCCAGCCCATGCTGGCCAAGGTCCATCGCGAGTTGGTTGCCATCGAGGAGAAGATCGCCCACGGCCGCAATACGTACTGCAATGCGGTGGAAACGTACAACAACGTGGTCGAGCAGTTTCCCACGTCGGTGGTCGCCGGGGCGTTTGGTTTCGGGCATAAGGCAGCCATCTCGCTGGGGGCGTCCTCGTGACAACGCTTCCGCGTCGTCACGAAGGGACGCCCTATGCCGCCTCGGGGCGCGACTCGGTGGGGGTCTCCGTGACGGTCGGAGTTAGCAGCCCGGCCACCAACGCGGCCACTTCACTTGTGGCAGCCGGTCGGGTGAGCCCCCGCATGGCCAGCGACATCGTCTTGCGTCGTCCGGCGCCTGAGAGAAGCGGCTCCAGAGTGGCCGACAATCGCTGGTGCAGCGGAACCGTCGACCGCCGGGGATCGACCACCACGCATCCGCCCACGTCGTCGGCCACCTCGGCATTGCGCCGCTGATGGTCGTCGGTGGCGTGTGGATAGGGGACCAACACGGCCGGCACGCCGGTGGCCGACAGTTCGGCCAGGGTGGTGCCACCAGCCCGGCAAACGGCCAGATCGGTTCGGGCCATGACGTGGGCGACGTCGGGGAAAAACGGCACGACCTTGGCCGAGAGGTCCAATTGGTCGTAGAGCCGTTGTGTGGCGGTGACGTGCGACTCGCCCGATTGGTGTAGAATCCGCCAATTGCCCAGCAATCGTTGCACGCGGTGCAGGGCGTGGGGGAGTTCTTCGTTGAGCGATTGCGCACCGGCACTTCCGCCAAGCACCAGCAGATGCCGTTGGGGAAGCTTGCAGATCGGTCCCGGCGACGAAACCGCGCCGGCCGCGTCGACGAACGCTTGGCGAAGCGGATTTCCCGTAACCCGGACCTTGCACTGCCCCGGCAGATACGTGCCGGTCGCCTCGTAGGCAACGCACACACAAGTGGCCGCTTTGGCAAACCAACGGGTGGCGCGTCCGGGCACGACGTTCTGCTCCAAGAGCACCAGGGGGATGCCACACCGCACCGCGGCCCGAGCCATCGGCGCGCTGGCAAAACCGCCCAAACCGACCACCGCGTCCACCCGTTCCTGTCGCAACAGTTGCCGGGCCTCGCGGTAGCCGGCGATGTTGTCGGCGAGGAAGGAAAACAGGTCGCGCAGCCGGCGTGGCAACGCGCGGCAGCGCAGCGCGACGTACTCGAATCCGGCAGCCGCCACGTGCTGCCATTCGAATTGCTTGCCGCTGCCGGCAAAGGTGATTTTGATTCCCGGCACGTCGCGATCCAACTGCTCGGCCACGGCCAGCCCGGGAAACAGATGCCCGGCGGTGCCGCCTCCGGTCAGAACGACATGGGGTGCTTGAGAATTTCGCATGGAATTCGGTTCACGTTTATGGATGAGTATCGTCCTGCGCGGCGGTTCGCACGACGGTTGCGGTCGATCGGTCCGGCGAGGTGTCTTCTCGGACCCCTAACTTCAGCGCTGCCAGGCCGGCCACGGCGCAGAGCGCCGAGGCAATCCAGAATCGGACGACGATCTTTGTTTCCGGCCAGCCCAAAAACTGAAAATGATGGTGCAGCGGCGCGCAAAGAAACACGCGCCGGCGGCGCCATTTGTAGTATCCCACCTGAATGATGACGCTGGCCGCTTCGGCGACGAACACACCGCCGGCAACGAGCAGCAACAGTTCGCCCCGAGCCACGACGGCCAACAACCCGAGCAATCCGCCCAAGGCCAGCGAGCCCGTATCGCCCATGAACACCTGGGCCGGATGACAGTTGAACCAGAGAAATCCGAGCAGGCTGCCGATCATCGCGGCGGCCACGACCGTCATCTCACCCGCGCCGCTTACGTAGGGGATATTGAGATACCCGGCCCACTCGACGTGCCCGGCGACATAGGTTAGCGTGGCCATGGCTCCGGTGGTGAAGATCAGGCATCCGGCGGCCAATCCATCGAGCCCGTCGGCCAGATTGACCGCGTTGGAGGCCCCGACGATGACCAGCACGGCCAGCGGGACAAACGCCGCTCCGACGGCGATCCCCCCAACGCCGGGTACGATCAGTTTCGCTCCGCCGGGTGTTTGCGAGTGAATCCACGCCAGTGGGGCGACCGCCACCAGGGCGACGGCAATTTGGCCGGCCAGTTTGGCTCGCGCGGAGATCCCTCGGCCACCGGCCAATTTGGTCAGGTCGTCGACGGCTCCCAATAGACCCATCCCGAGGACCAGCACAATGGCCGTTTGCACGTAGGCGTTTCCCAGATCGCCCAGCAGAAGGATTCCGCCGACCAGTCCGGCCACGATGAACAGCCCGCCCATCGTCGGAGTGGCGTCTTTATGACGGTGGAGCCGGCGAATGTGGTCCGAGTCGCTGACCACGGGCTCGCGATACCGGGATCGCAACCAGGCGATCATTCGGGGGCCCAGCGCCAGGGCCAGCGCGAAGCTGATCATTGCCGCGACCGAAGCGCGCCAGGTGATCTTCTCCATCGCGGCGCTGACCGCCGCCGGAAACCCGTCGTACCCGGCCCGCGCCAGGCGATCCAACAGCCAGTGTAGCATTTGACCCGGTGCCCCCGTGAAGAGCGTGCCCGTGAAAAGCGCGCCCGCGGAAAACGGGCCCGTGGAAGACGGGCCACTGGTGTATCCCTGAGCAGCCGGAGCGACGCATAACGCCGCCCCGGCGCTCAGTCTGAAGCCCCATCGTGAAGCACTCGCCGAAACGGCTGACCCAAGAGCCGTATACTCCCGGCGAGATCAAGCTCCAACCCAAGGAGGGAGGGTTGTGTCGCGTTCCCGCAAACTCGACACAGTCGATGGGACTCCTCGCTGTTTCGTGTTGATGGTCGTGTTCGGATTTCAGGCACCTCGCCGGCAGGGGAAATCGGCCATCGCCCGAACGATCCGTTCCATGGCCAGGGTGCGTGTTCCCTTGACGAGCACGAGGTCGCCGGGCAAAATCGCCTGGCCCAGGTAGGGGAGTGTTTCCTCGGGGCTGTCGCAGGGTATCGCCCGGTTCTTGGGCATCCCGGCGGCACGAGCCCCGGCAACCACGTGCCGGGCATACTTCCCGCAAGCGATCAGCAGGTCGGCTCCGGAGACAGTAACGATTTCGCCTCCCAAGCGATAGTGCAATCTGACGGCTTCTTCGCCCAACTCGCCCATGTCGCCGGAGACGATAATTCGCCGGCCCTCGCTGTCGAACTCTCGCAACAATTCCAGTGCCGCGCGCATGGCGGTGGGGCTGGAGTTGTAGGTATCGTTGATGATCGTCGCGCCGCGGATTCCCTCGACCTGGCACCGCAGAGGTACCGACTCGAACCGGCCCAGCGCCCGGGCCGTCACTTCCGGCTCGAACTCCAGCAATTGCCCCACGGCAACCGCCGCCAGCGCGGCCGTCAGGTTGTGTCGCCCCCAGACGGGCACGCGGAAGGTGTGCCCGTCGACGGAGAACGACAATTCGCCGTCATGGAATTGGACGTCGGTCGCCGTCAGGTGGCAATCGCTGCCGCGTCCCACGCGGATCACGCCGGCCGGTGTGTTCTGTCCCAGCCGCCGCAGCCAGGGATCGTCGCCCAGCACGGCCTTTCCCTCCGGCGGCAGCGCGTCGAGCAGTTCCGCCTTGGTTTCGGCGATGACCTGCCGGCTGCCGAAGCCGCCCAAGTGCGCCTCGCCGATCTGGGTAATGACGCCGATTGTTGGCTTGCAGAGCCGGGCCAGTTCGGCGATTTCTCCGCGACCGCTGGCACCCAACTCGATCACCGCGTAGTCGTGTTCCGGTTCGATTTGCAGCAGACTCAGGGGCACGCCGAACCGGTTGTTGTAGTTCCGCGGACTACACGTTCCCGTCAATCCGGCTCGCAACACGGTGTCGATCATCTGCCGCGTGGTGGTCTTGCCGACGCTTCCCGTCACGGCCACCAACTCGCCGTGGAACTGCCGCCGCTTCCACGCGGCGAGCTTCCACAGGGCGTCCAGCGTATCGTCGACCCGCAACACCCAGCGATCGGCCGGCGCTTCGATCGGCCGGCTGACCACCGCCCCGGTCGCTCCCCGGTCCAACGCCTCCCGGACGAAATCGTTCCCGTCGAAGTGTGGTCCGGACAGCGCCCAGAATACGTCCTTGGGCTCGACGTGGCGGCTGTCGGTCACAATGCGATGCACCCCGCCGGACAGACTCTGGCGCGCGGCGCCGGGGGCCGATAGCCATCGGCCGCCGATCACCTCGTGGAGTTTTCCAATCGCGGGGGTTTTCACGGAAGTATCGCTCGTCTGTTTACTGTACGTTGCCGTAGACCGCCTTGCCGACCGTCAGCAACCACTCTCGGGCGGCGGCGGCGTCGCAAAAAGGAATCCGCCGGTCTTCGACGACTTGATGTGTCTCGTGGCCCTTGCCGGCGATCAATACGCAATCACCCGGCCGGGCAATGTTCAGGGCTCGGCGAATGGCCTTCGCCCGATCCAAGCACACGTCGGCCCGATCGGGATGTTCCATGCCGCCGGTCAGATCGCCGGCGATGGCCCCGGGATCCTCGCTACGCGGATTGTCGTTCGTCACGATCACCGCATCGGCCGCCTGCTCGACGGCCCGGCCCATCAGCGGTCGCTTGGCCGCGTCGCGATCGCCGCCGGCGCCGAAAACGCAGATCAGCTTTCCTTGTGTTACTTCCCCCAGCGTCCGCAAACTGGCGGCCAGCGCGTCGGGCGTGTGGGCGTAGTCGACAAACACGCCGAAGGGCTGCCCGTATTCCATCCGCTCCAACCGTCCCGGCACGTAGTCGATCGATTCCAATCCTCGCACGACCGTGGTCAGATCGATTTCGTGGGCCAACCCGACCGCGGCGGCGATCAGGCAGTTCGACACATGCGCGTCGCCGATGATTCGGGTGCGTACGGGCACGGAGTGGCTGCCCGCGGAGAGCAGAAACGTCTGCTCGCTGGCAAAGCGCTCAAGTACGGTGGCCGTGATCTCCGCCGGCGCATGCATGGCGACCGTCAGCGCCGGTCCGGCAACGCGGGGAAGCCAGGCGGCGGAGACCGGGTCGTCGGCGTTGAGCACGGCCAGCCCCTGGTGCGACAGATGGCTTAGCAGTTTCGCCTTGCTGCGCCGGTAGTCGGCCAGGCGGTGGTGGTAGTCGAGATGATCGCGGCGCACGTTGGTGATACAGGCCGTGTCGATTTCGACGCCGGCGAGGCGTGATTGATCGAGGCCGTGGCTGGAAACTTCCACGACGGCGTGCGAGCAGCCGTTTTCTTCGCTTCGGGCAAGCCACTGGGCCAATTGTTCGGCGGGGGGAGTGGTCAACGCGGCGTCGGCAATGCGCCGGCCGTCGCTATATCCCAGGGTGCTGGTCATCCCCAAGTCGAACCCGGCCGCTTTCAAAACGCCGGCGATCAGACAGCAGGTCGTCGTCTTACCGTTGGTGCCGGTTACCCCGATCACTTTCATCCGCCGACTCGGATGTCCGGCCAGCATCTGGCACAAGCGGCCGTAGGCTTCTCGAGCGTCGGGAACAATGCAGACGGGGACCGGTGCCTCGGGTACGGCCCGTTCGGACAGAATCGCCGAGCAACCCCGGGCCAACGCTTCATCGATGTGGTCGTGTCCGTCGTCAGACGTACCCCGAAACGCGGCAAACAGGTCGCCGGGGCGGATTTGCCGCGAATCGCTGGCGCACGAGTTCACACCGACGTCGTCGGCGCCGGTGAACTCGGCATCCGGCAAGAGCCGACGCAGGCCGATTCGGTCTTTTCCGCTGAGGCATACTTGCATCAGACCGGGCCTCCTTGCCCGGCAGTCCCTTAGGCGGCGGAAATGAGAAGCTCTCTTCGGCATCCCGGAATCCATTCCCAGGGGTAGCCAAACCGCTCCAAGGCGGCGACGATTGTCCGAATTTTGGCAACTGTGTCAAGATGGAATCCTAATCAACCCGTTTAGCCCGGGCACTTGTGCCCGGAGTTGCCGCGTCCGTAGCCGGACCGGCAAGAATTTAGCCAATGCGGGGGGCAACAACTGCTCGTCATCTCAGTTGTAAGTCACTGCTATACAAGGACTTCCGATTCAGCGACGGGAAGTCGCTTTGGAGTGCGACGACTCGTCATCGCTTTCCTTCTCTGGATATGCAGAAGTCTCGGTGGCAGCTCAATGAATGAGAGAGTGGCTTGCGGTGCGTGGACGCGGGTTTCCGGAGAGTTCCGGCTCGCATTTTCAGAGCAAATGAGAGTGGTTACTGTAGAGTGTGAAGTACGGGTGCCTTTTCTCGGTTGCCAAACGTGGAGAACCGCTGGAAAACGCCCCTGTTTGCCAATAGTCCCCGTTTGCCAACAATCCCCGAATAGAGAG
>CAYUIQ010000292.1:0-9951 GCA_964444795.1 uncultured Planctomycetaceae bacterium
GTTTTCAAACCAGCAAGCCACCGGCACGAGGCCGGTGGGGAAGGAGTGAAATCGAAGAGTCCCTTGACGCCCAGTCTCACAATCGCCAGAGAGAAACTGTCCAGCGCGCCGCAGCGGGCGTGACAATAGAGCAACCCGCGGCTATAATTCGACTTGCGACGATGGGTTGCCCGCGAGTTGGGCCGCAAGCTTGTGGACTGCGGGTGTTATGCGAGATCTTTCCCTAAGCAGGTTGGGCGGACATAACGGCCATGCAAGAGATACATGCGAAGGTGGGCATAGTCGCTGACTTCGATCATGGCGAGGGATGGCTTCATTTTGGCTGGGAAGATGCAATTGGTTGTGCCGCGTCGCTGACAATCGACATGGATGGACACTGTTCAAGGGAAATGCCGATACGTTCCGGCCTTGGTCCCCCGCAGTTTCTAGGACTTCAACGGGATCGGATCCGTCTCGGTTTCACGGCTGAGCTGGCGGCCAAGCTGGAGATGGAACAGGTGGTGGAGTTTCAGTTCGTCCTTGATGATGCGACCTTTGACCAACTGAGGCAGTTCGATGAGCTATGGCCCCAGTCGCCTGGCGATGCATGCGGGTGAGACTGGGGCCCAGCGCGATGGTCATTCATCAACTCGTGCTGAAGCAAGGGCCTAAGACCGCTTGCGGCGGCAAAGCCCGGTGAACCGGGCTAACGGTCGACCGGTGCCACCCACGAAATATCCCGCGGCGGGATTTGTGCAGTACAGCGAGACGCAACTGCCGGCTGCTAAACGGTCACCTGCTCGCGTACTTCCTTCTTGATGCGTTGGATGTGGCCGCGGCCCAACGCTTTCACTTCGCAGCCCAGGGCGAAGTACTTGCGGATGTCGTCGTCGGAGAGCATGCCGAAGCAATCGACCACCGCCAGCGGCGCGCCGGCCCACTCGACGACTTGGGCCGGATCGAGGTTCAGGTACGGCGTGTGCGGAACGGCCAGGATGACGGCCTCGGCGCCGGCCAACGTCGCGGGCAAGTCGCTCTGCACGCGGATGTTCTCCAACTCGTCCTGGTTGCGGAAGAATCTTGACCAGGAATGGCCCGGGGCCGGGTAGACCTTCTGCTTCTCCAACTCGTACCAGTGGTCGAGGTAGGGGTCGTGAACCCGCATCTCGGCGCCCATCTCGGTCAGCTTGCGGACGACGATCTCCGAGCCGCTGTACCGCGTGTCGCCGACGTCCTGCCGATAGCTGGCCCCACAGATCACGACGTCGGCCCCGGCGATGTACCGGCCCATGTTGCGCAACGCGTCGCGGGTCAACTCGGCCACGTGCAGCGAGCGCGTGTCGTTGATGTCGACGGCCGTGGGACTCATCTTGAACACGGCGTCGCCGTCCTCGAAACCGAGAATGTGGCGATAAGCCCAATACCCCAACCCCGCGTCCTTGGGCAGACAGTATCCGCCGATGCCCGGGCCGGGGAAAATAATGTTGCTGTGGGTCGGCCGCACCTTGATCGCCTCGACCACCTTGATCAGGTCCACGCCGTTTCGCTCGGCAAACAGGCTCCACTCGTTGAGAAACGCCAGGATCGACGCCCGATACGAGTTTTCGACAATCTTCGTCGTTTCCGATTCGATCGGCCGGTCCATAATCGTCAACGGGAACTCTTCCGTGTTGAGCACCTCGCGGAGAAACTTCTCGACGCGAGCCCGGGCCTCCTTGTTGCAGCCGGAGCAAACTCGCCAGAAATCCCGGATCGACGAGATGTAGTCCTTACCCGGCATCACCCGCTCGAAACTGTGGGCCAGCAGGGGCTCGCCGGTGAGCTTTCGCGCGGCAAACGCCTTCTTCATGATCGGCCAAGCGACGAATTCCGTGGTGCCCGGCGCCACGGTCGTTTCGATCAACACAAGACAATGGGGGAGAATCTTCTGGCCGATGGTCCGCATGGTCGCCTCAAGGGCGCTCATCTCGGCCTCGCCAGAGCGCATGTTGCCCAGCTCGGTCTTCGTATAGTCGCATTGAACGTCGACCACCACGCAGTCGGCCAGCGCGAGGCAATCGCTGTTGAACGTGGCCGTAAGCGTCTTCTTCTCTTTCACACACCGGGCGATCATCGGATCGACCTCGGGGTCTTCGGCTTTGACCGGCGACTCGCCCCGGTTCAATAGCGGAATTTTCCAATAGCTGCGCGTGCTGGGTCTCTGGCAGCCGATCACGAACTTGTTCGACTGGCCCGTCTCACGGTCGACCGAATCGGCCACGATCGCCGCCATCACCGCGCCGACGAAGCCGACGCCCATCACCACGACGACCTCCTTGCCCTCGGATCGCGCCTCCGCGGCCAGCTTTTCCAGCCGGGTCATTTCCGTGGCATAGTCGGCATCGCTGGGAATCGGAAAGGTCTCGCCCTGGGGGCTCACCGAACATGCGGTCATCGCAACGATCTCCTGGTCGACAGTATTCTGGATTCGCGGTGTTTTGGATACAGATAAGTTATACGATATACCTGGACATCCGGGGCCCGACAAACTACCCAACGGTGGCGGTTAGGTGCTCTAACTGGTTGTTATCATACGGGTTGCGACGCTGGAGTCAATCCTGATTAACCACTCTTACAGATGATTACCACTCCACTCGTCGGGAGTGGTTTTAGCCGCCGTTTGCTTGCTCCGGGCGATTGGGGGTGAGTACAATCGAGTATTCAGCAGACTGCGGGGCCTCGCTTACGCTTCGGGTTACGACGACATGCAGTGATCCACCAACAATCCAGGAGATACGATGAACTTCTCACGACGAAATCTGCTCAAAGCCGGCGCGGGCGCCGCGGCGGCGTTGGCAACGGGAATCCATCCGCTGGGCGCGCTGGCTGCGGCGGCCGCAAAGAAAATCCCCCTGGGTCTGCAACTGTACTCGGTCCGCGGCGACTGCGGCAAGGACCTGCCCGGCGTGCTCGAGGCCGTGGCCAAGATGGGCTACGAGGGCGTCGAATTCGCCGGCTATTACGGACGCAACGCCGAGCAACTGCGGAAATTGCTCGACGACAACGGGCTGAAGTGCTGCGGGAGCCACACCCGGCTCGACACCCTGCTGGGCGATGCCTTCGAGAAGACCGCCCAGTTCAACAAGACCATCGGCAACAAGTATCTCATCGTGCCCGGCATGCCCCACGATCGCCTGGCCTCGGTCGAGGCGATCAAGAAAACGGCCGCGGTGTACGACGAACTCATCGCCAAGGCCAAGCCGCTGGGGATGCGCGTCGGTTACCATGCCCATGGCGGCGATTTCAAAAAGATCGACGGCGAAACGGCCTGGGATCTTCTCTTCAGCATGGCGGACCGCGAGATGGTGATGCAACTCGACACGGGCAATTGCCTCGGCGGCGGCGGCGATCCAATCGCCGTGTTGAAGAAATTTCCCGGCCAGACCACGACGATCCACCTCAAGGAACACGGCGGCGGGCCCAAAGCGACGGTGGGCAAGGGCGACGTCGACTGGAAGGCCGTCTTCGAGATCTGCGAAACGACCGGCGGCACCGAGTGGTACATCGTCGAGCAAGAACGCTACGGTGGCACGCCGCTGGACACCGTCAAAGAGTGTATCGACAACCTCCGACCCCAGGCACCCGTCGACGGTGGGTGGTGGCGTTACTTCAGAAGTAATCAGACCGGAAGAACACGAGCACAGCCGCCACGCCGCGGCGGGCGTCGTGATCGCGGCAACGGGAGGCCGAGCCCCACGAGGAGCCGCCTTTACGGATTGTGCCGTCGGAGTCGATGCGTCCGATCTGGCTGCCCGAGCGGCGAATGACCCCGTCGCGTTGGATCTTTCCGATCGAGCTGCCGCCGCGTCGAATCGTGCCGTCGGATTCGACCTTTCCGATCGAACTTCCCGACTTGCGCACGGTACCGTCGGAGTCGAACTTGCCGACCGAACTGCCGCCGATGCGGATCGTCCCGTCGTCGTCGATCGTGGCCCAACTCGCACCGCCGACGCGAATTTCCACGTCGACCGACATCGGTGATGGGAGCACCAGCGCGCAGAAGAGGGCTGGCGTGGCAAGAAGCAGATGCATGGCCGTGGTCCTTTCGGGATCGAGGGTTCTTCACTAGAATTATACCTTCGGAATTCCAAGCGGGAACAGGAGGCCGACCAAAGCCATGGAAGTGATCGAAGGCAACATTTACGACTATCCGAAGTACTACGACGTGTTGTTTGGGGCCGATTGGAAGGCGGAGTACGATTTTCTCCTGGCCTGCTTCGCCCGCCATGCACGTCGGCCCGTGCGGCGGGTGTTCGAGCCGGCGTGCGGCACGGGGCGATTGCTGGTGAAGCTGGCCGCCGCCGGACTGGAAGTGGCCGGCAACGATCTCAACCCCCAGGCGGTCGAGTACTGCAACAAGCGGCTGGTGCGGCACGGGTTCGCTCCCACGGCCGGCCTGGGCGACATGTCCGACTTCACATTACGGCCCAAGGCCCACGCCGCCTTCAATACGATCAACAGCTTTCGCCATCTACCCAGCGAGCAGGCGGCCGAAAACCACTTGCGGTGCGTGGCCGCGGCGCTGGCCAAAGGGGGGGTGTACGTGCTCGGGCTGCACCTCACGCCGGCCGGACCGCCCTCGTGCGACGAAGAATCGTGGTCGGCCCGGCGCGGACATCTGAGCATCCTCTCGCGGATGTGGTCGATCCGGATCGATCGCCGGCGGCGAAAAGAGCGCGTGGGATTTACCTTCGACGTCTACACGCCCCGGCGGCAATTCCGCCTCACCGACGAACTCGACTTTCGCACTTACACGGCCGCCCAGTTTCGCCGCCTGCTGGCCCGAGTCCCCGAGTTGGAGCCGGTCGAGACCTACGACTTCGCCTACGACATCGACGAGCCGGCGCGGGTGACTTCCCAGACCGAAGACGTGGTATTCGTGTTGCGCAAGCGTTGAACCCACCCTACGTTGCTTGGGAGTTCGCGGCCCGGTTGCTTACGTCTTCCGGGGCTTCTTTTGCGGAAGCGGATTGCCCCAAGAACTGTGTAATCGCGGCGAACAGGGTTTGCGGATCAATGGGCTTGGTGGCGTAACCGTCGCACCCGTCTCGGCGACATTCTTCGCCGTCGCCGGCCATGGCGTGTGCGGTCAGGGCAACGATCGGTTCCGTGTAACCGGCCTCACGGAGTTTTCTGGTGGCTGTGTGGCCGTCCATGATCGGCATTTGCATGTCCATCAGGATGACGTCGAACGGTTCGCCCGCCTCTCGCGCCGCGAGTGCCTTATCGTGGGCAATCTGGCCGTTTTCGGCGAGCATGACCTCGGCACCGGCCTTCTTCAGAACGAAAGAGATCAGCCGCTGGTTATCGGGTCCGTCTTCGGCCAGCAGGATGCGGCAGTTGAGCTTGACCGCGGAGGGGGCAGACGCCTTGGCTTCCTGCCTGCTCCGGGCCACGGTCTCCGTGACGTCTTCGAGCATGGGCACACCGTCCAGCGGCCCCGTTTCGACCGTCACGCTGAACGTGCTTCCTTTGCCGGGACTGCTGCTGATCGTGATATCCCCGCCGAGCATTTCCGCCAGCCGCTTGCTGATGGTCAATCCCAGGCCGGTTCCGCCGAACTTCCGCGCGGTGGACGAGTCGGCTTGGGTGAACGGCTGGAAGAGATTGGAAGCTTGTTCCGGGGTCATCCCGATGCCGGTATCGATCAGGTCGAATCGCAGGCAGGGTGGTCTTGCCGTGCTTTGCACAAGCCGTGCGACCAATCGAACGCTTCCCGTTTCGGTGAACTTGATTGCGTTACCGATCAGGTTGAACAGAATCTGTCGGAGCCGGGTAGGATCGCACATGATGGTTTCCGGGATTCCGCCGGCGTATTCAAAATCGAGGGGAAGACCCTTCGCCTCGGCCCGCACCCGCATCAGCGACACGACGTCGAGCGCCACCTTGCTGGGCGAGCACTTGATGCGTTCGATTTCGAGCTTCCCGGCCTCGATCTTGGAAAGGTCGAGGATGTCGTTAATCAATTCGAGCAGATATTGACCGTTTCGCTTGACGGTATTGGCGGACGCAACGTTATCCGGGTCTTGCAGGTTCCCGAGAAGCACGTCGGAGAAGCCTAGAATGGCCGTCATGGGCGTGCGGATCTCGTGGCTCATGTTGGCCAGGAACTCGCTCTTGGCCCGATTGGCGGCTTCCGCTTCGTCTCTTGCTCTGGCCAGTTCCGCTTCTGTCTGCCTCCGCTTGGTCATGTCGATGCCCAAGCCCACGAGATGGGGTTTCCCGTCGAGAATGCTGCGTAGCCCGGTGAAGTAGAAGGGAATCTTCCGGCCATCCTTTGTCACGATTTCTGCTTCGGCTTCGGCGGTGCCTTCGCGAAAGACTGCCTGCATTCGGTCCGCGATATGCTCTCTGTCGGCGCCTTCGAAGAAGTCGGGGCCGTACATCTTCTCCAGCTCCTCTGCCGAGTAGCCGGTGACCGTTTCCCATCTCTTGTTCCGGCGTACGAACCGTTCTTCATCAAAGACGTAGAACAGGCCGGGAAGGCTGTTGATGATATCGTCGGACAGTTCCTTCTCGCGCTGCATCCTCTCCTCGGCTCGCTTTCGCTCGGTGACATCGCGGACAACCGCCTGGAGCACTTGCCGGCCGTCCAACTCCAAGGCGTTGAGTAATACTTCAGCGGGAAAGGCCTTGTCGGTGTCCTGTCGCTTGTGCGTCCACTCGAATTGATTGCTACCCTTTTCCATGGCGGTAGCGATCCGGCGGTTGGCCAGGGTCATGGAGTTGGTGCCGCAGGGCTGCTCGGCGGGAGAAAGATCGGCGGGGTGTTTGGCACAGAACTCGGCCTTGTCCTTGCACCCGAAGATTCGCACCGTGGCATCGTTGCAGCCGAAGAAGCCCTTTTCGTCGAGCAGCATGACCGCGTCGCTGGTCGAGTTGTAAAGCGTGCGGAACTTCGTCTCCGAGCGGAGCAGTTGCTCTTCCGCCCGTCTCTGCTGCACGGCCCCGGCCAGTACGTTGGCGACGGCCTCCAGGAAATGGGCATCGTCCGCGCTGAAGTGCTGCATCCGGTCGGTGTGTACCCCGAGGACGCCGAACGGACGGTCGATTCCCGGGATCGCCACCGTCATACCACCCACCACGTTATGCATGGTCAGGAGGGCCGGGGGTGAGAATCTGGTTTCGTTGAGTATGTCTTCGGCGATGACCGGCTCCGCTTGCAGCAGCGTGTAACCGCCCTGCGAGCCGGCGCCGTCGAGAACCGATTTGCGGCCGACCCAACCGTCCTTCCAGCCGATGCCGGCCCGCAGAAAGAGGACTCCCTGTTCGGGCCGATGCTCCAGGACCTTCGCGTATTTCGTCCCGAGTACCCGGGCTATCAAAGCCGCGGCCATTTCAAACAACTCGTCGAGGGATAAGCTCGATGTGGTGGTTTCTCCGAACCGGGCTATTTCTGTTTGCTGGAAAGCGCGTCTTCGCAGCAACTCCTCCGCCCGATTGCGCTGGCGGATGTGGGCGCGCAGATGTCGGTAGGACAGGCCAATTCCTCCCAGTCCCAGGGCCCAGAAGAACCCGTGGCATGCGGCGATCGAGATCATCGCCGCGTGTCCAGTAGCCAGAAGGGGAGCCATGGGCACCGAAACGCTGATCCCGCCGCGGACGTCACCCACCTGGTATCCTTGCGCAGCGTGGCACTTGAGGCATCCCTTCTCAGTCATCAGAGGGCGCATCAGGCGGAGATGGGGCTCGCCGCGAAACACTTCGATCGAGCTGTGCTCGGGGACGCCACGCTCAAATGCTTCAAGCGCCGCGGTTTCCCACAGGTCGGCGACATTCTCGGGGCGGATGGGGTTGAGGCTCGTGATGTGACCTTGGACCCCACTGGCCCGGGCGCCCAATTCATGAACTTGTCGGGTCATGGACGCCGGGTTGATTAGCGTTAGGGCCCGACCCGTCGGCGTCTCGATGTCCCGCTCGTGTACGTCCAGGTGCGGGTTGGGGATCGTCGTCTCCGTCGCCGGAACGTACACACCGCCGTGCATGGCGTTCCACCGGCGGTAGAGAACGTCTTTGTCGAATCCGACCCGCGCCTGAGTGCGGGCCACTTCCTCCGTTGCCCGCTCTTGCTCATGCAGGTTCCAGGTCAGTGAAACGCCGATGATCGCCGTCCAAAAGACGGCCAAGATCATGGCGCACGTCCCCAGACGGAAGGCCCGTCGCACGGCCTTCTTCTGGTCTGCTATGTTGTCGGACATGACAGCTTTCTCTCTCCGTATGTACCAAGGTTGTTTCTCGGCGCATCCCAGGCAGGGCCAAGCACAGCATCGCCACCGGTCGCATACCCCAACACCGTCCAAAGATAGGTTGCGGAAACGGTCACCGGATGCACGACCGGGGCGACGGCAGGTGGGCGGTAGCGGATGTCCGGGTTGGAAAGACTGATTCGATGGCTCCAGTCCATCTGACCGCCGCCCTTCACGACGGACTGGGGGCACGGACCGTGTGCTCGCAATCAATTGAATTTGGGCCACCCCGTTGCCGTTTTACGGGCGAGATGGGCCGACTTTCGCCAATCCCTTGCAACGCCGTTGTGGAGCAACGATAATTGAGAACACAGACTCCGCCAAAGGGGAATATGGGGCAACGTGCCGTTGCGTGCCGGTTCTCGGAATAGTACCGCAAACACATACCTACCAGGAGGTCCGCCATGAGCGAAACCACGAAACACGTCTCCTCGCGTCGTGAGTTCTTGAAGCACTCCGGCCAGATTGCGGCGGCAACGAGTCTGGTCGGCATGGCCGTCCCTCGGGTCCATGCGGCCGAGGACAACACGATCCAAGTGGCCCTGATTGGCTGCGGCGGGCGGGGGACCGGTGCGGCGGCCAACGCCATGTCGGTCAAGCAGGGTCCGGTCAAGCTGGTCGCCATGGCCGACGTCTTCGGGCACCGCCTGCAAAGCAGCGCGAACAACCTCAAGAAGCAATTCGCCGATCGGGTCGACGTGCCCCAGGAGCGACAGTTCGTCGGTTTCGACGGTTACCAGAAAGCGATGGACTGTCTGAAGCCGGGCGACGTCGCCATTTTTGCCTCGCCGCTGACGTTCCGTTGGGTCCATTTCGGCTACGCCGTCGAGAAGGGGCTGAATGTATTCATGGAGAAGCCGCTCACGGCCGACGGCCCCACTTCCCGTCGAATGCTCAAACTGGGCGAAGCGTCGGTGGCCAAGAACCTCAAAGTGGGCGTGGGACTCATGTCCCGTCACAGCCGGGCGCTTCAAGAACTGCATCAGCGGATCGCCGACGGCGAAATCGGTGATATCGTCAACATGCGCGGCTACCGGATGAGCGGCGGCGTGGGCTCGGCGTTCTCGCAGAAATGGCCCGGGCAGCCGAGTGAGTTGCTTTGGCAGATTCAACGTTTTCACAGCTTCATCTGGGCCAGCGGCGGGTGTTTCAACGACTTCTACATCCACATCGTCGACCATTGCTGCTGGATGAAGAACGCCTGGCCGGTCAAGGCGCAGGCACTCGGTGGCCGCCATTATCGCAATAATGCCGTCGATCAGAATTTCGATACGTATTCCGTGGAATACATCTTCGACGACGGCGCCCGGCTCATTATGGATGGACGTTGCATGGCGGGTTGCACCCCCATCTACAACAGCTACGCGCATGGCACCAAAGGCTCGGCAATCGTCTCCAAGGGTGGCGACTGCGGGAGGCCGTCGAGTACGTACAAGGGCCAAACCCCCGACAGCGCGAAGATGATCTGGAAGTCGGAAGTCGCGGGAGACCAGGGAAATCCGTATCAGAACGAATGGAACGATCTGGTGGACGCCATCCGCGCCGACCAGCCTTTCAACGAGGTGGAGCGCGGCGTGCAGGCCAGTCTGGTAAGCTCGCTGGGTCGGAAGGCGGCCCATACGGGCAAGGAAATTACCTTGGAGCAGATGCTCAACTCCAAGGAAGAATACGCACCGGGCGCGGACAA
>CAYUIQ010000293.1:0-9926 GCA_964444795.1 uncultured Planctomycetaceae bacterium
AGTCCCCAGTCCCCAGTCCCCAGTCCCCAGTCCCCAGTCCCCAGTCCCCAGTCCCCAGTCCCTAGTCCCTAGTCCCTAGTCCCTACTTATGCTCCCATTTCACGAACGCACACGGCGGCGAATGGTGTTGGCCGGTTTTGTCGTATGCTGCGTCCTGCCGACGGCGGGCGTGGCTTTATGGAGTGTGTCGTGGTCGGGCGCATCGCATATCGAAGCCGAGGCGCGGCGATTGGAGCGGGCGTTGGGGATGAGCGTTTCGTTGGCCCGGGTCGAGCATCCGCATCCCGGGGCCGTGCGATACGTCGGGCTCGAACTGGCCGAGCGCGAGACGGGCCAAACCGTATTGCGGTGCCCGACGGTTGAAGCGGAGTGGAAGGAGATCGACGACGAGGGGGGTGATTCCCGAAACACTCTGGTGTTGGTGGCTTCGGAGCCGGAGATCGAGGCCGCCGGGTTGGAGCCTCTGGGCGAATTGCTTCAGCGCATGTTCCGTCGGCGGATGTCTCCCGCGGAAGTCGACGTGCGGCTGGTGGCCGGCCGGGCGACGCTTTGCTCGGGCGAGACGACCCAAGCGTTTTCCGACCTGCAAGCCAGCGTCCGGCCGGCGGCCGACGGGATCGAGGGTCTGCTCGATTTTCGCATCGTCGGCCACGATACGCCCGAGGTGGTTCGCGTCTACATGAAGCGAAACGCCCAGGCCGATCCGCCGGCGCTGCACTGCGAGTTCTACACCGGCGGCGGCCTGATTCCTTGCCGCGTGCTGAAGGAGATCTGGCCCGTCTTTGGTCGTTTGGGGCCGAAGAGTCTTTTCGGCGGACACGTGCGGCTGGTTCAATCGGAAGGGACCTGGGCAGGAGAACTGGCCGGGCGAGTCGATCGGGTCGATCTCGACGCGATTTCATCGGACCGTTTCCCACACCGGATCACCGGCACGGCCCAACTGACCGTTCGCCACGCTCGCTTTGGCCAGAATCGCTTGGAGCGGATCGATGGAACGCTAATCGCTGGACCGGGCAATGTCGGCCGATCACTGATCGACGCGGCGGTCAACGAGTTGGGCTGGCGGCTGGGGATCGCTACGGTGGCCACCAGAGGCATGTTGTCTTACCAACAGTTAGCTTTCGATTTCTTCGTCGACGGCGGCGGTCTGCAGGTTCGCGGGCGTTGCTCCGACGAAATGGCGGGAGTCGTTTTGAGCGATCCGTCGTCGGGTCTGCTCTTGGGCGAACCAAGCGTACAGCCGCAACCGCTGACGGCGCTGGCCCGAATGGCGGGCCCGATCGGCGCGGCGCAAGTGCCGGCCACGCACGAGGCGCAGTGGCTGGTGCGGTGGTTGCCGCGGACACAGGAAGCGGCAGATCATCTCACGGCCCGTCGACCTACGCCGGGGCGGTCGCTTCAATAGCCTTCTTTGGCGGCCTGCGCGTCTCCAATTGGTAGCGCACAATCGCCGCGGCGACGAACATCCAGTTGATGCCGGCGGTAATGGCCACCTGCAACTGGCCGCCGGTTCCCGCGCCGTAGGAGTGTAATCCGCCGGGCAGCACGTAGTTCACACCGTACCAAGCCATCACGATCGCGGTGAATCCGACGACGGTGCCGACGGTCAGGCCGAAGTTGCCGAACCAACCGGCGTAGCGACCGTGGAGAATGGCCAGGTAGACCAGCGAGGAGATCAGCGCCCAGACTTCCTTGTTATCCCATCCCCAGAAGCGTCCCCAGGAGACGTCGGCCCAGAGGCCGCCGAGAATGGTGCCGCCCACCAACAGCAGCACGGCCACTTGGACGGCGCGGTAAATGAACTTGGCCAGCGTGGCGCAATTCTCCGGCGGACGGTTGGAAAGGGCTCCGGCGGGTATCGCGCGGTCGGTGGCCGGGCGGTGTCCCTTGGCCAGTGTCTCGGCCGAAGGAGTCAACGGACGGCGATACCGTCCGAACAGGTAGTAGGCCAGCGCGATGTTACCCAACCCCCAAGCCAAGGCGCCCGCGCCGTAACTGGCGGTGATCGTCAGTACGTGGATCAGCAGCCAGAGATTGCTGCGGAGGATCGGTTGGATGGTTCCGATCTCTTTGTCGAAGACCGGGGCGAAGTAGCCCAGGACCGACGCTCCGAAGGCGATCAATGCCGCGGAGAACACGATCGCCTTGCGGCGATATACGTGTTCCAGGGGCCGATCCGCCAGTCCGCAATAGAGCGTCCAGGGGATGGTGACCAGGGCCAGCGCCGCGGAAACCATGGCACGGGGTAAATACCATAGTGAGGGGATCAGCACGGCCATTCCCACCAGCCAGGTCAGCCAGTCGTTGGCGCTGATCGACTGGGTGCCGACGTCGGCTCGCGGCATCAGGGCGAATAGCGAGTGCTCGCTGCTTCCGTAGCCCGTCCAGGCCAACTTGAGGAACACCCAGCAGGTAAACCCGGCGCGTACCACCAGGAGCACCCAACCGGCCGTATCCCACGCGGCCGGTTCGACCAGCGAGGCCTGTTTCTTCTCCAGGGGCGTCTGCTCCCAAGTAAACGGAGCGGCCGTGAACCGCCAGGCGACCTTCATCCCCGGCCATGTGAGCGGTACCAGCGCAAACCACATCCCCATCGCCGCCACGGTGATCGCCACGAAGACGACCGTCTCGAACATGTTCGTCACCGGCACCCAATCGGTGATCTTGTAGCGAAGCATCAGGCCGAAGGTGCCATAGTAGAGGCCGACGCCCAGCAAGATCATCCCCGACCAGAACATGCCCCTGCGGATCACGCCAAAGACCAAGCCGAAACAGATGGCCGCGGCGAAGCTAACGACCCACGACCAGAAGAACGGATCGAGCTGGTTGTAATAGATTTCTCTCTCGGTGGCCTCGGCGGCGGGATACGCGCTGGCGACGAGCAGATCGTCGTTGCGGTCGACGATCCGCAGTTTCTGGCGATACGGTTCGATCGCTCGCCCCAACTTCTGCACGGCGGCGGCGAACCGGACGGTTGCTTCGGAGAATTTCTTCGCTCGCTTTGGCGAGTCGGAGGCCATTAGATAGGCTTCCTTCACTTCGTCAAACGCTTCGCGGATCTCGTCCCGCATCGGGCTCAACTCTTCAATCGCCCTTTCCCGGGCTTTGGAGTCGAGGTAGACGTAGAGCAGTTCGTCCGGTGCGTGTAGCAGCATCTCCAGGCTGATCCACGGGGGCGTTTCGTCTTCCAACACCCGCAGGTCTTCCAAGGCCACGGGACTGAGGCCGGGAACCAGTGCCAGGGAGCCAACGCCGTGGTCGTACAGCGCGGCCCAACTCTCGCGAGCATGGCGCGTGAGAAGGGTCGCATCGGCGGCCAATGCGGCGATCCCATCGCGAATCTTCTGGCGAGTTTTTCCCTTAATGTCCGCCGGCAATTCGGGCGGGTTGTCTCGCAGTTGGGCGAGTTGCTCGGCCAGCAGCGCGGCCGATTCCGCGAGCGATTGAATGCGTGGCTGGAGCGCCTTCCGCCGGGAATTGGGAGGTAACGACCGGCCGTGCTGGGCCGAGCCCTCCTGATTCTCCCTGGTGCGATCCAGCGCCGCTTGAGCCGATAGGGTGTTCCGCAAAGCGATCTCGACCGGTCGCATGAAATCCAGCGCCGGGGCTAATTCGTCGAACCGCCTTTTGTCCCGTCGCAGTTTCGTCTGCGCACCCAGGATCCTTTCAAAACTTCCGGAGAATCGGCTGGAGCTATTATCGAGCCACGAGTCGTTGACGCCGATCATGCGAAATAGTTCGTACGCCCCGTAGAGTTCCCAGACTTTCTCGTCGATGCCGGTTGGTTTGAATTTCTCGCCACGGCTGACGATGGCTCTTCGCCGCAGTTGAATCTCAGTGTACTGCGTCTGCAATGCCCTGGCTTGTTCCATCTGGTGCGGTGAAACGTATTTCAACCGTTTGCTCGCGCTGTTGTGCGTGGGCACCTCGACCTTGGCTCGAATCGCCTCGTGTTCGGCCTTGAGAAAAGGGACCTGTTCCCACTTTTCCGGTTCGATCATCCAACTGAAAATCAACTCGGTGGCGGTAAACTTACGCTGGCGATCGTCGGGAAACAGCGTCTTCGCCCCGTCCATGGCCGGAGACGACCAATCGACGTCGGGCAGCGCCTTGCGGAGTTCCAGCGTCGGATTCGCTCGGCCACACATCTTCTCCGCGCTCGATCGGGCCAGCGTGTCCATGGGCATAATCCGGCCGTCGCGGAAGACGGGCATCTGCTCCCAGGCCGACCAGTCCAGCGCGTCGTCGGACTCTTCGGCGGTGGCCCCGAGGCCGATCCCGGTTAGGAGTAATGCGCCCAGAAGAATGAAAGCCGTTCGATGAACCATGAATCGATGTCCTGCAGTCGGAAAATACCAATATCCAAAAAACAATGACCAAATCGCTAATCACCAATCGCTACTTTCTTCTTCTTGCGATGAAAATATGTTCGCATGTAGAAAATAATGGCGATGCCGGCGGTGATCATCAGCGAGCCGGCGTACTTGATGCCTCGTCCGGGGTCGTAGTTCATGGAGAAGACCGAGCCGTACACGAGGTCGGTGGGGGCAAAATCACCGGTTAACTCGTGGAAATCGGGATTGTAGTACCGAGAACCGTCGCTCTCTTGGCTGATGGCCTTTACCGGCTCGAAGCTCGACTGAAACATGCGGTAGGATCGTCCGGACTCTGGATCGGCAAAGTCGATCGGCTCGTTCAACTCGATCTGGACGTCCTCCAAAAGGGACTCTCCCTCAGGGTCGGCGGAGAGAAAATCAACCCGACTGGCATAGCGGCGCACGTCGTCGGTTCCCAGGTCGAGACTCTTAATGAACCCCTCCAAGCGGACGCGAAATCCCAACGAGAGTTCGTCCTGGTTCAGCGAGATGGCCACCCGCCGGCCCTTTCCCCGGATCTCTTCTCGCTGTTCCGGTTGGAGGTAACGAAACAGATGCCGCCCGGGCATGTGGGCCAGCCAGAATTCCCTCTCGTTGGAGTCCACTGTCAGCCGCACTTTGACCTGGGGTTGTTTTCTCTGCCCTCCCCTCTCCTTGTTCACAAACGCCTTGCCCACCATGCGCCAACCGCGGAAGTCGACGGGATCGAACTCGGCGACGACCAACTGCATGGGAGCTTCAAACTGGTCGATCGTTACGATATGCTCGGGTTTGAGGCCCTTTTTCCGGTCGCTCTCGCTTGCTTCCATGACCGGCAGAGGACCTCTGACTTCCACCTTCGGCGAACGCCACTCGCGGCAATAAAGCCTGCGGTCGGCCCCTTGGAAAACGTCGATCCGCGGGGTCCCGTGTCGGTGGGCCAATTCCTCCAGCAATGGGCCAACGTCGGCCGGTGGTGTGTCCTGGTCGCGGACCACTTGCTGGAGCCAGGGACCGTGACGGCGGGCCAACCCTTCGAGCAACCGGAAAGCATCGGCCGGCGGCCTTTCCTGACCGCGGACCAGTTGCGCAAGCCACGGGCGGACCTCTTGCTGGAACGACGCACGGACGTAATCCTCCAGCCACGGCACGTCGGTCAGTGGGCCGGCGTCGATCCAATAGACGCCGAAAACACCCTGGCGATAGTCCTGTTGGTTGAGTTCGGGGGCGTCGGCTCGCAACGCGATCCCGACCGGCGAATCACCGTGCCCGTGGAGCTTCAAGCGGATCTCGGTATGCGGCCAGAAGGTAAATCCGGTGGCTTCGACCGTCAGACCCGTCGCTTCCGATTTCTTCTTCGAGTCGGTCAGCGGAAACCGTGTCGGCCGGTGAGCCGGATCAACGGCCCCGCGGTGCCAGTCTTCGGCCAAATCGGCAACGCCGACGTGGAACTTGCGGCCGCCAACGTGCAGCACCAACTGGCCCAACGTACCCAGCGGTCCCACCGGAGCACTGTCCATGAACGCCCGCGTTTCCTCGAAACTACCGGTGACCCAGTAGGTGATGTGCGGGTTTGGGGACGAACTTCCCGTTCCATAAGGTCGCGGATCGTTCTGTCGGCTTGCCGGAGCAATCGTCAACTCGACCGGATGCCAGGTCCGCGGCAAGGCCGATTCGTCTGCTTCCGGCGGGCTCGTTTCGTTTGCTTCCGCCGGTTTCTCTCGGATCAGCAGCGTCAACGGCCTGGGCCGCATGTAACCGGAATCGCCGTAGTAGTCCAATACCTCCAGCTTGATCTTGTCCTCATCGAAAAGCACATCGCCGGCATGGTTCCGATAACCGTACGCCCAAGGAAACGGAAACCGATCGTCGTAATCTTCCCAGTTGAACGGGCCGCCGATAAACGGCACGGTGATCTGCTCCAACTCGTCGGAACCGTCGTCCGGCTCGGGATGGATCGTCAAACGGAAGTGGGCTGTATTGCTAAATGCCACGCCGATAGGACGTCCCTCGGGCAGCCCTTCGTACACGGTCAGATTGGCCTCCACGCCCCCGCGGCGGCTAACCCAGCAGCCGAAAAGCAGCACGAGGATGCCGGCGTGCGTGACGAGGAATCCCACGTGACGCCGCTTCCAGGGAAACCGGACCAGCGCGGCGTTGAGCACGTTGATACCCAGCACGGCCAGCAACACGGCAAACCAGCCGGTTCGGTAGATCGCGAATCGGGCCACCGAGTCGCCGTAGCGGCTGGCGATATACGTGGCCCAGGCCAGCACGATGGCCAACAACGCAATCAACACGACGGCCAAACCCAGCGACGCCGACTTCTTGAACAGCCAGAGCGGAACGAAGAACAGCCATTCCGTCGGGGAGTGGGCGGAAGTAGGCGCGGGTGACCGTTGATCGGTGGGTCGATGTTTGGAAGAGGGCATGGAGCGTTTCAAGACGGGGAACAGGGGGCGGGAACCGGTTGGGGGATCACCGAGGATACCATACCCGATTATAGGGCTTCGCCGCCGCGAAAGACAGGGTTGGCGGCCCGGAGACGGGTAATGGGGGCATGGGTAGCTACCGTCGCCAGACGGTGGGATTGGGCTCGGCCCACGGTCTGGCGACCGTAGCTACACGGCGGTGGAAACTCCGACTTCCCACTCAACCTACCGGTAGACCGAGGGGATCGTCTCGGTCCAACCCACCACGGGTATATCAGATGCCATGACAAAGATCTCGACACGTCGATTCTTCTGCCGGTCCGATGGCCCCACATTGGGGGCAATGGGCTGATAGCCCCCGAAACTGGCCTGGCCGATCCTCCCCGAATCGAGTCCCAGTTGGCTCAGTCGATTGGCCACCACGACAGCCCGGGTGGCACTGAGGTGCCAATTGGTGGGGAACGCGTCGCGGGCCGCCGGGTCGACAATCCGCCGATCGTCGGTATGGCCCACGACCATCACGCGCAGGTCCTCGGCCTCCGCCGACCGCAACAAGCGGACCAGCGTGGCAAGCTCCTCCTCGGCACCCGACTTCAGATCGGCCCGGCCGCTGTCGAAGAGAATGTCGGTGTCCAGTTTTCCCAGTCCCGTTTCCGGGTCGAATTGCAGGGCGGGGTACTTCCCGGCCAACTCGACCATCCGGGCATGCACCGCGGGCAACACCCCGGCGCGGTCGCGCACCAGAGAATCGACCTGGGCGTGAAGGTGGCCGCGCTCGCGGCGGTAGTTGGCCAGTTGATTGCGATCCAAACCGGACCGCTCTTCCAGCAGCGCCAACTCCGCTTCGGTCTGGCGCAACTGGTCTTCTCGCTGGCGGCAACTCGCGCGGAGGTTCTCGACTTCGGCCTCCAGACTGCGATTTTGCTGAGCCAATTCGCAGTTCTTCGATTGGCAGAGGTCGAGATCGTGCCTGGGAACCAGCGCGCAGCCGGTCGAGATGGTCAGGCCGGACGCCAGCAGAGCCCAAACGGCGAGCGCCGCCGGTCGTCGGAGGTTGGCCGACATGATTCGACTCCTTTCGAATCGCCGCGATTATTACCGGGAAAACTACTTTCCTTCAATCAGCTCGATAATCTTGTCCATGATGGGGCTGCTGAAGTCCGACGGACCGTTCCAACTCCACATGTTGCGCAGCAGGTCGAACATCATAATCCCGGTGATGAACAACACGGGAATCAAGAGCAATCCGACGAACAGCACCCACCCCAGTCCATACGGGGTTTCCGGCAAGACGGCCGCCGTTTCGCCCAGGGTCCCGTCGGTGCGCATCGCCGCCGCGCCCATCGGAGCGGCCGAATCCATCGGTGTCAGGGCCATCGGATCCAGGCCGGCGTCACCGAGGTCTTCATCGAGCATTGCGGCCATCGGAGCGTCGCCGGCGGCGATCATGGTGGCGTCCTCTCCACCGGCCGCGGCGTCCAGCGCGATCACTTGCGAGCCGCTTTCGGAATCCTCATCGCCGCTTTCTTCCAGTGGTGTCAGCAGGAAATCCTCGTCGGCTTTGAGTTCCGTGGGCGAATCGAGATCGGACGGGTTGTCCAGTTCGATCATGTCGTCTTCGCCGAGCTCCAACGATTCGTCGCCCGCGGCGGTGAACTCGATCGGATCTTCCAGCGAAAGACCGCTGTCCGAGGGATCGACCAGCGAGATGCCGCTGTCGCCGCCGATGGTGATGTCGCTGCCTGTACCGCTGCCACCGAGCACCAGATCGTCGTCGTCCAGATCGACGCCCGAGTCGCCCTTTGCGGCGGCAGCGTCCGAATCGAGCCCTTCATCGAGCGAGAGGCCGCTGTCCTCCAGGCTGAGGTCGTCGTCCAGCGTCAGATCGAGATCCTCGAATTGCGATGCCCCCGACTCGTCACCCTCCGAAGGCGCGGCAGCCAGATTCAAGTCGCTGTCGGTCGCCAGATGGATGTCGCTGTCGGCGGCTCCCTGTCCGCCACTGGGACCGATCACCGTACCGGAAGTGCCCGGATCCGATTGGCCCAACTCGACTTCACTCAACAGGACGTCGCCGTCTTCCCCAGGGGTCGGTTTCGCGACGATCTCATCGATCTGCTCCACCTTGAACTTCCACGCCGCACCGTCGCGGTATCCGTGGAGTTCGTTCCGCTGGACCATCTCTTTGATTTCGTCTTCCGACTTGCCGAGCTTCTCGGCAACTTCCGCGATCTTGTAAAACTTTTGGGCCATTTGGACCTCCCCGTCCGGGAAATCCCGACGGTTGGTAGTGACCGGCTGTCGCTTCCGCCGCGCCGGCCGAAAACCTGTTCCGGGTCTTAGGTTAGGATGGAAGCAGCGATCGAATCTCCTGCGGCAGAGGATTGTCGCCGTTGTAATGCAGCATCTGCAGGTCCCAGCGAATGTTGCGAACGCTCTTCAGCGTGATCCGCCCGGTCTTCAGGTCGACGTGATAAACGCTCATCGCCTGCTGCCGCGGATCAATCACAACCACTTGCTGGTAGACATCGCCGACGGTCGTCTGCACGGCGACAAACGCGTCGCCGGCAGATGTTGCCGTGGGGCCGCCAGCACGCTGGGCAAAAGCCACCCGCTGATCGGCTTCCACGCCGAGGACCATCACGACACCAACACCTGCAAGGAAACCCAACACCGCCATTTTCATAAGTCACCTTCTACTTATGGAGGACGTTGGGGCCTTACTATCCATTCTAAAAGCCCCAAATTCTATTTCAAGAGAAAACAACCGCTACGGGCGAAAGGATTTGTGCGCCCCCCCAATATACCTAAACAACCTGGGCCATCCGCTTCCTTCCGAACCGGTGATCGGCTGGGCGAGTGCGGATCGCCGCGACCGAAGTGGAGACGGAGCATCCTCGATACTCTTCGTTTAGAATCCGCAACCCATTTACACACAACAACTTGCAGAAATTATCTCGCTGCACGATTCCGGGATTTCCAGGGAAACAAGCGGGGGGAGTGTACCGAGCCCAGCGCGCTGGTGCAAGAGCAGTGCTCGCCCGAATGGACCTCGGAATAACCCCCTGCGAGCTTCCCCAACGCCCTGCGGCCTTCTACAATTGGCCGTTGTACACCGGGTCACACGGTCGTCTTGCGG
>CAYUIQ010000294.1:0-9904 GCA_964444795.1 uncultured Planctomycetaceae bacterium
TTTCTGGGGGCTCGCTGCGCTCGACCGCCAGGCACCCATGTTACTTTTTCAACGGCTAAACACGAAAACCGGAATTGAAACAACCAGCCATGTCCTTCCTTCGACTTGTACTTGCCTCGCTTCTGCATCACTGGCGGATGAACCTCGCCGTGGCGCTGGGCGTTGCGGCGGGGACCGCCGTGCTGACCGGCGCGCTGTTGGTCGGAGAGTCGATGCGGGGCAGTCTTCGCGATCTAACCCTCGAGCGACTCGGCCCGGTCGACGAAGTGCTTGTCACCGGGCGGTTCTTTCGCGAGGCGCTGGCCGAGGAACTGGCCGAAGACCCCCGTTTTCAGGAGCATTTCGACGCGGCCGTGCCCGCGATCCTGCTACGCACGAGTATTAGCTTCACCCCGGATGTCGACCCGACGGAGATCGCACCGCCGGTGGCCACGGCCAATCGGGTCAACCTGATCGGCTGCGACGAGCGGTTCTGGCAACTCGGCGCCACGCGCCCCGAGACGCTGCCCGAGAAGCGACAGATCGTGCTCAACCGGCCGCTGGCCGACCGGCTGAAGGTGAAAGTGGGGCAGCAACTCGTCGGCGTCGTCGAGGGCGAGAAGGTCAAACTTCGCCTGCCTGCGATCTCCGCCGTGCCCGGCGAGAGCCTGTTGGGCGAGAAGACCGACACGGTCGACAACTCGACGCTGACGGTGGCCGCCATCATTCCCCGCACGGATTTAGGCCGATTCAACCTGCGGCCCAACCAGCAGCTTCCGCTTAACGCCTACGTGTCGCTCGATTGGCTGCAAGGGCAATTGCAGGCGCCGGCCGGTCGCCGGCCGCGTCGAGATCGGCCCGTGGCCAAGGTCAACGCCGTGCTGGTCACCGGCCGGACGCCCCAGGACGGTCCTTCACAGAAAGGCCACGACGCGCTGGCCGAGATATTCCAACCCAAGCCCGCCGATTACGGCATCACGGTCCGCCGGACCGAGCGGGGTTACTTCAACATCACCAGCGACCGCATGCTCATCGAACCGGCCGCCGAGGAAGTGATCGACCGATCGATCCAGGGGCTCCACGTGCAACGGGCGCTGATCTATCTGGCCAATCAGATCGACGACGAGCCGTTCACTTTGGAGAACGACTTTCCCGACGAAGAACCGCCGGAGGATCGCAAAGGCATCCCCTACTCGACAATCGCCGCAGTGGATTTCGGCGATGTACCGCTGCTCGATCCGATGGATCGCGAGCTGTTCGAGCAACTCGCCGACACTGAACATGGGGAATATCCCGGGCTGCCGAAGATCGTGCTCAACTCGTGGGCGGCCGACGATCGGGAGTTAAGCACGGACGATACGGACGATGCGGACGATACGGTCGACACGGGCAAAACGGTCTACGTCACCTTCTTCGATCCGGAGAGCACCCACGGCCGGTCCGTGCAGCAAACCGTGGAATTCGAGCTGGTTGGTATCGTCGAACTGGACGGTCCGGCCGATGACCCCGATTTTACGCCCACGGTAACCGGCGTGACCGATCGCGCGTCGATCAGCACCTGGGACCCGCCCTTTGCCCCCTTCCACCGCAACTGGCTCCGCAAGGACAGCCGCGACGATACGTACTGGAAGGAACACCGGACCACGCCCAAGGCGTTCGTCTCGCTGGAAACCGGACGCCGCCTGTGGGGTAGCCGGTTTGGGCAAACGACGTCCTTCCGCGTCGCACCGGCCGATGGCATGACCGAAGCGAGTCTGGCCGAACGACTCAAGTTGCCACCGGCGCCGCTCGGCTTCGCCTTTCAGCCGGTCAAGCAACAAGGGCTGGACGCTTCGGTGGGAGCCACGCCGTTCGACGTGCTCTTCCTGATGTTCAGCTTCTTCGTCATCGCCGCGGCCGTGATGCTGGTGGCCCTGTTGTTTCAATTGGCCATCGGGCAGCGGGCCGGCGAATTGGGAACTCTGCTGGCCGTGGGATTCACGCGGCGAAGAATCGCCCGGCTGCTGGCGGCCGAAGGTCTGGTGATTGCCACCGCGGGAAGTCTGGCCGGGTTGCCGCTGGGTGTGGGCTACGCGGCGCTGATGCTTTGGGCCCTGCAAACGATGTGGATCGACGCCATCGTCACGCCCTTCCTCCAGTTGCACGTCGGCTGGTTGAGCCTCGCGATCGGTCTGACCGCCGGGACCCTCGTCGCCCAGGCGACCATTCTCTGGACCCTCCGCTCCATGCGGCGTCTGCAAGTGCGGCAGCTTCTGGCCGGCCAGACCGGTGAGGTCGACAGTCCGTGCCGAAGGACCTCGGGCAAGCTGCGCCTGGTCGCCGGGCTGTTGCTGTTGGCCGCTTTGGGACTCGGGTTGGGTGTGACACAGTTGGGTGAAGACGCCCGGGCGGCCGCCTTCTTCGGCGTCGGTGCGCTGGTGCTGGTGGCGCTGCTGCTATGGTTCTGGAACCAGCTTCGTGGCGGGGATACCGGACCGGCCATCACCGCCGGGCGTGGGAACCTCTTCCGCATGGCCGCGCGCAACGCCGCCCGAAATCCCCTGCGCAGCACGCTCACCGTGGGCCTGGTCGCCGCCACGTCGTTTCTGATCATCGCCGTCAGCGCTTTTCATATCGACCCCACCGGTCGGCTTCCCTCGCGATCCAGCGGTGACGGCGGATTCGCCCTGGCCGGACAAAGCGATCAGCCCATCTATCACGACCTCAACACGGCCGACGGGCAAGAAGCTCTGGGGATCCTGCCCATCGAAAGAGACGTCCTGGCCGGCAGCACGACTTTCCCCCTGCGAGCAAGCTCGGGCGACGACGCCAGTTGCCTGAACCTCTACCAGGCCCGGCAGCCGCGCGTGTTGGGCGTGCCGCCGGCGCTGATCGATCGCGGCGGGTTCGATTGGGCCGCGACCGCCGACGGCACCGACGAAGAAAACGAAAATCCCTGGCGGTTGCTCGATCGCAAGTTGGGTACCGACGACGACCCGATCATCCCCGTGGTGATCGAAAAGAACACGGCCATGTACGCACTGCACAAGTGGAGAGGCGTGGGCGAGGAACCGTTCGAGCTGCCCACCGCCACGGGCAAGCCCGTCCGATTGCAGATCGTCGGCCTGTTGAACAACGGTATCTTTCAGGGCGATCTGTTGATCCGAGAGTCGGCCTTCCTGGAGCATTTCCCCGAGGCCGGCGGCTACCGGTTCTTCCTCACCGAGCTCCCCGCCGAAGGAGCCGCGCACGAGCGGATCGAGGAGGTCGGCCGGGCGATGCAGACCGGGCTGGCCGACCAGGGGATGTTCGTCGAAACGACCGGCGACCGCCTGGCCGGGTTCCTCGCCGTGCAGAACACGTATCTCTCGACGTTCCAGAGCCTGGGCGGATTGGGGTTGCTGTTGGGAGTCCTCGGACTGGCCGCCGTTGGGTGGCGCAACGTGATCGAGCGCCGCCGCGAACTGGCCCTCATGCGAGCCGCCGGATGGCGCCGCCGCCGACTGGGCCGCCTGGTGATGATCGAAAACGGGTTGCTGCTGACCGCCGGTCTGGCCGTCGGCACGTCGGCCGCGGTGGTGGCCGTCTTGCCGCATCTGCTGGCCGGGGCCGCGGTGATCCCCTGGCTCCCGCTGACCGTCACGATCGGCGGGATCCTGGCCATCGGGGCGATGACCGGTCTGGCCGGCGTCGTCGCCATGACAAGAGCCCCGCTGGTAGCCGCCCTTCGCGGCGATTAACCGGACTGCTTACAGCACCGCGGGGTGGGCTGGCGTTTCGCGACCCGAGAAATGAACCATTTCCGGCGACCGTCCGTATCCAAGATCAGACACACCACCCCCGGCGGCACCGACGCGAACCTTTTCGGCCCGGCCGTCTCTTACCTGCCATCAGAGTTTCCTGCGGACGTTATGTAAGGCGATGAGCCTGCGCGCCGGCGTGGTGGGTCCATTAACTGGAGGACTGGGAAGTTCGGGAGATTCGGGTAGCTCGGAAAACGGGCTCCCCCCAACGTATTCGAGCAATTCGCGAGAAATCGCCTTGACTCCCCTCAAGTTTGAGCAAATACTCTCAATTAAGACAACTCTACCTGTTGTAAATAGCATGTTCCCCATGGCCTTTGACGGAATGCAAAACGGCCGGGGATGGCACAAGCCACAACGTGACGCGAACCGGCGAAAACATTCCGACCCCCTCAAGGAGGAGAGCCATGTTGGTACTGATGCGAAAGAAGGGCCAGGCGATCGTGGTTGGCCAGGACGTCACCGTCACGGTGCTGGAAGTCCATGGCAGCCGGGTGAAGCTGGGGCTCACCGCTCCGGCCGACGTGCCCATCCGTCGCGAGGATTCCGTCGAGCCTCCTCCCACAGTCCCACCCCCATGGCGTTGTGCCCAGTGTGCGTAGCAGACGGTGAAAAAGTGTAGATACGTTGAAACGCGACGCCGTTGAGGGTTTTGGTGCGGAAAAAGCCCAGGTGAATCGATGTAGTAGCCGAAGTCGTGAGACTTCGGGGGATACCACAAATCGCCCGAATTCTCACGAATCCGGCTACCAGCGTCGGCGAGGCTCTTCGCTTGCCGCGATTGGCGGGATGGTTTCTCTCGGTCGAAATGCTCGCTCGCCCGAACCACCCGAAAGTAGGGTCAACTTAGGGTAATCCGTGAATTCCGAGCCATTTTCTGCAAATTGCTTGACGCGCCCAAGTCCCCAAGTATCATAGGATTCGGAAACCGATGGGGATGTCATCGGTGCATTTCAGGCACTGACCGGCTTGCCCCCAGGTCTAGCGGCCCGGCGCAATGCGCTTTCGAGCAAACGCCCGGGCCGTTGAGTTTCGTTCACCTTTGATCTGTTTGTTCATCACGGACCGGGAGCACAAGTATGTTTCGTATGGCAACTCTGTTTGGCACCATGATCGCAACGGCTTTGGCAGTCACGTTGGTCGGTTCAACCTCGGGGGCGATCATCGACCTCAACGGAGGTGGCGTCCACACCGAAGGGTTTGGCGTACCCGTCGTCACGCCTAATGCCCTGAACGCCTTCGCCTACAACGTCACCGGAAACAACGGTGACAACCGGATAGATGACATCGGCATCCCCGGCGACGCCGACAGCATTCTGCTGGCCTCGCCGATCTCGCACATCATCATCGACGGCACGGACAGGATTCGCTACGACAACGACAACGATTTCCGCAACGGCGACGGCGGTTTCCCATCGCAGGGCTTTGCCACGTCGCTGGACGGACTTCCCGGTCTGAACCAGAACGATAACTTCGCCACGGTGTTTATGGGCGAGATCATCATTCCGGACCTGAATGGGGGCGCGGCGTACGACGTCGAGTTCGGCACCAATCGTGCCGACGACCCGGCCAATATCTACGTCGATCTCGACCAGGACGGGATCTTCGAGAACGACGCCGGACAGGGCGCCACCGCCGGCAACGAGCGAGTCGTCGACCGCGGTTGCTGCGGCAACGCATACACCACCGTCTCCATTCTTCCCGGCACGTACAACTACCTGGCAGCGCAAGTCGAGCGCGGCGGCGGCTCCGGAATCGAGCCGACGATCGACTTGACGCCCGATGCCCATGGCCGGCTCGTCGTCCAGCCCGGCGGTTCGGATCGCCCGGGCCTGTTCCAGTTCACCGTGACGCCGGCCGCCGGAATAGGGAACGATTTCGAGGTCGACGGCATGGGCAACGTCATCAACATTCCCGCCACGATGGGCGGGGTGGCCTACGGCACGCTGACCTTCGATGCCGACACCCCCGACGGAGCCAACGAACTGAGCATCAACGCCCCTGGAAGCGGAAGCAAGGGCGTCAGCTTCACCAGCACGACCCTCGGCGGCACGTCCAACACGATCAACGCCAACGACTCCAACAGCGTCACTCTGGGCGGCGTCTCGGGCTCCGGCGGGCTGATCGTGAGCGGCAACGGCACGGTGAACCTCAACGCGGGCGGCTCGTACACGGGCCAGACCACCATCAACAACGGCGCCACCGTGCATGTGACCAACAACACCGGCCTGGGCGCCACGGGCGCGGGCAACGGCACGGTTGTCAACAGCGGCGGTGCCTTGCGACTCTCCAACGGCATCACCATCGGCGATGACGTCACCATCAACGGTTCGGGCAACTCGTCGACCGACGCCGCGATCTACACGCCCAGTGGTACCAATAACATCGACGGTGCCGTATCGACCACCGGCAACTCGCGCATCCGCGTCGCTGCCGGCAGCTCCGCCCGCCTCCGCCTTCGTGGCGGACTGGCGATGGACCACAACCTCACGGCCATTCTCAACGGCAGCGGTGAACGGCTGGAAATCAACGCTCCGATTACCGGTAGCGGCAACTTGACGCTGGAAGGCGACGGCGTCACCGAACTCAGGGCGAACAGCCCCGGCTACAGCGGCGCGGTCAACATCACCAACGGCGTCGCCGATGTGTATGGCCACAATCAAGGCCTGGGAACCGGCACGATCAACGTCGACGGCGACGCCACGCTGCGGTTCCGCGACGGCGTTGACCTGGTTAACAACGTCACCCTCAACGGCACCGCCAACAGCGGCAACGGCCAGGACCAGGGCCGTCTTCACAACGAGAATAACACCAACTCGCTGCAGGGCACGCTCGCCGTCAACGCCAACTCGCGATTCGACGTCAACAACAACAGCACCTTGACCCTCGCCGGTGTCGTCAGCGGCAGCGGCAACATCGAGAAAACCGACTCGGGCCTTTTGGTGTTCAGCAACGCCGGCAATAGCTTCACAGGAGCCCTCAACGTAAAGGGCGGGACGGTGCAGGCCAGCAGCGTCGCGGCGCTGGGCAACACGCCCGACATCGCCGTGGCCGGCGGTGGCACGCTGGATATCCTCGGAACCGCAACGCTGAACGTCCCGGTTAGTGTCAGCAATGGCGCGATCGCAAACTCCGCGGCCGGAACCACGCTCACGCTCAACGGGCCGCTGAACCTGCCGTTGATCTCGGATATCACCTTCGCTGGCGACGGCGACACCATTGTCGTGCAGCCGCTGGGCAACGGCAACTCGCCCGTTTCGCCGGCCAACTCGCTGGCCCATTTCGGGTACCACATCAACAACGACGGCGTGGCCATGGATCTAAACAACAACGCCGGCATGATGGGCGGCGGTGATCCGTTGGCCGGCCCCAGCTTCTATGGCTTGTCGTTCCTCACCAGCGGACCCGGCAACCGGGGGCTCGACTTCAACGACGACGGCGACTTCACCGCCACCGGTTCGATCGGCCAGAACGACAACTATAGCAACCTCTGGGTCGGCAAGTTCACCGCGCCGCAAACGGGCGACTACGGGTTCCGCAACGCCGGCGACGACGACCGGGCCGGCATCTGGTTCGACCTCAACCAGAACGGCACCTTCGAATCGACCACGGCCGGGCTCGGAAGCAACCGCGGTGAGCAGCTTTCCTGGGAAGATGGCGGCTGGAAAACAGTTTCGCTGGTGGCCGGACAAGAGTACCTCGTCGGCTTCACCCATCGTGAAGGCGGCGGCGGCTCGCGGGCCGATTTCCGTTTCCGAGGGCCGGGCATCAGCGGCGAGCCGATCATCAAGCCGGCCGATGCCGCGCAGGCCGGCATCTGGGAGAGTACCGCAATCCAGCCCGACAACAACCTAACCAAGACCGGCGCCGGTACGGTCACCTTGCAGGCCGCCGCCACCTACAGCGGCAACACGATGGTCTCCGAGGGCACGCTGGTGGCCACGGCCGGCATCACCGTGAACGAATCGAAGCAGTTGAGTCTCGGCGGCGGGGCCGCGTTCACGGCCACCACCGGAGCCTTCGAGTTGGGCGGTGCCACCACCGCGGCCAAGGCCGGAACCCTGACCTTGGGCGGCGCAGGCACGACGATGACCGTCACGACGCCCAACCGTGCCGACTTCTCCGGCACGGCCGCTCCCACGCTCGCCGACGGCCTGCTGGGAATGTGGACCTTCGACGACGAGACCCCCAACGATTCGTCCGGAAATAACAATCACGGCACGGCCAGCGGAGGGGGCAATCCCTACGGTGCGATCGCCTATACAACCGACACCGGCAACGGCAGCAGCAACGCCCTGGACCTGTCCGACGGCGCGGACAATGCCGTCTGGGTCGACACCGGCGGAAACCAGGACACGTTCGACGGCGGCAACGCCATGACTCTCGCCGCCTGGGTCAAAGGCACCCCGGGCGGTTGGGGCCCGTTCATCTCCAAGGGCGAAAGCGGCTGGCAAATGCGGAGGCATGGTGGTAACAACAGTGTGGACTGGACGACCCGCGGCCTGGACAGCAGCGACTGGGAAGTCCCCAACAGCGGCCCGGCCATCGACGGCGAGTGGCACTTCCTCGTCATGACCTATGATGGATCGAAAAAGATGACGTACCTCTACGGTGCTGATCTGGCCAGCCCGGTCATCGAATCGATCAATACCACCGGCACGATTACCGCTCGGTCCGACATAATGGTCTTCGGGGCCAGAGACCGCGACAATAATCCGGCTTCGCTGGATGGGTTCTTCGACGGTTATCTCGATGACATCTTCTTCTACGACCGGGCCCTGAACGATGCGGAAGTTGCCGCCATGTACAACAATGGCGCCGCGCTTCCGGTTTCGCTGGGGCGTAGCACCGCCGTGGTCGATGACCTCGCCGGCGCCGGCACCATTGACGCCACCGATACCGGCGGGCTGGAAGTGACCACCAGCTTGGACATCGGCGACGGCATTGGCCAGATCGACGTCCTTGGCGATCTGATCCTTGGCGAGGATATCGGCATCGAATGGGAGTTCTCCGGCGACACGGACCGCGATCTGGTCACCATCACCGGCGATCTTGAGCTGCCTTCAGCGGCGACCGTCAACGTGACTGACCTCCTGGGCACCAGCGATCTAGCCTCCGCCGAAATCCTCTTCACCGCCGGCAGCTTCAGCGGCGCGGGCGACCTTTCCGGATGGCTCGTCACCGGTATCGACAACGGCTCGGTCCTCATCGACGGCGCCAACGTCGTTCTGCAGACTTCCGTACCCGAACCATCGACGATCGTGTTGATGATCCTCGGTGGCCTCGGTCTGCTGGCTGTCGCCCGGCGACGTCGACGGACGGCGTAGTCCGGCGCGAGGTATCATGGTCAGGCCGGCCCGGGTTCAAGTTCCCCGGGTCGGGCCAAACCAATCGATCTGCGCTCGCGGCGTGAAGCTCAGGCCGTGCTCCTGGCAGTAAGGCACGAGCCACTCGGCCGTCGCGGCCAGCTTTCCCGGGTCGGTTCCCTGCGGCATCAGCATCACGTCGCCGCGGTCGATCTCCCCGGCGAACTCGGCCAGGTATCGCTCCACCTCTTGGCAATCGGCCCGGGTGTCGACGACAAACTTGAACTGGCACGCGTACTCTCTCCCCAGCCGGCGAATCACCTCGGGTGCGTGACGCACGCGCTCGTGCCGCGGGCTCCAGCGAGGGTTCTCCTTGGCCGACGGCGTCGAGTTGGAGAGTTTCGGGCTGATCGACATCAGATCGCACGCCACCGGCAGGTAAAGCGTACCCGCCGTCTCGATCGTGATGTGATACTGCCTGGCCCGCAGTTCGTCGGCCAGCGGGATCAGTTCGGCAAACAGCATCGGTTCGCCGCCGGTAATCACGACATGCCGCGGCGCCAGTGCTTCGACCTCGGCAACGATCTCGTCGACCGATCGGTCTTCCCCCTCGGGCCGCCACGAAGCGTAGGGCGTATCGCACCAGCGACAGCGCAGGTTGCAGCCGCTGGCGCGCACGAAGCTACTTTCCGTACCCCGCAAGGAGCCCTCGCCTTGAACCGACGCATAGATTTCCGCGATCCGCATGTGACGCCACTCGTCCTAATAAATTCAGCCCGTTGAGAAAGTAAGATGGGTGGCTGGTGGTCGAGCGCAGCGAGCCCCCAGAAAACGCAG
>CAYUIQ010000295.1:0-9859 GCA_964444795.1 uncultured Planctomycetaceae bacterium
GGTGAGGGACGCGATGGCTTGATCTTCGCCGCCGTGCTCTCGGTGGTGATGGGTGTCTTCTGTCTGGCGATCGTGCCGACCAACGAGTTGGCCGATACGGGCGAGATTCCCATCCTGCAAGCCTTCTCCAAGCTACAGGAGGCCAACTTCCTCATCTTCATGGTGATCTCGCTGGTCGTGGCCGGGATGATGCAATTCTACTTCCTGGGCACGGCCCAGTTCATGCAGGATTCCGGGGTCCCGGGTAAGAACGTGCCCGCCGCGATGGCTATCGCCCAGGCCTGCCAGGCCGTGGCGACCTTCTTCCTGCTGGGACTTTGCTTGGAACAACTCGGGTTTAAGTTGACCTTGATCGCCGGAGCCGGGTGCTGGCTGATCATGTATGCGGTCTACGTGGCCACCAAACCACGATGGCTGGTCGTTAGCTCCCAGTCGCTTCACGGCCTGGCCTACATGTTCTTCATTATCGGAGGACAGATCTTCGCCGACAGCATCGCCGAGGAAGGGACGATCAGCTCGATGCAGGCGCTGGTCTTCGCCGCCACCACGGGCGTGGGCCTGTTTCTCGGCACGCAACCGGCCGGGATCGTGATGGCCCGGTTTTCCGCCGACGGACAATTCCAATGGCGCAAGGTCTGGCTTGTGCCGGGCGGCATCATGCTCGCCGGCGTGCTCGCGCTGGTCGTTGCCTTCAACGATCCGCCGAAGGCTGAAGAAAAAGCCCCCGAAGAGCCCGCACAGGAAGCCAAAGAGGTTGCCTCGCTATCGTGGCACGGCCATACGGTAATCTGAGAAAACCGTAGCCTGCTGCGCAATTTCCTTTTCCCGCGGGTGTCTTCGGCGGAACAGCCGCGGGGACGGGCGACCGTGTCGGTAGCCGGTTACCCAAGAATTCAGCCGAATCCGCGACAGACGGCCAGGCTTTGGCAGCGCTTGATTCCGGGGTGGCTGGGGTCGACCAACGGGAGCCCCCAGGCGGATCACTGGGGGCTCGCTGCGCTCGACCCCAGCCACCCCAACCCTAATTCTTAGCGCTGACAAAACACTAGCGTGAAAACCAAAATCCACCCACAAGAGGGGTAGGGTTGACTGCTCTAATCCCCTCAGGAAGACTAGACCTTCGGTTTTGCGTGACCATGAGTTGAGCCCTGGAGGAAAAAGATGATAGGCGTGAATGCTCCCTTCTCGTCCGGCGGCGATACCCAAGGCACGGGCGCCCAGCGGTTGGTGTGTCTGGCCGTCGCCGTATGGCTGATCGGAAGTTCGGCCGCGACGGGGCAGTATCTGGTTCCCTACCGGGTTGAAGAAGAGACCGAAAATCCCTACCAGGGCCTGAACGTGCCCGAAGGCAAGACTTCGCAGTATTGGATCGTTCTGATGGAGGCCACGAAATTCGCCGACGCCGCAATCGCACCGATCGACGCACTGGGCGACGACATGGCGACGCTGCACAAGCAGATCATCGCCTCCGGCGTAAGTGAAGATCACATGCGGCATTTCCACGGCCACGAGAACGCAACCAAGGCGAAGTTCGACGCCAGCATCGGTGACATCGGCTCACGGGCCAAAGAGGGTGATCTGGTGATCCTCGCTTTCGCGGGCTATGGAATTCATCTTCACGGCGCCGATTACCTGGTCCCCGGCGACGCCGACGTGGCGGCAATACGCCGCGCAATCAAAGGCGAGGGCGCGGCCGACTCGCTGATTCCCGTGAAGAACGTCCTCGAATCGCTCGATCTGGGGCCCGGTGTGCGAAAGCTCGTGTTGATGAACGTACACTCGATCGAGCCCGAGCGCCTGATCGGTGAAACGCCGGACGAAGAGGCCGGGGGCATTCCGTTCGGTTCAGAGAAGCAAGCGATTCCGAAGAATCTGGCGGTTCTGACGTCGCGTTCCTTGGCACGGATGCCCTCGTTCGCATTCATGCGGGCGGAGAACAACAGCGAGGTTGCCCCCCGGCTGACCGTGTTCATGCGGATCGTGCTTGAGGCGTTCACCGGATATGCCGACCAGCCTTTGGCCGGCGTTTCCAAAGCGGTCGCGCAAGGCGACGGCAGGGTCCGCATCAGCGAGTTTCTCCGGCACGTCGAGAACCGTTCGACCAGTCGCGGGTATCCGCTACCCAATATCCAACACAATCTCGTCGACGACTTCGAGTTGTTGCCCTTTATCGAGGCACCGGTCGACCTGACCGAGCTGTCGGTGGCACTGGTCCGGGAGGTACAGGAGAACCTGTACGTCGCGGCTCTGAAGCTCCTGTTCGTTCATCACGACGCCGAGGCGGCGGCCATCGCATTCGCCAATTGCGCCGGCATGGAGGCCGACGAATCGCTGCAAGACAAGGCACGTCATCTGCGATACACGGCCTTTGCGGCCGCCGGCGACGCCGTTCGCGCATGGAGCGAAAGCCAATTGAACCGGGAGCCGCTCCGTGTCTTCGTTTGGGAAAACACGCGCGTCTACGCCGAAAAGACGGGCAACACGCCGACGGAACTCACGCTGGGCGTCGGCTACCTGCTAGAAATCGACGACTTCTTTCTCGACGACAGCAACAACTGCCGACTCCATTTCGCTCATGCACTGAAGTTGAACACGAAAATCTCCAACACCAGAGAAGGCGACGCCTACGCTTTCACCGAAGAGGAAATCACCGCCGACGGGGCATCGATTGGCGGTTGGGTCGACGACGCGAGTCTGGACATGGTCCGCATTCGCCGCGATCACAACCGGCGGATGCAAGAAGAAGGCCGAGCACACGCCCAGGCGTTTCCCGCCGGCACGCCGCCCACCGGAAGAAGCCGGTCTGTCGGCGCCACAGCCGCCGGCGCCGCGGCGGGTCGTCCCACAACCACCCGCCAGCCCACGAGCAGGCCGGCGAGTTCGCCGGCGAAACAGCTTCTCAAGGCGTACGGACGGGGATTCTTGCCGTAGTGCGTTGCAGCGGATGATCGATCGCGTGATTGGCCCTATTCGAAGGAGAGAGTCATGACGGTGTTCAAGTCGAATTGGACAAACTCCCGCTCGGGGTTGTCTCGGCGCGAGCGGCGCGGCAGCCCCTTGCTGAGTGTCGTTTTGCTACTGGTCGGCTTCGCGCCGGCGCTGGCCGTGGCCCAAACGGCGGATACCCCGGCGAAGGACGTTCCGCTCCCGGCGGCGCGCCGGGCCTTGCTCGTGGCGGCGCAGAACTACGACAGCCGCTCGTTTGGCCCGCTGCCCAACGCGTGTGCCGAAATCCGCGAAATCGACGGCGCGCTGGACCAACTCGGATATGCCCAGCGAACATTGGTATGCGACGATGCGCCCGACGCGGGACGCAAACCTCGCAAGGCAAACATTCAGCGCGCGCTGGCCGAAACGGTCGCCGCGGCGGGTCCCGAGGATACGCTGTTCATCCTCGTTTCGTTGCACGGGCTGGCCGTCGAAGGCAACGTCTATCTGTGTCCGCTCGACGTCTGCGACCGCCGCCTCGATCTCGACCGGATCGACGAGGTGGCAATCTCCGTGCAGGCCGTCTACCGGCAGTTGGAGACATGCCGGGCCAAGCACAAGATTCTAATCCTTGAGATCTGCCGGACCGAGGTGGGCGACAACGCCGACGCCGGCGCGTTTCGCTCGCTCTACACTCCGCCGAAGAATACGACCGTCTTCTGCAGTTGCGCCGAGGATCAGCGGTCGTGGACGTGTCCCGGCCTCAACGGCGTGGAGTCCGACGAGCGTTCCGCCTTTCTCTTCCAGGCCAAGCAAGCCCTGCGCGGCGGGGCCGATATCGCCTGGGGGAACAACGGCCGGATCACGGTCTCCGAATTCGTCAACTACGTTACCGCCAACACAACCGACTGCGTCGACCGGCGGCTGGGACGCGAGCAAACGCCCCACGTCTTCGGCGAGGGGTGGTTCGAGATCGGCAGCCTGGGCAATCGGGTGGAATACATCGACGTGCGGGTGCCGATGGACGACCGGCTTCGAGGGAGCTTGCAGCAACTGGCCGACGCCGGCAACGCCGCCGTGCGCCAGATCCGCCGTCGCGTGATGGCCTCCCGCGACGAATCGCTGCAACTGATGAACCGCACGCCTCGCATCGGGAAGATGTCAACCATGCGAAACGTTCGCGTCTATGCCGACGAGGTCGTGGCCGACGCGGCACGGCTGCGGTTGCTCGGTCTCTACGAGCACGACCTGGATCGGATCAAGACACTGTGCTTCGACACGAATATCCAGTTGACCAACGACCCGACCACGCTCTGCTACCGGGGCGACATGTATAAGAACATGGGCCGATACAGCGACGCGCTGGCCGACTACAACGAGGCCGGCAAGGATTTCACGCTCTTCGCCCGACTCAACGCGCCGGTCTACAAACCGGGCGTGGGCACACCGTACGGCACAATAATCGAAGTCACCGGGGCCGCTGAAGACACCGGGGCCAGTGAAGCCACGCCGGACGAATCGACCGGCCAGCAAGGCAAGCCCCGGGACGACGCGGAAAAGAAGGCCCCCGACAACGAGTACTGCCGAGTGGTCGTCAAACGGATTGCCGACAGTGGAAAGACCAAGTGGATGAACGTCGTGATCCACGACCTGGGCGGCGAGCCGATTAACGCCTGGGTCCTGGCGAGCGATGTGATGTGGTCGTCCGATCTGGCCGAATACTATTGGATCTCCTCCGGCATGCGGTCCCAGCGATACCGCAATGCCGTGGCCGTGATTCAGACCAAGGTCCAGCGGATACACACCGCCATTGGCGCGTACGACACGGTGGCGAGGCTATTGTCCATGGGTGGCATCCCGCTGCCCTCCATCGGCGGCTATGCTCAGATGGCCGAGCAAGCCATCCGGCGGACCGTCCACAGTCGCATCGCGATCCGACGGGGCACCGCGTATGGTTTGGTGGGCCGGGAGTACATTGATACCTGGTGGCGGCTGCAGCAGCGTTTCCTTGAGCAGCAGTTGTCGCCGCCGGTGGAAGGGGCGAAATCGACGATCCTGTTCCAGGACTGATCTCACACGGCTGAATGAGCCAAGTGACCGTCTCGGGGCGGCCGCTCGTGCCCGACGGGGAAGAGAAAGACACACCATGACCGCAAGCACATCGAACCGCCGTCGCCCAATTTCCCGACGTCGCCACTGGCCGTCGCTCGTGACGGCCGTCCTTCTGGGCTCCGCACTTGCCTCTTCGCTCGACTCCTCTCGCGCCGCGGAGCAAGTTCCGACGTATCGCAAGCCGTGCCAGGCATTCCTTGTCGGCCAGACCGAGTTTCGCTGCGCGCGACTGCCCAGCCTGCCCGGCGTGGCCAACGACGTCACGCGATTGGCCGCCACGATCCACCGCGACGAAGACTACGACGTGACGGTATACGATCCGAAGCTCGGGTTGAAGCGTTATCGCGTGGAGAAAGGCCTTGAGACGGTCGACGACTCCCCGCCGACGAAGAGTTTCACCGACGCGGCCGAGCAGTTCAAAGGCCACGTCGAGCGGTGGCTCGACGCGATTCCCGACGACTGCGAACTCGTTCTTTTCTATCTATCGAGCCACGGCGTGGTCGACGAGGGCGGTCAGTTCTTTATCGCCTTGGAGGATTCCGAAGTCGAAATCGGCGCCAAGCCGGGGGTGGTCGCCAAGGCATCGGGCATTCCTTACGCATGGCTCCACCGGACCCTTGATCAGTGCAAGGCGAAAACGGTGGTGCTGGTGATTGACGCTTGTTACGCGGGCGGCGGAAAAGCGACCGGCCCACGAGACGGCGGAGCGTTGGCCGGTCAACCCAAGCCGTCGGGAAAGGTGCTGGTGATGGCCAGCAGCCGCGGGAACCAGCAGAGCCTGATGTATCCCGAGGTTCGCCAATCGCTATTCAGCTTCTGGTTCGATCAGGCCATGAAAGGCCAGGCCGACACACGGCATCCCAAGGGAGCCGTCGATTTCAACGAAGTTTATGACTACGTCAAGGAGAAAGTCGAATTCGTCGCTCCGACGATCCATCCGAACAGTCCACGTCGTCAAACCCCCGTCTGCCAGATCCCCATGGACGTCGATCCAAGGCAAGTGATGGTTCATCCCCCACCGCTTTCGTTGGACGAGTTGCTGGAAAACTCGGCCGAACTGATCGACCGAGAGCTACAACTCCGTCCAGATATCGAGAGAGTGTGCGTCCTACAGTTTCGCTCAAGCGCCATGGCCACCGGCCAGGGCTTCCATTTCCCGAATCTGCGTAACACGATCGCCGATGAATTGACCACCTTGCTGTGCCGTCGCGCGGCTCGACACGGTGCGTACGAAGTGCTCAATAACGAACACGTCCACGACGATCTTTCCGGTCGCAAGAAGACCCGCGAAGCGGTGCTCAAGGCGGTCAAACCGATGCAGGATTGCACCGCGGCCGTCGTTACCGGCGAAATCGAGCCGTGTTTCGGCGCCGGGCCCAACGCCCGGGAAACAACGCGCGGCACCCGGCCAACGGCGCACGACGCTCTGGGGCTGGAAGACGATCAGGCCCTGGTCAGCTTGAGCATCAAGCTCGGCTACAAGGGCGACGTCGTTCCGTTCGCCGAATCCGGCGGCGTGGCGCAATATGGCGTCTTGACTCCCGGACAAGCGTACGCCGCGCAGCCGGTCGACGTGCCGCCCGTTCTGATTCCCCCCGATCCAATCATGAACAAGCCGGGGGAAATTGCCGGCTTCTCACCTTCGCAAATGCGCGACCAATTGGAAGAGATCCGAGCAAACCAGGGCGCGGCCGTTCCCGAGCCGTCCACTTGGGGGCACCCCGAATGCCCCTTCGACGCCTACGTCTTGGTCGACGGAAAGACCACCAGGCAACCCACCAAGCTCAAGGACGGCGTCTGTTACGTTCCGCTGGCAAAAGGCGACAAGTACGCCATCCGATTCATCTGCCGAGCGCGGGACGACCACGAGCGGGGGCCCCAGCCGCTTGCCTTCGTGCGGGTGTTGGTCGACGGCCGAAACGTATTGCCCGAGCCGGTCGACGTCTGTCGAAACGGAATCCATACGGTGGCCGGACAGGCCGTCTGCCGAATGGCCAAGCCGGTCGATCTGGATCACGCCCGGCCCTTTCTCATCACCAAGCCCGGCACGTATCCCGTTTATGGGTTCGTCGAGCGACTTCCCGACGTCGGGAAATCCGAGGCCACGGCTCGCCGCTTCACGGTGGCCGACGCGCCGCCCAAGGACATTCGAGACGAGGACCAAATCCGCGACCAGACCGGTATCATCACCGTCGCCTTCTATCAGCCGGTCGCGCGAACCGCACACCGGGGGAGAGTTACCATTCCCGGCGATCCGGCGCGAATCACCCTCCGGCTCGTCAACACACCCTACGTGCCGGGCGAGATCCACGCGATCCACACCTTCCGATACGTGTCCTGGGACGAATTCAGCAAACTCTGAGACCCCTTGGTTGGATGACGCCGCTGTCGGACTACCCCTCGCACACGACGCGAAACCCGATGCCGTCGTAGCGGTAGTCGGGCGAGTTGCCGTATCGGGCCGCCGATCGGGCACCGTGTGGCGGGCTGACCCATGACCCGCCGCGAAGTGAGCGGAACGCGCCGGATGCGGGGCCCTTGGGGTCCTCGACCGAAGACTGCCCGTAGTAATCGGCGTCGTACCAGTCTTCACACCATTCCGACACGTTGCCGTGCATGTCGTGCAACTCCATCGCGTTGGCGCGAAACCGGCCAACCGGGGCACGGAAGACGTGCCCGTCCTTGCCATCGATGGCCGGCCAGGCGGGAAACCGGGCTTTGGCCGCCGAGTCGGCAACGTTGCCCACCCGCGCCAGTCCCTCAGGGTCGTCGCCGTGAGCGTATCGTGTCGTGGTCCCGGCGCGACAGGTGTATTCCCACTCGGCCTCGGCGGGCAGCCGATATGTCTTGCCTTCCTTCTTGCCAAGCCACCGGCAAAACGCTTTCGCGTCGTTCCAGGTGACGTTGACCACCGGGTAATTCTCCCCTTGGGGAGAACCCGTGTTTCGCCAGGAGTATTTCGCGTCGGGCCCCTCGAACTTTCCCGCCGACTCGTTCCAACCCCAGCCCCCCAGGCCGTCCTTTTCCGGCTCGCTCTTGTAGCCGGTCGCCTCGACGAATTGCCGGAACTGGCCGACGGTCACCTCTTGGGCACCCAAATAGAACGGCTTGGTGATTCGCACCCGATGCGGCGGGTATTCGTTCTCGAATCGCTCGGTTTCAATCTTGCCGTAGCCTGCGAACGCCTCGGCCAACACCTCGGGCGAGTCGCTGCTTCCCATGACAAACTCGCCAGCGGGGATACGGACCAACTTCATGCCCAACGAGTTGGTCACCGGCGCCGGCGGCCCCCGGCGGACTTCGGCCAGATTGAACCCGGCGGGAACGGTGCCCTTGAGCACGGGCCTCTGTCGGGCGTTACGATGCCGGGCGACGAACTTGCCTGTTCGGTCGGCCGCGTAGTTGAACAATTCCAACACGTTGACGATCCCGTCATCGTTACCCTGTCCGCGCCGGTCCGCCTCGCCGGCGAGCCCTTCGATAAGGAAATGCATGAACACTCCCCGCCCGAAGTTCGGATCCTCGTAGGACTTCTCTCCCGGCATGCAACTCGACAACCGGCAGATGCCCTCGGGCGGTTCGGTTAAGGCCAGGGACTTGACAAGGTCGTGGACGGCCTTGGCCCCTTTGCCGGCGCCGGCGACGTTCCTTACGTCGCGGCAGGCGTCGACCAGCAGCAGCTTCTGGCTGGCCCTGCACTGTTTCATCTGCTCGTAAACCCAGTCCAACGCGACCATCGTTCCCTTGGGGTCGTCGAGCCGGGCTCCCACGGGGCAAAGATAGTCGACCTCATCGATTCGGACGCCGTGTCCGCTGAATGCCACCACCAGCAAGTCGCCCCGTTTGACGAGTTGCAGGGCCATCCGAAGCCCGGTTTCGATGCCTTTCTTCGTCGGTCCGCCGCCGCTTCCGGCGGCTCCGTCGCTGATGGCGAAGGTGTGATCGGCAGGAATCCCGCCGCCGTGAAGAGCGCCCCTCAGCGCCTCGACGTCCTTGCCGCAGAACTCCAGCTTCCCGAGGTGGACGTAGTCGTTCACGCCAATCAGCACGGCCCACTTCTGCGGCTCGGCTTGCGCGGCCGTGCAGAGTAAAGCAATCAGAGCCGCCCCTACGACACGGGCCCGAGTTTGCATGGCGATGCCTCCCCGAAAATTAGAACCTTTGATGCTAGTTCCCACAGCGGACTGTTATCCTACCTCACAACGATCGCAGCGGCGGTCCGGGAGCACGCAGCGCCGTCTGCCAAGGAAGACGCCCCAAGCGGTGTCGGATTGCGCTCGATTCCGTGGCCGGCCTATTTCTTTCGCTTCCGCCGGCCACGGTGGTTCCGCCTTGGTACGAATTGGCGCTGGAGAGGAAGAGGGTCCGTTCTTGGGAAGCATTGACATTTTCTTCCTTGACAACCAGTCCGCCGGGACCGCTGATCGTGCCGTTGATTCGCATGTCGTTCCACGAGCTTCCGCCCACGCCGACGTCGCTGGTGGCGGCGAGGGTGACGTCACCGTTGACGGTAACCAGTCCCGCTCCGCCGTCCTGGTTCAGCGCCGGGCGTCCAGGACCGGGGCCCATGCCGCCGAGCGTGATGTCGTTTTCCACGGTCATGGCCGAGGAGGCCCAAAACATCAGCGAGGCGCCGTCGGCCACCGTCGTGCCACCGCTGTAGGTGCTGGCGCCGTTAAGCAACAACTGGGCCGAGCCGGTCTTGTACAATTCGCCCGTGCCGCTGATCGCACCGGAGAAGGTCGAGTTGGAGGTGCTGTTGACAATCAGGGCACCGCTGCCGAGTGTGACACTGCTGCCGCCGGTCCCGCTGAGCGGG
>CAYUIQ010000296.1:0-9775 GCA_964444795.1 uncultured Planctomycetaceae bacterium
TCCGGTGTTATTGTCCGCAAGGACACAAACTCAACGTCAAGGACTTTCAAGCCGGCAAGCGGGGAGTGTGCCCCTATTGTGGGGAGAGTTTCCACATCCCGCTGGAGAGTACGCGCAAGAGCAGCGGGCAGCAGAAGGCCGAGCACGAGCTGGTCACCGGTGGTGGACCGGCACCGCCATCCCGCTCTCCGGCCGCGCCACCGACAGTGGGCGACGAGAGGGTTTCCATCCATCTCAACCAATCGGCCGGTAGTGGACCGGGCGACCATACGTCCGACGTCGATCTTGCGGCGGTTCTGAATGCTCCTGGAGGGTTTGCCCCGTCGCTGCCGACCTCGGGTTCGGCGAGCCCGGCGGCGCCGGACTCGCCGGCCGTTTCGCCGGCGTCCACTTCCCCGCAAACCGCGCCGGCCGATGTTGCCTCCGCGCGACCCGAGCCGGCGTCTCAGACACGGGCGGTTACGCCGGAAACAGGCACGCCCGCGTCGGCTTCCGTGGATGCCACAAGCCCCGAGGTGCCGATCCCGGCCTCCGAGCCGGAGCCGGCTTCACCTTCTCCGGCGGCAGCCTTCACGGCGGCGGATCCCGAGGCGGCGGATGCGTTGGCCGAGAGCCCGGACGCGGTTTGGTACGTTCGTCCGGCGGCTGGGGGGCAGTTCGGTCCAGCGGTGGGTACGTTGATGCGCATGTGGATCGAGGAGGGGCGGGTGAGCAGCGATTCGCTCATCTGGCGGGAAGGATGGCGGGATTGGCAGAATGCGGCGGTCGTTTTCCCCGAGCTGGCTTCCGGCAGCGAATACGGCCCGTTCGGCGCCACGCCGCCGGCGCCGGTCGAGCCGACGACCGCCAGCTCCGATCTGGCCGCTCTTCGCGGGTCGGCTCGCCGCCGGTCCAACAATACGGCAATTTTTGTGACGCTGCTCCTGCTGGCTGTCATCGTCCTGGTCGTCGTCCTGTACTGGGTACTCACACGCGAAGGCGCCCCCGAGACGTCCCATCACCCCGATCATCAATTTCGCAAGCCGGCCGTGGCGAGCCTTTTTCCTCGGGCACCGACGGCACTCGATCCGACGGGCCACCGGGCAAGCTGAATCGACCCGGTCGCCGCGGCGTGAATGGGCTTCCGAGCCGAGTGTCCAACGTCGTGAAATCCACCCCGGTCGACAGTTCTTAACCGATTGGGCGTAAGTGTTTTGCCACGTATTCAACCGGCGCCTACTTGCCCGGTGGGTCTACCATCCGAAGAATACCATGGCGACGCACGCAGCGCGTCAAGCGAGTCTTTTCATCGAACGGCTGGGGTGGCCGACCGACACCGGCGATTCCCGCTTCACGGGGATCGTTCCCACGCTCGGCAAGGGCCGAGTGGCTCTCGGTTCGGCGTTCCCGGTGCATACCCCTGGAGCGGCAGCAATGAGAGCACCCAACTTGGAGGGGCTTCGTGGCGGGCGACGGGCGTGTTTCCAAGGTATGAAAACGCGATGGATCTTGTGGAACGCGGCGGCCGTGTTGCTGCTGCTTCCGGCGAGCGTTTCGGCCTTGGGGGTGAAGAAGATCACCCGCATGGTGCCGATGCGCGACGGGACCCGCCTGGCTACCGACGTCTATCTTCCCCAGGTAACCCTGAAAGCATATCCGGCCGTCTTGATCCGCACACCGTACGGCAAGAACCGGATCACGATTCGTCATGCCCGATACGCACTGCACAATCACTGTATCCTGGTCGTCCAGGATCTGCGGGGGCGGTTCCAATCGCAAGGCGACGGGGCACTCGTTTTTCACGACGACGGTTGGGAGAACAATCGCGACGGCCACGAAACGATCCGATGGATCAGCCGGCAACCGTGGTGTAACGGGAAGGTGGGCACCTGGGGGCCTTCGGCGATGGGTATCGTGCAGAACCTGATGGCCCCCGACGCGCCCCCTTCGTTGCAGGCGCAGTTCGTGATGATGGCCTTCTCGAATATGTACACGCAGGCCGTGTATCAGGGTGGCGCTTTTCGCAAGGAACTGGTCGAGGGGTGGATCGCCAAAAACGGCTTCCAAGGACAGAATCTCCAAGAACTGCGTTCCCGGCCCAAGTACGATCCGTTCTGGGACGACGTGAACCCGGAAGCTCAAGCCCATCGGGTCAACGTGCCGGCCATATTCGAGGGTGGTTGGCACGACGCCTTTCTGCAGGGGACCATCAATTCCTTCGTCACGGTCAACACACAGGGTGGCGCCGCGGCGAGGGGGAATTGCCGGTTGATTATCGGTCCCTGGGCGCATACCGATATTCGACGATTGACCGATCCCACGATTCGCTCCAACCAACCCTTGGCCGCCGACCCGTTCCGGTTCTTCGATTACTGGCTCAATGGCGACGCCAACGGCGTGCGGTGCGATCGGCCCGTCCACTACTACGTGATGGGCGACCGGACCGACCGCCAAGCGCCGGGCAATTTCTGGCGTAGCGCCGACGCTTGGCCTCCGCCGGCCCGGTCGGTGCCGTTTCATTTCCACGCCGACGGCACGCTGCGGCCCGAGACCGTTCCCACCGCCGAAGACCGCCTGTCGTACCGCTACGATCCCAAGAATCCGGTGCCTACGCTGGGCGGCCAGAACCTCAATCTGCCCTCCGGTCCCAAGGATCAGCGGCCCGTGGAATCGCGGCCCGACGTCCTGCTGTTCACCACCGACACGCTCACCGAGCCGCTGGAGATTACCGGTCGCATCAAGGCCGAGCTCTACGTCTCGTCCGATGGTCCGGACACCGACTTCACGGTCAAACTGACCGACGTCTATCCCGACGGCCGTTCGCTGCTCGTGGCCGACGGCATCCTCCGCGGGCGTTACCACCGGTCATTTTCCGAGGAAGAACTGCTGGAGCCGGGGAAAGTGTACGCGATGACGGTCGATCTGTGGAGCACGTCGATCGTGGTGAACCGGGGGCATAGAATCCGCGTCGCCGTCTCTTCGTCCAACGCGCCCCGGTTCGAGCCCAATGCCAACACGGGCCGCCCGGCGGAAGACACCACCCAAACCCGAGTGGCCACCAACACCCTGCATCTTTCGCCGCAGCATCCTTCGCGCATTCTCTTGCCGATTTACGACGCACCGGCCCGCCGGGCGGCACCGTCGAGGATCTTGGTGCGGAAAGAACCTTGGCGAATCGACGTAGCCGAAATCGTGAGACTTCGGGGACACGCTGGATCGCCCAAATTCTCACGAATCCGGCTACCAGAGTATTTAACGGCGTTGCCCAACTTCCATGCCGTCAGGTAGGGGGATCGGGGAGTTCCGCACTGAACCGGCAGGTTGTCGAAACTCGATCGAATCCTCGGCGCGAATCGCCTCTCGCTGACGGTCTGCCCAGCGCTGCCAGAGATGAATGCGCCGGGTCATGCTCGTCGGCTGGCCGTCGTTTTCGGCAGCGTCGTATCCGACGATCCGGGGCAAGGCGGCCAGCGCCTCGCTCGCCGCCCCGCGGCGGTCCTCGAGCAGGCGGATCAGCGTGGTCAGGAACCGCTGATCGGCCAACTCGCCCATCGCGATGGCCACTCGTCGGCGTATTTCCGGATCGTTGCTGTAACTGAGCCGCTCAAGCGCCGCCGGACCGCTGGGCTGTTGCAGGTGGCAGAGAGAGATGGCCGCTTCAACACGCAGCCGCTGGTTGGAGGATCCCAACAATCGTTCGATCGGCCATGGGTCGTCCAGTCGGCCCGCGGCTCCCAACGCCCGAACCGCGGAGAAGACGACCGGCACGCTCGGATCTTCCAAGGCAAACAGCAACGCGCCGAGATGCCGGGGATCGGGATGTTTCTGGAAATAGTCACAAGCCCGGCGACGCACCTCCGGCGACGGATGCGTCATGGCGGCATGGGCCAGCCGGGCAGCCGGTTCGCCCGGGTCGTCCAAGGTCGCCCGAAGCACGTTCTGCCAGACCAACTGATCCGGCTCCGGAATCACCAGTTCGGCCAATCGGGTCGCCGCTAATCGCCCCAACGGCCTCTCGGCGGTCCACTCCACCAGGGCGCCTGCCGCGCGGCGTCGCGTGGTGACGTCGGCCGACGCGAATTCGTCGAGCGTGGCAAAAACTCCGTGACAATGCGGCAACACGTCGCGAAAGACGGCTTCGGGCAGAACTTGATGCCGATCGATCGCCAGATGGGCCAGCGTCTCGACCAATCGTGGCCCCAGGGCGATCAACTCGCTTGCCGCCCGCTGCCGCACCGGGGCGCTGGCCGAGGGGCCGGCCAGTTGCGCCAACAGGTGCTCAACACCAGCGATATGCTCGTCGCCAAGAGATCGGGTCGAGGCATCGCCGGCATTGGCGCTTGCCCGGGCGACGGCCTTCGGATCGATGAACCCGATGTCGCGGCGGAATTGCTCGCGCAGCCGGCCGACAACCTCCAGGCGGCGCTGGTGCTGGATTTCGCGGGTGAATTCGGCGGCCGGCGGCCAAATCGCCGACAAGCGGTCGGCGGCAACGTTGGGGACCAGGTAGCCCGACTTCTCCATCGCCGCCAACAACACCGGTCCGGCCAGCGCAACGGGCCAGGAAGCGACCGATTCGACGACCTGACGTTGGACCTGACTGCTTCGATCGTCGATCAACGCACGAGCGGTTCTTGCGGCTTGCCGCGTGGGGAAACGCTCCAGCGCCTTGGCCACAACGAGGCGCACCCGCCATGCCTCGTCGGCTGCTGCTTTCCACACCGCCTCTTCCGTCCCCGCCACCGATAATGCGCCAACCGCCTCGGCACGAAGCAACTCGCTCTGGTTGGACAACAGTTGGTGCAGTTTCTCCAACGCCGCGTCGGTACCCAGCACGCCCAACGAAGCGACCGCCTTCTGGCGAACGCGCGGATCGTAGTCGGTCGTTGCGATCCAGAGGTAGTCGACCGCCTTGGGATGGCGACGCGCGGCCAACGCGGCCAGCGCCGCCATGCGGACTCGGGAGTCGGAATCCCTCCATAGATCGGCCGCCTCGTCGGACAAATCCAATGGCAGATGATCGGCCCACGCTTCGGAAGCGGCCAACCGGACGGCCACGGGACGAACGACCGGTGGTCGATTGCTCATGGCGTCGAGAAAGTAGCGCCGATCCGCTTCTTCGGCATGTCGAGCCAGCGCGCGAATCAGTTGCCCGTCCAACCGATCGAAGTAGAAGGACTCGCCTTGTCGCCGGCTACCGCCAAATCGATCGAGCAGTTGGCGCAGCGCCGGCGCCGGCGACGGATCGGTGATCGAACCGAGCGCTTCGACGGCTGCACAGCGCAGATACTTCCATTGGGCCAGAGGCGTACCGGCGGTGGCCACGAGCCGATCCATGCCGGCGCCGTCGCCCAGCCGGGCAAGTCCGATTGCCGCGTTGGTGGCGACCACCGAATCGTCGTCGGCCAACGCCTTGTGCAAGTCGTCGGCCACGGCCGGCCCGGCAGTCAATACGGCCTCCAACGCCTCGTGTTGCCAGCGCCACGGCGTTTCGGCCGTCGAGCCCGCGGCCGGCCCAAGCGACGGCAACCAGAGGTGCCCGGCCAGCGCTTCCCGCAAACCGGCCCGGTTTGCGGCCGCCCTCCCATCAGCCAGAGCGACGTCAGCCAATGTATCGTCGGCCGGTGGATCAGGAGCTTCGGTGCCCGGCGCCGAGTCGTTTCGCTCGTCCGGCGCACCCCACCCGAAGAGTCGTGGAAGCCGGCGGCCATCGATAAACCGGTCGCAACCGGTCAGGCAGATCGTCACGAGTAGCCAAACGGCTAGCGCGAGTCCGAGCGTGGAGCGTCCGCAACAGGGCGACGGGCGAGGCAAATCCATTTGCCGATTCCAAACGTCCGGTAAGCGATGCTCGATCAAAAACGAGCGGTCGCGGATGGGTTTCTACGGATTAGTCGGCGTGGCGGGTGGTGTCGCGGGTGGTGTCGCAGGTGGTGTGGCGGGTGGAGACGGTGCTACCGCCTTGAGGTGCTCCCGCAATTCAGCCGTCTTGGTTTCCAGTGTCTCCAACAGTTCTTCGGTGATCGGTTCGTCCGCGGCCGTTGGAAACGCGGTGATGAGATCGGAGACGGACGTACGGACCGCTTCGACAAATGCCGCGTGCGGCGAATTGGCCGCCGCGCCGACCACACCCTGGAGCTGATCGGAGGTGCCACTCAGTCCCCGAAAGATGGTCATCAGCCGAGCCTGCACAATCTGTTGCGAAACTTGACGGTATCTCTTCGGATCACGGCGATCTGCTATCGTCTGATCACAGATGTCGGCGGCCAAATCACCCAGCGCGGCCGCCCAGGCCGTCGGATTGTGGCCGGTGACGGAACGGTAGTCCAGCTTTCCCAGCGCGCCGGCCGCCGCACATCGCACCCAGAATGCCGGTTCGATGCTTTCCGGCTCGATGCTTCCCGACTCGGCGACAATGGCCGCCAATTGATCGGCCACCTCGCCATTGGGAAAAGCGGTCCCGAGCTGGCCGACGATTTCCAGGGCGCGTGCTCGAAACCACGCATGGGCCTCCTCCGGCCGTCCAGCCGGTGCGGAAGACTCCTTCGCCAATTTCACCATGTCGATGACCACCGCGTTGCGGTCGGTTTGCTCCCGCATCCCGAATCGGGCATGTCGCTGCAAACCCACCAGCGCCGCAACCCGTACCGCATCCAGCAGACGTGGCTCGGACGCTGCGTTCTTCAGCAAGGGCAGCGCTTTGGCAAACGGTATCGGAGGCGCGCTGGCCGAGGTCGCGGGCCCGGCCTCCAACTCTCCGATGACCAACATGGCGTTGTACCGGGCCGTGGGATGGTAGTACTTCGTGGCCACCTTGGTCATGTAGTTCAGGACCACCTCGTTCAGTGCGTCGTAGACGACCTGATGCTTGATCTTAGCGAAATCTTGAATCAGCTCTTTACGAAAATTCGGCGGAGTGGCTCTTGCGATCTGGTCTAGATTCTCGACGCGAGTCCAGCGCGCCAGCGCGCCTTGCTGGTAATAGCCCGTCAGGAAATTCTTGTCCTCATCGCTTAGTTGCCCCGTCTCCGACCGAAGGATGTCCTTGGTCCTGTCCTTGTTTTCCCTTGCGTTCCACTCGGGAGCCACCGTGTCTTGCTGGAGAGTAAGCGGCGCGGCTGGCCGAGCGGGTGGGGGTTGCGTGGCGGCAGGCGGATCGGGCGGTGTCGCCGGCGGATCTTGGCCGAGACTCCGACCGCACAACCCCTGGACAACAAACAGTATGGCCAGCGCGGCTCGGGCCGAATGTGCCCCAGCGACGTGGAAACCGACTTTTTTTCGGATAGACATGGCACACAACGTAGAATGCACAAGAGGTGATGCCGAACGGCTGGGAGGCAGCCGTACACCCCTATAGGGTACCAGCCAACGGAAGGCATTGTCAAGCTGTATCAATTACGCCGGTTATCACGACCGGCTTTGACAACGGCCCCCGATTGGGCGTACAGTAAAGGGTTTCGGGCGTCGCCGTAGCGACTACCGCTTTCTGCTCTTTTCCAGAGCTCCCACTGCCAATTTGCCCGCCACGGCCAATCTCGGACACCCGCCGCTCGTTCTTCCAAGGACTGACCACGATGACACTTCTGTATTCCCGGCCGTGTTTCTTGAACCACGAGACGGGCCCCCACCCCGAGTCGGCCGACCGAATCCGCCAAATCCCCGGCCGGCTCGAACAGGCCGGGTTTACGGAGAAATGCACCCAGCCACAATGGGAATCAGCAACCCCTCGCCGGATGGGTCCTATTCACACGACGGGCTATGCATCGGAAGTGTGGTCGCTGGCTAAATCGGGGGGAGGATACCTGGACGGCGATACGGTTGTCAGCCCGGCCTCCTATGAGGTGGCGCTCCGGGCGGTCGGGGCCGTTTGCGACGCAACCGAGCGAATTGTCCGCGGAGAGGACACCCGCGCACTGTGCCTGGTTCGGCCACCGGGGCATCACGCCCTGGTCAATCACGGCATGGGCTTCTGCTTGTTCAACAACGTGGCGGTGGGTGCCAAAGTTGCCGTCGAAGAACTCCAGCTCGATCGCGTCCTGATCGTCGATTGGGACATCCATCATGGCAACGGCACGCAGGCCGCATTCTGGGCGGACGCTCGGGTCGGTTTCCTTTCCATCCACCGCTGGCCTTTCTATCCCGGCACCGGCGACAGGGACGAGACGGGCGAGGGCGCGGCAGCGGGAACCACGCTCAACGTGCCCGTGTCGATGGGTATCTCCCGGCGGGAGTACCACGACTGTTTCCGCGACGCCCTGGAGAAAATGGCCGCCAAAATGCGCCCGCAGATGATCTTCATCAGCGCCGGGTTCGACTCCCACCGTCTCGATCCGGTTGGTTCCCTGGGGCTGGAGACCGAGGACTTCGCCACGCTGACCCGGGCGGTCCTTGACGTGGCGGCCGTTCATGCCGAGGGCCGAGTGGCAAGCGTGCTGGAGGGAGGGTATAATCCGGAGATCATGGCCGACTGCGTCGAGACGCACTTGGGTGAGTTGATCGGAGATTCCTGATGTGGCCCGGATTATTCGCGAGCCGATAGTAACCCGACGCGTAAGCGAGGGACGAACAACGAGTTCCCTCGCTTACGCTTCGGATTACGATGATACACTCCATCGCCAAATGCAGGGGAGCTCTCTTCCATGAATACCACGACAGACATCTTGCGCACGATGGGCCGGCCGGTGGTCGTCGGAATTCTTCTCTTGGCCGCTACACTGGCGCCGTATTCCGCAAGGCCGGCGATGGCCGAAACTCCCGATCCAGTGCGGCTCATTTTCGACACCGACATGGGCAACGACGTCGACGACGCGATGGCCTTGGCCGTGATCCACGCCTTGCAGAGTCGCGGAGAATGCGAGCTATTGGCCGTGACAGTGACCAAGGACAATCCGTACGCCGCCCCCTGTGTCGATCTACTCAACACGTTTTATCGGCGGGGTGACATTCCCATCGGCGTGGTTCGCGACGGGGTCACACGGCAGGACGGCAAGTACATCCGGCGTCTGACCACGGCCGAAGATGCAGGCCAGAAGCGTTATCCGCACGATCTGGCCAGCGGCCGCGACGCGCCGGAGGCGGTCGGCCTGTTACGAAAAACGTTGGCCGGGCAAGCGGACGGTTCGGTGGTCGTCGTGCAGGTGGGTTTCTCGACCAATCTGGCCCGGCTGTTGGACTCTCCGGCCGACGACGTCTCGCCGCTGGACGGCACCGCCCTGGTGCGGCGCAAGGTGCGTCTGCTTTCGATCATGGCCGGCGCCCACACGGAGGAACTCCAGCGGCGGCATTTCAAGGAGTACAACATCGTCCAGGACGTCGCCTCGGCCCGGGCGCTGCTGCACCGTTGGCCCACCCCGATCGTGGCCAGCGGCTGGGAGATCGGCAACGCGATCCAGCATCCGGCGGCCAGTATGCGAGAGGACTACGGTTACGTCATGCATCATCCGCTGCGCGAGGCGTACGACTATTATCGCGGACTGGCGAACAACCAGCCGACGTTCGACCTGACCAGTGTGCTGTACGCGGTGCGCCCGACGCGCAATTACTTCACGCTTTCTCCGCCGGGACGTCTTGTCGTGGAAGACGACGGTTTTACGCGATTCAACGCTCAGTCCGGCGGCCCGCATCGTTTCATGTCGGTCACGCCCGCGCAGATCGCCACGGTCCGCGAGGCCCTGGCCATGCTCTGCTCGCAACCGCCGGAGAAGAGGTAAAGATCAGTCGAGACATTGCTGCAGCATGAAGCCAATGGGTGCCTGGTGGTCGAGCGCGGCGAGCCCCCAGTACGCTAGCTGCTGGG
>CAYUIQ010000297.1:0-9769 GCA_964444795.1 uncultured Planctomycetaceae bacterium
CCAGGCATCCATGCAACTTCCTCCAGACTACCGTGGAGTATCCCCATGAAAGCCCTCATTCTCGCCGCCGGATGCCTCCTCTTGTCTTGCGTCCCGACGACCCACGCGGCGGAGCCCGACGGCGTTGCAATCCCCGGCACCGACTACTCGCGCATCGCCGACGTCATCTACGCCCGCAAACACGGCGTGGCCTTGACCATGGACGTGATCGTTCCACCGGAGCCCAACGGTGCCGCGGTGATCTGGGCCGTCAGCAGCGGATTTAACTCGCATCATGCCTGGATCGAGGGGCCCGGGTTCGTCAAGAACATGAGCATGCTGCTTGATCGCGGCTATACGGTGTTCGCCGTGGTGCATGGCAGCGTGCCCAAGTTCACGGTCCCGGAATACTACGCCGACATGCGGCGATCGATACGGTACATTCGCCATCACGCGAAGTCGTACGGCGTCGATCCGAACCGGATCGGCATGTCTGGAGCGTCGGCCGGCGGCGTGATCTCGCTGATGATGGGCGCTGCGGCCGAAGAGGGAAACCCGGCGGCTCGCGACCCGGTCGATCGGCGGTCGAGCCGTATTCAGGCGGCCGCGTGCTTCTTCCCGGCCAGCGATCTGCTCAATTTCGAGAAGCCGGGCGTGAACGTGCTGGCCGTGGCGGCCAGAGCCGGACATGCCGCGTCTTACCGGTTCTCCGATTTCGACGAGAAGGCGAAGGTCTACGTCCCGATCACCGATCCCCGGCGGATCGACGAGTTGCTCCGCGAGTATTCACCCATTACGCACGTAACGGCCGACGACCCACCAATGCTGATCGTCCACGGTGACGGCGATGCCCTGGTGCCACTCTTCCAGGCATCGGGAATGATTGATAAACTTGAAGCAGCCGGCGTTGCCGCGAAACTGGTCGTGGGCGAAGGCAAAGGACACGGCTGGCCGGATATGTGGAGCAACGAGATGAAACACATCGCCGACTGGTTCGACGTCCATCTTGCCAGCTCACCGCGGGAGAAGGGCGAATAGGAAAGTACTCATGGTTTACCGACACTCTATGGCGGCCACCGGTCGTTCGGTCTTATTTGTCGCAGCGATGCTGGCAAGCATCTCCTCGTCCTTCGGTCAAGCGAAGACTCCCGTCCCCGGCGACGCGGCAAGGCAGAACGCCGTCAAGCTGATCGAGGAGGTGTTTGGCGAGAAGATCGCCGGCGCCCGCACGTCCGCGGAGAAATCCGCGCTGGCCGGACAACTTCTTCAAGAGGCTGGCAAAGCGGCGGACTCGACAAATCACTACGCGCTGTTGCGGTATGCTTGCGACAAAGCGATCGAGGCGGGCGATGCGGACACGGCATTGCAAGCGGTGGATCGGATGACCCGCTATTACGACGTCGATGCGTATAGGCTGCAAGGGCAAACGCTGTTTCAGGCAGCCAAGTCGGCCCGATTGCCGGTACACACGAAGGCGATTGCCCAGAGAGGCTTGACGCTGATCGATCAGGCCGTTGAGCTTGATGATTTCGTGGCCGCGGACTATCTGGCCAATCTCTGTCGCGATGCGGCCCGAAAGGCAAGAGACGGCGAACTTGTCAAGCAGGCTGCCGCGCGTGGCGAAGAGGTTACGGAAATCGCCGCGGCCTATGCGGCAATCGCCGATGCTTTGGCCGCCTTGCGGCAAACACCCACCGATCCCGAGGCCAATCTGGCGGTCGGCAGATACCAAGCTTGCTTCAAGGGCCAGTGGCAAGAGGGCCTGCCGATGCTCGCCTGGGGAACCGACGGGCCGCTGAAACGGGCGGCAGCCAACGAACTTCGAGGCGCCACGAACTCCGCCGGGCAAGTCGCCTTGGGCGATGGCTGGTGGGATCTGGCCGAGGCGGCCGATGGGGTCACCAAGCGGCACCTGCAAGCGAGGGCCGCCTATTGGTATCGCCAGGCGATGCCAGGATTGACCGGGCTCGTCGAGGGGAAAGTGAAGAAGCGTTTGGCGGCAGTCGGCGACACGGCGCCAACGATTTCACCGCCCGTCGCGCCACCACCGGTCGTGCCACCGCCGCACCCCGACCCGAAGACCATCGTGCTGTTTGACGGCACCGACCTGGCGGCATGGGTGCTACGCGACGGCAAGGGACTCATACAGAACAAGGGCGACTGGATCGTCGACCAGCAGAACAAAGTCCTGACATGCACCGGCCGAGAACATAGTTGGCTGGAAACCCGACAGGCGTTCGGGGGCTTCGTGTTAACAGCCCAGTGGCGTTTCCTTCCCCCAAACCAGGCTGGACCGCGCGGGGCCAACGGAAGCGGGATCGTCGTTGGCGCCTCCGGTGTTGATTCCGAGGGCCGTAATCCCCGAGGAATCGAGATCGATATCCGACCCAAGGTGGACACGCCCCAAATCCACACCGGCGCGTTCATCACCATGGACACGCCCCTGCGGACCAAGCAGGGACAATCGCCGGCCCGAGGCTTCTTTCACTCGGGGGCATTGGAAATGGCCGAACGGCCGCACGGCCAGTGGAACGAGTTTCGAATCACGCGATCGGCGGACCGGCTTATCGTGGAACTCAACGGAAAACGCGTTAACGAGGGCTGGGCCATCAGCCGGCAACCGGGAAAAATCTGCCTGCGAAATCAAAAGTGCGTGGTCGAGTTTCGCGAGATTCGGTTGCAGATGATCGAGTAATCGGGACCGCTACGCCGCTTCGGCATCGTCCTCGTACTCGTCTTCCTCCTCTTCCTCATACTCATCCTCATCCTCGTCTAGCACGTCCTCTTCCTCTTCATCCTCCGACCATTCCTCCTCTTCGTCATCCGGCGTCTCTTCGTCGATTTCTTCGATCCTCTCATCGTCCTCGTCGATTTCGTCCTCGTCCGGTTCCTCCACGGCCACGACCGCCACGGGGACTGGTTCGGCGGCCGCCGGCTTCTTCGATCGTCGTTTCTTCTTCTTCGCCGGAAGAACTACCGGTGCGTCGAGACACTCGCGGTCGGGCAACTCGTTGACCTTCAGCTTGAGCGATTTGAACAGCTTGGCGACGTGCTCGTGGCAGGTGAACACAAGAAGTTGATGACCCGCATCGGCAAAATCGCGTAACACGGCCGCCGCCGCCTTGGCCCGATCGACGTCGAAATTGACCAGCACGTCGTCCAGCACGATGGGCAATTGGGCACCCCGCCGGGCAAACGCCCCGACCAACGCCAGTCGCAGCGCGAGGAAGAGTTGCTCCCGTGTTCCCCGGCTGAGCGATTCGACCGGCAGCCATGCGCCCGATGCATCGTCGACCCGCAACACGTCTTCGCCCAGCGGCGTCCACACCCGGGTGTATCGCCCGCGAGTGAGTCGCTCAAGGTAGCCGGAGGCCTCCTGCAAGGTTTCCGGCTGTCGCTCCCGCTCGTAGGTCGCCCGGATCGACTCGAGCAATCGCCCGGTGGCGGCCAACATCTGCCAGCGGGAGACGGCTTCGTCGAGCTGCTGCTCGACCACGGCCAGATCGAGTTGTTTCTCGGCCAGTTGCCGGTCGTCGGCCAGCGTCTTGAGCTGTTCGTTGAGTTCCCCCCGTTTCTCGAATTGCTCCTGCAGCCGCCGGTCGATTACTTCGCGTTTTCCGCGGAGTTCGGCCACGCGAGATTCCAGCTCGCCGGCGTCCGGGTTTTCGATCTCCCGGGCGACGGCCTCCTCGGAGCATTGCCCGGCCAGGGCCGCGGCGATTTCCTCTTCGACGGCGTCACGCTGCTGGTGGAGCAACTGAGCCCGGGCGAGTTGCACGGCGCGCTGGCGCAATTGGTCTTCGTCGTCGACCCCGGCTTCGTTCAAGAGTTCGCGCCGCTGTTGCCGAAGCTCGCCGACAGCCCGGCGGTGCTTGCCGTGTTTGGCTCGAATCTTCTTCGCATCGCGGCGAAGCAACTCGAGTCGGCCGACACGCGATTCCTGATCGTCCAGCGCTTCGACGAGTTGCTGCAACTGGTCGACGATGTTTTCATCCCGTGGCGTCAGGCCGGTTTCGACGAACAGTTGCTCGATCCGCCCGGTCAAGGCGTCCAGTTCACGCGCGCGCTGCTGGAGTTCCCCGCGACGGCGCTCAAGCCGCTGTTGGAGGTCGGCCATGCGGTCGCGGCTTTGGAGCATCTGCTTGATCTGCCGCGGCGCAATGTCGGTGGGCAGTCCGGCTTGGGCCAGGGCACGGCGCCATGCGTCGGTGGCGCCGGCTAGTTCGCTCTCCGTTCGGGTGGCGCGCCCGGCGGCTGTTTCCGTTTCCTGCCGGGCCGAATGTCGGCGGGTATCCAGGGGCACGAGCTCTTCCAATGCGGCCAGTTCGCGCTCGACGCGCTCCAACTGCTCCGGCCACGATCCCGCGGAGCCCGCCAGTTGCTCGTCGAGAGTCTGGCGTTCTTCCTTGGCCTGGACAATTTGCCGACCGAGCAGGTCGAGTTGCTTTTGCGTGGCTTCGATCTGCCGGGTATTGGACTGCTGGAGCAGATACTTCGTGGCCCCCGCGGCCGCGCTGCCGCCGAGCCCCAGCAAAGCCAGCGCCCATCCCAAGGATCCGACGACCGATGCGGGCATGAACAGCCCGGCCATCAGCAGAACGACACCCAGCACGAAAACGGCCCCCAGGCCGATGAGGATCCACGGGGGCAATACCTGGCGATCCAGCAGTCCGCGGGCTTGCTGCTGGAGTTCGCTTTGGAAACCGCCCATTTCGTCGAGCCGCTCGTCGAGCCGAATGCGGCGGCGCAGTTGTGCGACGCGGTCCGCGCGGCGCTGCATCGCATCGGCTAGGTCCTTTTCGCCATGCGCGGTCAGGCCGGATTCGACCTCCGCGGTCAGTGACTCCTGGGCCTGGCGCGCGGCGACCAATTGCTGTTGTGCTTCGTCGTGCTTCTGCCGACCTCGTCGCAACGCGCGGGCCGGTGGGCGGAGCGTCGCGACGACCGGGTCGGAAAGAGCGGGCAAACCTTGGGCAACCGCCTCGGGTGTCAGTCCGAGTTGCTCTCCGCCGGCTGTAAGTTGCCCCTGAAATTGTTCGATTTCCGCTTCCAGTTCGCCGACCCGCTGCCCCAGAGAGGTAATCCAGGGCTCCTGTTCGGCGGTGGCTTCGATTCGGGCCGCTTGCCGCCAGAGGGCTTCGTTGATTCCCAGACCGGCGGCTTCGGTCTTGAGTTCCCCATGTCGTTGTTTCAGGGTGTCGACGGCCTGTTCATGCCGCGTCAACCGCGAGTTGAGCCCGTCGAGTCGCTCGACGGCCCCTTCGCCAATCGGTGGCAACGGGCCGAGGGCCTTGAGTTGGTCGTCCATGTCGGCCCGCTCCCGCCAGCGGGGTGCCAAGCGGGCGGCCAATTGCACGACACGAGTTTGATGATCGACTTCGGCCTGTGCTTCCTCCTGTCGCGTGACTTCCTCGTCGAGTCCGGTGCGTCGACTGGCCAACTGACCGAAACGCCGGGTCAGCGAGGCAAGCTCTTCGATCTCCCCGCGCAACTGCTCGCGCTGGGCCAGCAGCCGGGTAATCTGGCAGGACGAGTTGTCGGCTTCCAGAAGCCCACGCCGCGAGGTTTCCAACGCCTGCATCACTTCGCCAAGCGAGACGCGGTCCAGTCCGGCGGTGAGCCGGTAGAGCAACTCGGCCGCGTCCGTATCGCCGAGTGTGCCCAACTCCTGCAATTCCTTCAGCCCCACGGCGAAGACGTTTCGAAAGAGCGTCCGGTCGACGTCGCAGAGCAAGACCTTGATGAAGTGTTCGCCCTGTCGGGTTCCGTCGGCGGCGGTGAGGGTCAGATTTTGCCCCCCGCCGTCTTCGGTGGCGTCGAGATGGCGGCTCACGCGGAACTGACCGTTGGCACCCGATATATCGACCGAACCCCCGGCGAGTCCGCCGTTGACGGGGGGCAAGTATCGCTGTCCCTCGGGCGAAAAATCGTAGAGCACCGAACGGATGAATTGCATCAGCGTCGTCTTGCCGGCCTCGTTGGGGCCGAAGAAGACGTTGATCCCCTCGGAAAACCGCTCCAGCTCCAAGCCGCTCCACACGCCGAATCCGTCGATCCGCAGGCCGGTGATTTTCACGATTGGGGCTCCTCCCCGCTCAACAGGTCCGCGCCCAACAGGGCCACCTCGCGTAACACGCTCTGTCGGGTCGCCTCGTCGGAAATCGCCACCCGATCCGACAGGGTCCCGGCCAATTGGCGCTGCGAGAGATAACTTTCCACGTCCAGCGGCAGGCTCGGATCGAGTTGAGCGGAGCGTACTGCCCGAAGAAACTCACCTCGAATCGTATCCTGCTCATACCATTGCGGCGGCAACACGGCCGTCGACTCGACATCCAGTGACAGGCTCCACGCGGCCGGCGGTCCGTAGCCATATTCGCTCCGCAGCCACTGGAGCAACTCGCCGGGGAGTTTCGGCCCGCGGAGTTGAGCCAGAATCGGGCCCTCGCCGGCTACCGTCCAGCGGATCAGCAGATCCATCCGCGGCGCCGCGTCCACCAGTTCTTGCACCCGCCGGCTAAGCTGCCCCTGAAGATCCTCGCGGCCGGTTCCCTGATCGACCATCATTCGCTCGTCGTGCCAGCGCACCACGTCGGTATGCACCAGCGAGGCTCGGACGTTGCGCTGGTGGTCGACCTGGACCAGAGTACATCCGCGGGGTCCCGACTCGGTCGGGGACCGTCCTTGGGGGGTGCCGGGGAAATGGGCCACGCCTGACGTGTCGGGCAGCGTCGACCGAGCGTGACGGCCGCCCAGCGCCCAGTAGTCGACGGGCCGCTTGTCGAGGTGCTTCGGATTGATCGATCCGTGGGCCACGGCCAGCGAGAATGGCCCGTCGGGCGCCGGGTGAAAATCGCCCGTCCGAATCACTCCCCGTCCCGCACGACTGACGCCCATCACGCACGCCAGCGGCTCGTCGTCGCGACGGTGGATGACCTGCTCGACGTGCCCGCGACCGAAAATGTGTACATTTTCCGGCAAGGGCACGGCCGCCGGCCAGGCGTCGGGCGAATCAACACGTCCGCCAGCCCAATAGACTTCGATCGCCCGTTGTGCGAGCCGCTCGAACTGCTCGACGAGAAACAACGGACCGCGGGGCCCGGTACGCAGCGGATCGAGCAAATCGCCGGAGAGAACGAGGAAATCGACCTCCTCGGCCAACACGGTCTCGAACACCCTTTCGGCGGCCCAATAGGGCGATTCGATGAACAGTTCGCGAAGATGGTCGGGGACTTCCCGTACCCCTCCGGGGGGTTGCTCCAGGTGAAAGTCGCTGGCATGAACAAAGCGAAATGGCCGGTTCGACATGGGCACCTCCGTGCGCGCACACGACGGGATTCCTCGGGATATCCCGGCACTCCCTCGGGGGGGACCTAATCCCAGACATCGCGCTACTATAGCCGCTATGTCAAAACGGTTCCATGGCGGTTTCTGGGGCGTTTCTCGTTAAACCGGGATTCTTCATGCGTTTGTAGCTACGGTCGCCAGACTGTGGGGCGTGTCCAAGGGCTACGACCACGTTCTGGCGAACGTGGCTACGGTCCCTATCTGCCGGGTAAGAATCAGGGGACCTTCGTCCCGGAGAGCGACCATCCGGGCGCGGTCAACCATCTGCTTGTCGACGCCAGGCACCCTCCATAATCCCCCTCTTTCCACAGGCTTGTCGATCAGGGCTCCAAGAGGAAGCAATAAACGCCCAGCAGATTCCGCACGTAGAGGCGGTTGCCGACCAGGGCGGGGTGCGACCAGACGTCGCGCTGGGTGGCGGGCACGTCGTCGAATAGATCGAGACGGGAAACGATGCGCAGGGCCGATTTGTCGGCGGCCAAGAGACACAACGCGCCCGATTGGGTCATCGCCAGGATCCGGCCGTTGCCGCCGATGAAGCTCGTGTAGTCGACGAACGGATCGTCGTCGGTGTACCAGAGTTCCTTCAGCCCGTCGTTCAAGTCCAAGCACATCAGCCGGCCGCAGCTTCCCAACACCAGCCCGTCGACGACAATCGGCGTGGACGTGTCGGGCGTGAGATCTTCGTTCTCGGCCAGCGGCTTGGGCAGAATTCGGCCGTGGTCGTCGAACGCGTACAGCCGCGTGCCGTTGTTCTCGGTGGCGACGAGCAAGTTTCCGTCGACGGCGATTGGCGTGGGGACGTTGAAATCGCCGTCCAACTTGGGCGTCAACGTCCACAGCCGGCGGCCCGTCTCGGGATGCCAGCCGCCCAGCGAGAGTACGTCGTAACCGACCACCTGCCACACGCCACCCAGATTGGCGAGAATGAAGCTGCCGTAGCCGGGCGGATCGCCGGCGGTTTGCCAAACGATCTTGCCCGTGTGCCGATCCAAGGCCACCAGCGACGCCTTCGCAGCGCCCGGATTGACGATCAGCTTGTCGCCGACGATCAGGGGCGTCGAACAAAACCCCCAAGTGGGCAGTTCCGCGTCAAAATCCTTGGCGAGGTGCCTTTTCCAGACCACCGTGCCGTCGGCCACGCGCAGGCAGTGCAGATCTCCAAACGCGCCGAGCAAGTAGACCAACGGGCCGGCAATCACCGGATTGGCCCGGGGCGAATTGGTAAAGTCCATCTCGCCGGCGGCCGGGTAGACGATCTTCCAGAGTTGGCGGCCACTGTCGGCATCGAGGCATCGGAAGACGTCGCGCTTCTCGCCGAACGCCTTGTCGGCGGTGACGACGTAGGGCCCAGCCACCGCCAAGCCCGACATGCCGTGGCCGGTGAGCGTGTGTTCCCAGAGGAGCCGTTTCTGGGGGGGAAGTTTTTGGGGAACGTCGCGGCTGATCGCATCGCGCCGGCGTCCGCGCCAGTCGGGCCAACTCGGGGCCGGCTTACCGTTGCGTGGGTAGATCGACGGCAAGGCGACAAAGCCGTCTCGCGATTCCAATGCCGTCAAGAGTTCCGCATTGGTGCCCACGGAAAGCAGCGCGGCGACGATGGCCGCTTCGGCCCGCGAGTCGATCCGATCGGTGGCGAACACGCCGATAAACGGCACGGCGTCGGTGCGTCCGACGATGCGCAGCGCGCCCTTATCGATGGTCCCGCAACCTTCCAGCAGGGGCATCGCGTAGCTGGAAATCACGGCCGCGTCGGCTTCCTTCTCGAAAACGGCCAAGGCCGCCGAGTTGCAGCTTGAGCGCTCGGCGAGTTCCGGGGGAAGTGGCAGGTTGAAGGCATCCAACGCGGCCAGCGCGGCGGCCCGTTTTTCATCGGAATCCTCGGGTCCCAGCAGCAAGCCGGTCGGGTCGAGATCGGCAATCGACCGCGCCGGGTCATCCTGCCGCACAACGAACAGCCCCGTTTGCGTGCAGGTGCCATCCTGGCCCGTTAGCATGGCCAGGGTGCGCAGCTTCAAGCGCGCCTGGCGGGCGTCGTATCGCACGACCGACGTCTTTCCGATCACCAGATCGATGCCGCCGACCGGTCCGGCTTGCGGTGTGAGCAGGCTTTCGCTGTAGGCGATCTCGACGGGACGTCGGAGCTTCTCTTGCAGGTACGCTCCCAGGTCGCGGTACTTGCGCTGGGCATACCCGGCCACGCAATCGCAGGCCAGCACCTCACACAACGGATCCATTACCACGATGCGCAGCGGCGGGGCGATGGGTGCGTCGGCATGAGCCAGCGACGGGGATACCCAAAGCGCGAGGGATGCGAGGAGGAGCGTGATGAGGCGTGGGATGGTCATGAAGCGGTTTTTCTCTCGTGTGCCACTGCTTGCTTGCAAGCAGTGCCGCGGAGTTGAGCTTAAACCCGACAGACACGCACTGCTTGCAAGCAAGCAGT
>CAYUIQ010000298.1:0-9734 GCA_964444795.1 uncultured Planctomycetaceae bacterium
AGCGAACTGGGGGCTCGCTGCGCTCGACCACCAGGCACCCACTGACTTCATGCGACAGTAATTCCTTGATCGACCCTTAGGCATTCGCATTCTCCGCTAGGACCATGCCATGAGAGATCACTTCAACCATCCCGGCAACCGCAACACGCGGCTCTCACGCCGCCGTTTTCTCACCCGGTCGGCAACCATGCTGGCGGTGCCGCCACTCGTTTCCGCATCGGCGTTGGGAGTCGACGACACCGTCGCGCCGAGCAACCGGATCGCCCTCGGAACGATCGGCTTGGGTACCCGAGGTACGCAACTGACCAAGGGGTTCCTCGATCAGAAAGACACGCGGGTTGTCGCCGTTTGCGACGTTTCCGGGCGCCAACGCCGGCGCGTTAAGGAGGTGGTCGATGGCCATTACGGCGACGGTGGTTGCGAAACGTACAACGACTTCCGCGACTTGTGCGCCCGCCGGGACATCGACGCCGTGTGCGTCGCCTCGCCCGACCATTGGCACGTATTGCACAGCCTGGAAGCGGCCCGTCAGGGCAAGGACCTCTACACGGAAAAAGCCCTCGGTTTGAGCCTCGCCCAGGACAAAGCCCTGCGCGACGTGTGCCGCCGTTATGGGACGGTGTTTCAATGGGGTACGCAGCAGCGGTCGGCCGACAACTTTCGCTTCGGATGCGAGTTGGTCCGCAACGGGCGCATCGGCCAGTTGCGGACGATCACGGTTGGCGTGCCACACGATTTCGCCTTCCCCAATCAGCCGATCCAGCCGGCGCCCGAGGATCTCGATTACGATCTCTGGCTGGGGCCCGCGCCTTGGGCTCCGTATTCGTACCAGCGCTGCCGGCCTTGGACCAAGGAAGAGAGTTACGCCGTCTGGTACCACATCTCCGACTACTGCCTCGGCGGTATCGGCGGTTACTGGGGGATTCACCATCTGGACATCGCCCAGTGGGGACACGGCACCGACGCCACGGGACCGGTCGAGACCGAAGGCACGGCCGTGTTCCCCGACGACGGGCTGGCCGATTGCGCCATCCGCTGGAACGTCCGCCACAAGTACGCCGACGGCGTGACGATGATCTACACCGACAACAAGCAGAACAAGCAGGGCGTTGTCTTCGAGGGGACCGAAGGCTGGGTCTACGTCCGCCGCGGTCACATCGACGCGCATCCGAAATCACTGCTGACATCGAAGATCGGCGCGAATGAGATCCATCTACCCAAGAGCCCCGGCCATCATCGCAACTTTCTCGATTGCATCAAGACCCGGGCGCGAACCGTCTCGGGGATCGACGTGGCCGTCCGCAGCGACACAATCTCGCACCTGACCGACATCTGCACCCGACTGCGGCGCAAGATTCGCTGGGATCCGAAAAAAGAGGAAATCGTCGCCGATCCCCAGGCCAGCCGCATGTTGACCCGCGCGATGCGCCCGCCATGGCGGCTCGGCGGATGAAGGGCGACGTACGCGCGGGTGCCGCGAGTTTTCGGGACGGAATATCGGGGCCTTCGGTTCGGAAAAAGTTGCCCGTGCCCTATTGCTTCTTCCACGACCGGACGTACTCAATGCTAAATGTTGAAGGGAGATTCTCTTTCTTCGGCAGACCGAACCAGTTGGGCATCGTCTCGCTGTCGAAGTTCATGTGTAGCGGCTGGTGCCAGTGCGTGTTCGCAAGCGTGTAACGTGCCTGGCCGTCGACGTAAAACGTCAGGTGCTCCTTGGTCCACAGCAGCGCGTACACATGGTAACCGTCGGCCAGGCGGAAGGGGGCCGTCCAGGGTTGCGGCTTGGACCAGTGGCGCTTGCCCTCGGTGGGCGTGACGAAGACATGCACGTTCATGTGGACTTTCCGCTCGTGTACGGGCGAGCCGCCGCCGATCTCGAATACGTCGATCTCGGTCCACCAGGCCGTCTTCTCCTTGCCGGGATCCTGGGCGTAAAACCAAAACGCGCTGGACGCGCGGGAGTCCATCGGCTTGCACTTGATCTCGAAGTAGCCGTAAAGCACCTTCGCCTTGCTCTTCACGGCGGCCGTGGTGAACGTGTGGTATCCCGGCGGCAGATCGGCCAGACTCTCGGCGCGCGCGGTGAGCTGGAGCTTGCCGCCGGCGACGGTCACGTTGTCGGGCGAAAACCAGCCGGGTTGGCGGCCCTTCCAAGTCGGATTGCGGTCGTGCCACTTCGCCCCATCCAGCGAGTCTCCCTCGAACTCATCCGTAAGCTCGTCAATCTCCAGCCAGCGCCCTTCCGCCGGCGGATCGGCCGCCGAGAATTCCCCCCCGGCCAACAGAACGATCATCGCCGCCGCAAGCGAACATTTCCATCGCATCGGGCACATGCCTTTCCCTCGGGAATGGGACTTGCCACGGACCGCCAGCCCGTACCCTATCCCCCGAAAACCCACAAGGCAAGGCCCGTCCACGAAAACGATGCCCCAAGTAGCCGAGGCGGGGATCGAACCCGCACGCCCTTTCGGGCAGGGGATTTTAAGTCCCCAGCGTCTGCCATTCCGCCACTCGGCCAGCCCTTTGATACCAACGACTTACGATGACCGCTTTCGCCTTCTCTCGGGCATTGTGGACATTTTGTGATCATGGGTGCCACGTTCTGCTCCCGGGAATTCTATCAGGTGGTCGGGCGTCTGGACACCGGAGCCGCGGGGCAGGCGCCCGCGGGGGTGCCTCTTATTCTGAGAGTGAATCTCGGCATAGAGGTTCATCGTCATGGCCAACATTGCATGCCCTGCCAACTCCTGGACCGTTTTCGAATCGGCCCCGCTGTTGCCGAAACAACGATCGTTCTGCATCGACCGCACAAAACACGAAAGAACGGCAAACGTTATCAAATTGCCGGGCGTCCCTTGACGGTGCGATCGATCGTCGCGCGAGGGGGGGCGATACACATCTAAGGATAGCGAATCCCTCGGGCCGGGCCAAGCAGTTGGGCCGCTCGGCGGCTCAGCGAAACAGCCGCCGCTGCCGCGGATGGGCCAACGGTTCGGCGTCCAGTCCGGCGTCGCGCAGCCGGTCGACGAACGTGTCCGGGCCGTGGGTGCAGTAGATCTTTTTCGGCGATACCCGCTCGATCGCATCGAGAAGCTGGCCGTAATCGGCGTGGTCCGACAGCGCCACGGCATGATTGGCACGCAGGCGATACTTGGCCCGCGGCTCCACCGCCCAACCGGTCACGGCAATACGCACGGGCCGGCGAATCTCCTCGGGCACCGGCGTTCCGGGCGGTACCATCACGACATGTTCCGGTTCGGTTCGCCCGCAATACGGCGCGTGGCGCCCCAACGCAACGCCCAACGATTCGTAGATCCGGCTAATCTCGAAGATCCGCCGATGCTGCAACACGCCAAACCCGGCATCGGTGAGCACCCGGGTGACTTCCTGCCCCTTGCCCAAGGCATAGGCGAGAACCACCGGCGTGTCCCCGGCGCGAAGCGTGCGGCGAACCAGATCGAGAAGCCGCTCGATCGATTCCCGGCGCGGGGGAAACTGGAAACTTGGATCTCCGAACGTACTTTCGATGACCAGGGTATCGGCCCGGGGCAGTTCGGCTTCCTCGGCGGTGACCGAGGGCCCCAACTTGAAATCGCCCGTGTAGAGAAGCGACTGCTGCTGGCTCTCGGCCAGCAACATGGCCGCCCCGAGGCAATGTCCGGCCGGGTAGGTGGTCAGCCGCAAACCGCCCCACGAGACCGGTTGTCGATAGGACATTTCCAGCGTGCGGCGCGGGCCCAGGCGGAATTGGTACAGGGCCGACGTTTCCGGCGTGCAGAGCGCATACTCGTGCCGAGCCATGTGGTCGGCGTGGGCGTGCGAGATGAAAGCCCGAGGCTGACGGCGTCGAAAATCGACCGCCAGATCCGCTTGGGTCAGCTTCAGCCCGCCTTCATAGTGAAACACGGCGGGCTCCCCGCCAGGGCGGCGTCAAGCTTCGGTCGGGGCTTCGGTCGCAGCTTCGGCCGGGGCTTCGGTCTCGGCCACTTTCGAGGGTGTCAGTTCGGCTGCTTTCCAGGCCTCGTCCAGCGCGTTGCCCACTTCCTTGACGATCATGTCGCGGCGGCGCTTCTCGAAGAGCCCTCGATACGGCGTGGGAGTGATCGGCCCGTCGTATCCCATTTGTGCCAGAGCATGCAGCGTCGCCGGCAACTCGATCGTACTGGCACTACCAGCCAACAACCGCGATTTTTCGGTCAGCTCGGCCAGGGGGACCTCGGCCGGCACGTCGGCCACCTCGACCGCCAGGATCTGCTCGACGGGAATGTTCTGAATGCTGTCCAGCGTGCCGCCCGACACGTGGAGGTCCCAGAGGTCCAGCAGCACGCCGACGTTTGGCTCGCCGACCATGTTCATCAACAGCATCAGCGCTTCGAGGTCGTGGATGAACTGAAACGCCTGCTCCTTGCGGAGGTCCTCCGCAGCGCGAAATCCGATTCCCAGCCACACGCCAGCGGGCTGCAGCGCCTTGGCGATGTCGGCAAATCGGTGGCGGTGGAACTCGAAATTCTCGTGGTAAGGACGCTTGTCTCCCGCCGGATCCACTCGGGCCACGCATCGCGTGCAACCGACTTCGGCGGCCATGCGGGCATACTCGGGCAGTTTTTCGAGATCGGCCTTAAACGGTTCGTCGTCCACGTCCCACTCGATCGGCAGAACAAAGGACCCGAGCGTGATCTTGGCGCTGTCGATCAGCCGCCGAGCGTAAGGCATCTCCCGTCGCTTGACGCGATTGGCGAAATCTTCGATCGGCAAATCCATTCCCTTGAACCCGTACGTGAGGACCAATTCGATGATCTCGCTCTGGTGGCCGGAGATGCCGAGTGCCGAGGGATTCAGGTTCCTGAACATCAAATCATCCTTGGGATTGGGGGGTGCGCACGAACAACGACCAAACCACGGTCCGCTTGCCGGTGGGTGCGAAACTTGAATTTTTGCACATCGGCCTCCGTTTTCCTAGGGGGGATTGCCGTTTTCCGTGGAGCACACCCCCCGATAGCCATATCATACAACCACCCGTACGTGCCGTGTCCCTGCCGCCATTTCATCAGAACGCTATACTTGAGCACTTTGTTTCCCGTTACCGCCGCGGTCCCGTGGCCGAAGTGTTACCGTTTCCCCAGATCTCGCCAGCCCGTCAGTGTAGCCTCGGATGACTGAACTGATCGAAATGCTCGTCCTGGCCATCGTTCAGGGGATCGCCGAGTTTCTGCCCATTAGTTCCTCGGGACATCTGGTCGTCCTGACCGAGTGGATGGAGCAACTCACCGGTCAGACCATCCCGGAGAAGCTGACCATGTCGATCGTGCTCCACGTGGGCACCTTGGCCGCGGTGATCGTCTTCTACCGGCGTCGGATCGTCCGCCTGTTGGGTTCGGATCGGCGGCTGATCGGGCTGCTGATCGTCGGGAGCATTCCGGCGGGTGTCGTGGGGATCGTTGTGCAACCATATTTCGAGGCCGTTCTGGGCAATGCCCTGTTGGCCGGATGCATGTTCTCGGTCACCGGCGCGATGCTGCTCTGGACGGCCCGGGGCGGCGGCGGATCCACCGCGTGCGTGAACCTCAGCTACCGAAGCGCCCTGGTGGTGGGCATGTTTCAAGCGATTGCCATCTTGCCCGGCATTTCCCGCAGCGGGGCCACCATTGTCGCCGGCTTGGGTTGCGGCCTGCGACGGGACGAAGCGGCCACCTTCTCGTTCCTTTTGGCCATTCCCGTGATCGGCGGGGCCGGACTGCTGGACGCGGTGAAACTGATCTCCGACCCCCCCGAGCGGGCGTCCATTGGCCTGCTTGCCATGGGATCGGCCGTCAGCTTCGTCGTTGGATTGGCGGCGCTGACCTGGCTCGTTCGGTGGCTGCAACAAGGCCGCCTGCACCGCTTCGCCTGGTGGCTCGTCCCGCTATCGGTCACCGTGATTTTCTGGCAGTTGTGCAGGTAGCCCCCCCGCATTGCCCGGCATCCGCACTGGCTTCGGGCCACGTCCATGGTATAATACAGAAACCGCCCGGACGCCGATCGCGCTAGCGCGATGCGTGGGGAGTGATCGGGGGCGAATTGGTTTCGACCGGATCATTGAAGTGTCGGTGGCGTGCCGTGGTTAGTCAGCGGGCCACGTAAAAAGCTGACTGCAATTTCAATTGCCGAAGATAATCTTGTCATGGCTGCCTAGAAGGTGGCCCCGGTTGAGGGTTTTCGCCGGAGAGACCCAAAAACCGGCCAACAATTCCGGCTCGTCTCGGGTCACTGTTGGGCACGTCCGAGATTAAATTAGTTCCCGACTAGCCGGCGGAACACCCTGTCGATTGGGGGTCCAAAGGTAAAACTCAAATAATCGACTACGCACGTAGAAGCTTCCACGGACATATCGCGGGACGCGGGTTCGATTCCCGCCGCCTCCACTGGGCATCATCTGTGCCAGATGGTGCCAACTCGGGGCAACCCGAGCTGCAACCCCGGTCACCACCGGGGTTTATTTTTTGCGCCGACGTAACTTCCTCGTCGGCCCCTGAGTCAGCGGACGTCACCTCCTGACAATCAACGACGTCCGGCGCGCTGCCAATGCGCTGCCAACCCTGCTCGAACGGTTCCGCGTCGCCGGCAGCGCGCGCTGAGGGTTTTACCAAGGGCTTGCCCTGTCAGGCAACTCGCGCGGCGTTTACTTCACCTTCAACCCGTTGCACCGCCGGGGATTCGCGTCTACGATCAGGTTTGTGCGTGCCGCCCACGCGCTGCCCTTCCTCGACAGATCATGAATGTGTAGATACCAATGCCCTCCAGGGCGAGGGGGCCCAAAAAACAACCCCACCCCAACTCCCAACACTGGAGATTCCCACCATGCAACGACGCGATTTCCTGCGAACGGCCGGCGCCGCGACGCTGGGTTTGTCGACCTTTCCGCTCGGCCGAGCCCGGGCTGCTCAAGACAGCAAGAAGAAGATCCTCTACTTCACCCGATCGGCCGGCTTCGAGCATTCGGTCGTGCGGCGTGTCGACGGACAGTTGAGCCACAGCGAACAGATCATGACCGACGTGGGCCGAGAGCAGGGTGTCGAGGTCGTCTGCTCCAAGGACGGGCGCGTGTTCGACGGCGATCTCGACCAGTTCGACGCCATCGCCTTCTACACGTCCGGCGACTTGACCCGACCGGAAGCGAAGCGGAACAACCCGCCGATGACGCCCGAGGGCAAGCAGAAGCTGCTCGATGCGGTGGCCGGCGGCAAGGGGTTCGTGGCCTTTCACGCGGCGACCGATTCCTTCCACACGCCGGGTGGCCGAAACGAGAATCAAGCCGAACCCGATCCGTACATCGCCATGGTCGGCGGCGAGTTCATCACCCACGGCCCGCAACAGGTCGCCACGATGCGGGTCACCTCGCCGGGGTTTCCCGGTTGCGAGCGTTTGGGCAAATCGTTTGCATTGCGCGAGGAGTGGTACGCGCTGAAGAATTTCAACCCGGATATCCACGTCATCCTGGTCCAGGAGACCGAGGGGATGCAGGGCGGCTGTTACCAGCGCCCGCCGTTTCCCGCCACCTGGGCCCGCAAGCACGGCAAAGGTCGCGTGTTTCAGACCTCGCTGGGCCATCGGGAAGACGTCTGGACCAACGAACTCTTCCAGCAGTTGGTCATCGGCGGCTTCTCCTGGGTGATGAAAGAAGTCGAAGCCGACGTCACGCCCAACCTCAAGCAGGCCGCGCCAAACGCCAGCCAGTTGACGCGGTAGATGGAAACGCACGGTGCCATGGGCGGCTTGCCCGCCCTTGTCTTCAGGAACCGCTCCGAAGAGGAGATATGTCCGTCAAAAAGCCACTGACCGCTGCCGCAGTTGTGGTGATGCTGGCGGGTCTCGGCTACCTTGGCTGGTGGTATGCGAGTCGTTCTTCCGACCAGACCGATGAGCTTGGCTTTTCCGACGACTTGCTGGCCGACAAAAACCCGGCGTTCGACCCGGGCCTGATCGATAGCCGGCCCTTTGATGATTGGGAGGTGAATCTCTCGGCGGCGGTCATCAAGCTGGACTGCCCGCCGGTCAAACCGGACCATGAATCGGAGATGCTGGTGCTTCGTTCGTCGTATGCCGACGTCGTACGGAGAGCCAAGGAACAGCGGTATGACGTATTGCCCAGCGCGAATCTGATCGACGGGGCGGCGAAGCAGTTCGATGACGGACTCTACGCGGCGGTGGATCTGGCGCTGTTTCAGGACGGGTTTGGTCGCACGCCGGCCGCGGCGGCGTTGATCAGCGACATCTTCGCAAGCCTGCCCGGCGACAGCGTGGCGCGTCCACCGCTGGCCGCGGCGCTGCGGCTTGCCGGGAAGGACGTCGATCTGACACCCGCGGAAACGGCAAGGCGGGACGAATTGCTTGCCGAATTCGCGAGTAACCCTGTCCTCAGCAAGCCAACTTCCTTCTACAACTGGACGCCCGAATTGCAGCGGGCGTGGCGGTTCTTCCGCTTCCTGCAAACGGAGTTTCACGAGGCTGATCTGGCCGTTCCCCGCGCGATTGCCGATGTACTGAAGAACGACCGGGAGTTGCTCCAGCAGTGCCGGGCCGTCCATGCGTTCTATGCGAGATTGACCAATCCGACGATTTGCCTGTCGGTCGATGCGCTAATCGACACGGACGAGTCGCTGGAGACGCTGGCAAGACAGCAAGGCGCCCGGCATGTCGGCGTCGCGATCTTTCCGCCGTCGACCAGTCGCGAAACGGAGTTGTTTGAACAGATCTTTCCCGCCGGTGCATCTAGCCAGACCAACCTGATAGCCGAATTGATCAAGCGGATCCGCTCCGGCGAGGTCGATCTTGCTCCAAAGGGCGACGCCGGATGGCACCAATACCAGGTCCACGCTCTGCAGACGATGTTGTTGCCGGGTAACGTGCGGGAGAGCGAGAAACTGTTGCTGACGGCCCAATACAAGAAACGGCTCGTCGAGGCGTTCAAGGCGCTCATCACGAAGAGGCAGGAGACGCACTCGCGGCAAATGGGAGTGGCCAAAAGTCCAGAAGGCGAAGTGCATCCGCGGCTTCGCGTCGAGCCGAGTCTGACGTTCTACCTTCGCACGGCCCGGGCGTACGCCTTCCTGCACAACTTCCTGCTGGCAACCGTCGGCCAACAGCGACTAGCCACCATGCACGGACTACGCCAAGACGGCCAGCGCCCGATGAATCTGGCCGACGAGTTGGTGGCGATCAAACAGAGGTTCTACGGTTTCTATCTCGTCGGGTGCGAAGATATTGGCATGCGGCCGAAGTTTCTCGAAGACGAACCGGTGGATCAAAACGCGGCAAAGTGGGCCGCCTTGGCTTGGCTGGAATCGATGGCCGACGATCCCGACCTGGCGTGTGACACTCGGGTGGTCGTGCCGATCTATGTCGATCCGAATTCAGGGAGGACGCGGCTCTGGGGTACGCTCGGCGTTCGCCTGGCTCATCTCGATGCGAGCTATGCACGGTCGCCGAAGATCCGCCCCATGGATCAATCCCGCGACTGGCAGGAGGTCGAAGAGTATCAACTGGCAGATCGCCACTACGTGATCCCGGTCGACGCGTTTGCCGAATTCGAGACCGATGGGCGGGACGTTCTCACGCGCGAGGAATTCCGCAAGGCGTGTGATCGGTACAAGACCAAGGAGAAGATCGTCGAAGCGTTGTCCGGGCGGTGACGTAAAGGGGCGACCTTGGTCGTTAACAAGCTGCGTGGAACCCTGACCTGTGTGGCCGTCAAG
>CAYUIQ010000299.1:0-9686 GCA_964444795.1 uncultured Planctomycetaceae bacterium
ACTTGCAAGAACAACCAAGCTTCGCTTGGCACACCAAAGGCGCCAAGGCGCAAAGGAAGGACGTTCGCAGCCCTTTCCGCTGTTGCGGCATTGACGGCGGCCGGCTCCATTTTTCGGAAACAGGATTACGCCGCGCGTCGTCTCCGTCGCCAGGCGATGGCCAGCCCCATGAGGCCCATGCTGATGAGGCCGACGAGGGTGGAGGGCTCGGGGATGGGATCGACGTCTGGGGTCAGGGTGACCCGAAGCACGAAACCATCGTCTCCGATGCCGGTATCGTCGCGAAAAACCTGAATGTGGCGGGTAGAAATATCGTCGTCCTGTTTGATATAGCCTAGCTTCAGTTCCAGTAGCCCTGGATTACTGAGCCAGCCGGACGAGACGGACGAAGTGATGTCCATCAAGGCGCCCGTCCCATGTCCGCCGTCCACGGCATCCGCAGTTATTCGATAAAGGTCGGTATAGGTACCGGTGCCAAATGTGCCAGGTGTAGCGATCTGACCGTATATCTGATCGCCCGTTGCGTGTGGAATCCATGGATAAAACTGGAATATGTAGTGTCGCGTTTTCACCTCGATCGACTCAATCGTCCCAGTGACGTCCGAAAAATCCCACCCCATGGTCAGGTCGCCTGTCAGGCCGGAGGCGGATTTCCAGTATCTAACGTACCCCGAACTATTAGCGTCCCGGTCGACATTGGGCCAGCCGTTGTTCGTCCGCGTAGGGTCAGAAATGCCCTGGTTGACCCCGTTTATCACCGTGGCGGAAGTTTGGGTGTTGTTCAGGTCGTTGTAGTAGTGGAAATCGTAGACGTTGCCGATGAAGTCTCCATCGTTCACCGAAAAAGTGTCCGCTTGTGCCGAGGGGGCAAAGCCGAATGTGACAACAAGAGCGAAGCTCAGAGTGAAGCGAGTCATGAGAGTGCTCTCCCAAATCAAGGTTCTGACACGTAGAATCGACACCGCGTAGCCAGTGAGACGTGGGCCCTCCGGGCAACCTGCCCAAATTACATCATACTTGCAGATCGCGAGGGTTGCCAGGAATTTCTGGAGAGAATGTGGATGATTCCGTGCGTGCGGCCGACTGCGGGTTTCTTGGGGAAATGCGGCTGTCAGCGACTTTTTCGGAGCGATGGATCGGCCGGGGATTCTCCCCGCGACTCGAAACTGCCTAAGGGCCAGCCTGCCTGGCGGGGATACCTACTCCCCCTGCGTAAGGGTTGGCGTCCGAAAAGCGGTCAGGCGGCGGTCTCAAATGCGGCGGGATTCGCGAATAGCAGCGCGGCACAAGTGCCCGGGCAAGACTACACATCCAACTCCGCCACCATGTCGCCCAACTCGGCCTGATACTTCGCGGCCCGATCGAAGACGGGCAGGAGTTGGTCGTAAACGTCGGAGGCCTCGCGATTGGGCGTGGCGATGTGTTCGACCTGGTGGATTTGGTCGATGCGGTCGAAGTTGTCCCAGAGACCGGCTCCCACGGCGGCCACCGCGGCGGCGCCGAGCGAACCGGCTTCTTGGCCGACGTTGGTCTTCACCAGCTTGATCTTGCAGGCGTCGGCGAAGATCTGTAGCCAGAAGGGGCTCTTGCTGCCGCCGCCGACGGCCACCATCTCGTCGGCCAGAGCGGAGAGTTCGCGCAGCCGGTCGAGCACCACGCGCATGTTCAGCCCGATGCCTTCCATCGCCGCGCGGACCACGTCGGCCTGCGTGTGTCCCAGGTCGAGCCCGACGAATGCGCCGCGGATGTTCGGGCTGGCGTCGAGCGACGAGCCGCCAGCCATGCTCGGGTTGAACAATAGGCGGTTGGCCCCCACCGGCGATTTCTCGGCCAGGGCCGTCATCATGTCGTACGGATCTTTTCCATTACTCTCCGCCTCGGCCGTCAGATTGGCGCAAAGTTGATCGCGAATCCAGCGAAACGAGGTGCCCGTGGAAAAGATACCCACGGCCGAGGTGAACATGCCGGGGATGACGTGGGTGAAAACGTACGGCTTGGCCCGATCGTCCAACAGCGGCTGCCGGGACGAGACGGCAACCCACGTGGACGACCCGAGCGACGTGTAGAGCCGTCCCTCGGTCGTGTTCCGCGCGCCCAGGGCCATGCACGAGTTGTCGACTCCGCCGCAAGCCACCTTCACGCCGCGCGGTAGCCCCAACTCGCCGGCCGCTTCGGCGGTCAGTTCGCCGAGGATCTCCGTCGAGGGAACGATCTGGGGGAACAACTGGCCGGGCAGGCCGCTGGCGGCGATCAGTTCGTCGGAGTATTGCCAGCCGGTCAGATCGTACACGCCGCTACCGGAGGCATAAGAAAAGTCGGTCCGGATCTGCCCGGTCAATTTGTAGTTGATGTAGTCCTTGGTGCCGATGATCTTGTCGACACGGACGAACATTTCCGGCTCGTTGTCGCGATACCACATGATCTTAAAGACCGTGTAGTGCGGAGCGGGAAAGCCGTTGCCGGTCGTGCGATACCAGCGAACCGGGTCGACGTTGGCAAAGAACTCGGGCACCTGCGTGTTGGGCCGTTTGTCGGACCAGATGGGCGTACATTCTCGCAGCAATCGGCCCTCGGCGTCCAACGGCACGCACCCCAGGCTGTGGCCCGAGATGGCCAGACACTCGATTGCCCCGGGATCGACGCCTTCGGTGGCCAGCAGTTGATTGGTGCTGGCCACGACCGCCTTCCACCAGTCGTCGGGGCGTTGCTCGTGCCAGCTTGGCAGCGGATAGAGCGTTTCGTACGGAACGAACACGGCCGCCAGGCAATTGCCGTCGACGTCGTACAGCGACGCCTTATTGCCGCCGGTTCCCAGATCGTAGGCGATGATGGTCATGGCAAATGGTTCCGAGATCAGTGTTTAGAACTGAGCTATGAGCTATGAGCTATGAGCTTTGGGCTTGTTCGGAGTCTCTTGTTGAAGGCGAGGAGCATACGGCGGATTTCTATGATTTCGGTGGAGAGGTCCGTGTGCTGGTCTTTGGGCAGATATCCGAGGTCCTTGGCTAGCAGCAGTTGGTACTCGACTTCGCTGGCCGAACCCGTGGCGATGTCGATGAAACGGGCAAGCTCGCTGTTGGTGCTCCGTCCGCAGCCTTCGGCCACGTTGGTCGGGATCGACGCACACGCCCGCCGTATCTGTGACACGATCCCGAACCGCTCGTCGCTAGGAAACCCCGACGTTGCCCGGTATATCCGCAAGGTCATGGCATGTGCCCGCTGCCACGCCATGATCTTCCGAAAATCCCTAGCCATCTTTCTTTCCTTCCCCAAAGCTCAAAGCTCAAAGCTCAAGCCCCTAAACTTCCACTTTCCCGCCAGGCATCTCGGCGCACTGATCGAGGATCTTCACGCCGGCGGCCATGTTCACGCCGAATCGCGTGGCGCCGCGGCGATACATTTCGACCAGCGTGTCGAGATCGGCCACGCCACCGGAGGCCTTCACTTCAATGGCATCGCCGACGGCCGCTTTGAGCAGGCTGATGTTGTGCAGCGTGGCGCCGGTTTCCGTCCAGCCGGTACCCGTCTTCACAAACGACGCCCCGGCCTTGACGCAAAGCTCGGCCCCTTGTCGCATCTGGTCGTCGTCGAGATAGTGCGTTTCGAGAATCACCTTGACCGGCGTGCCGGCCGCCGCCTCGATCACCTCGCGGATGTCGTGCTCAACGTAGTCCAGCCGTCCGGATCGCAACATGCCGACGTTCATCACCATGTCCAACTCGCCCACGCGGGCGGCCACCAATTCGCGAGCCTCGGTCGCTTTGACGGCCGTGGAATGGGCACCCGAGGGAAACCCGACCGCCGCGCCCACGAGCACCTCCGGCGCGTCGTCCAGCAAGCCCTTGAGGTGCTCGACATAACACGGCAGCACGTAGGCACAGATACAGTTGTACTGCTTCGCCCGGGCGGCCAATTGCTCGACGGTTGCCATGTCGGTATCGGTCTTGACCGCGCTAAGATCCATCATCCGGGCGATGTCATCGACGAAAAGGCGCATGAGAGGGTCTCTGTCGGTTCGTGGTTTTCAGTCCTTGGGTGCCACTGGCATCTTGCCAGCGCCTCTTGGATTCGTAGCTTGCACTTGGAAGCAACAAAAAACATGCCGCGGAATCGACCGTCGCTGGCAGCTTGTCTTGGTCAGGCCAGATGCAAGCTACGAGTCCCAAAAGCACTGGCAAGATGCCAGTGGCACCCAACCCATAGCAAACATCCCGTCCCTAGTCCCCAGTCCCTAATCGCTACAGTCCAAACGCCGCCTTGAACGCCCCTGCCACTTCCGGATGAACGTCGGGGTTGATACCGTCGGCGTCGTACGAGAACCCCAGCGCGTCGAGGTCGTGCTTGAGCTGGACGATTTCCTCCTCCGGGCTCACGCGGGGCGGGATCTCGCGGGTCAGCGGTACGAGCCAGGCGTTGAGCGTGTGGCCGCCGTCGACCATCAGATCGTGGCCGGTAACGAAATTCGAGGCCGCCGAGGCCAGGAAGATCGCCGCGCCGAAGAGATCCTCCGGCCGCTGGACGTAACCCATGGGCGTTAGCTCTCGGATTCGTTCTCGCACGACCAGCGGGGTGGAAGCGTGCATCGGGCTGAGCAGGTAGCTGGGGCTGATGCAGTTGACGTTGATATTGAAACGTCCCCATTGGGCGGCCAGCATCTTGGTCATCTGCACCACGCCGGCCTTCGAGGCGTTGTAGGAGGCGTTGCAGTTGGAGATGGTGGCCGACATCGAGGCGATGTTGATGATCTTGCCCTCGACCGGCTCCTGGCGAAGAAACTGTTGGGCCTCGGCTTGGGCACAGAGATACTCGCCGGTCAGATTGACGTCGATCACTTTGTCCCAGTCGGCTTGTTCGAGTTCCTCGTCGCACCCGAGGATACCGATCCCCGCGTTGTTCAACCCAATATCCAGCCGGCCGAAGTGCTCGACGACCTGTCGAACCATGCCCTGCACTTGATCTTTCTGAGTAACGTCGCACTTAATGAAGAGCGAATCTTGCCCACTGGCCTTGATTTCCTTGGCCGTCTTGGGGCCCGTTTTGTCGTCGATATCGACGATGGCCACGTCTGCCCCGGCTCGGGCCAGGGCCAGTGCGCATCCTCGCCCGATACCGACCGCTCCGCCGGTAACCAGGGCCTTCTTTCCAGTCAGGTCGAACAGCGACAAATCAGCCATGACGGTCTCCCTCTATTGGTCGTAATCGCATCGAAACGCCAAAGTCTGGCGACTTCAGCAAGGCATTGTTTCAAAACTCCGTACGATGGCCCTTCGAGGCCGTCGCTGCCGCGTACGATGGCCCTCCGAGGCCGTCACTGCCGCGTACGATGGCCCTCCGAGGCCGTCACTGCCAAGAAAACTGCGCGGGCTCGACGGCCTCGGAGGGCCATCGTACCGATCTACCGGCAAGCCCCCAAACCCCATAGCGTAACCCCCCAGCAGCTCTTTGGCAAGGTTACCCGAGCAATCGTTTGTGCCACCGGGCAATGGCGTCGACGCACGCCGCCTTGTCTCGTTGCCATGCCCAGTACGACAGCGGAAACAGTACCAATCCGGCCCGTTGAAACATCCGGTAACGCTCCAGATCGAACACGGCGGCGAACTGGCCCGGATGGCCGATCAAGTCGATCCCCAGCGTCTGGCCCGACCGTTCGATCACCAGGTCGATTTCCATGCCGGCCACCGGATAGGCGGGCCAGGCGTGAAAGCCGCGTTCTTCGAGTTCGCCACGCACCTCCCGCAAGAACATGTCGGACACACCGCCCCGGGCAGCGGAACTCGGCCTGGGCCCATCGGCGATCGAGGCCAGATACCGTCCCAACAGCGTATCGCCCGCGACGTCTTCCGGCCCGATCGAACAGAACACGTATTGCTCGTTTCTCGCCCTGGTGATGGCCACGTTGAAGATGTTCGGGTTGTTCAAGAAGCGGAACGACGCAGAATGGGCCTGGCGGTCGACGACCAGGGAGAGATACATCACGTCGCGCTCCTCGCCCTGGAACGTATGTGCGGTCCCCACCATCAGATCGTGCTTGCGCATTGCCTCCAGTGGAAGCCGCTCCTGCAAGAGCGAGGAAATGTGGTCCACCTGATCGCGAAACGGCGACAGGATACCCAGCGAGTGGCACACGTCGGCCTCGCCGAACTCCTCGGCCCGAACGCGATCGGCTACTTCCTCGACCAGCGCCTTGGCTTCGTTTTCGTTGGCCCCGCGGTCTTTGCGGCCATCGGAGACGTGGCACAGCCGGACACACTGCAACTCGGCCGTCTCGGGACGCTGGGTCATGACCTTCAGCGCGCCGGCGTAAAACTCGCGATTGCTGAAGGCGATAATTTGCGGCATGCTGCGGAAGTGTTCGTCGAGGAAGAGCACCTGCTGCTGGGTTGAGATCGTGTCGCTCAGCAGATCGAGAATGCTCTTCCGCCGGTAAGGGAAGAGGTCTTGCTGGGCGCGGTCCAGTTCGTTCCTCTCGGCGATTACCCGTTGTCGCTGTCCCGAGAGAAAGGAGACGTGTCGCAGTTGGTTCGGGTCGCCGACGACCACCGCTCGGCGTGCCCGCTGCAACACGGGCAGACAACTGGCCATGTCGCATTGGGTGGCTTCGTCGAGGATCACCAGATCGAACATCTCGGACTCCAGCGGCAGCACCTCGGACACATCGGCCAGAGTGACCAGCCAGATGGGAAACGTGCCGAAGAGCACCTCCCGGCTGATCTCGGAGAAAAGCCGCTCTTGCTTCAGATCGGTGCGCGAGCGGATCGCCTGGTTGAATTTGCTCAAATCGCGGCGATGATGTTTGAGCATCGACTGGAGCCGCCGGGCGACGACCGTTTGCAGCAACCAGGTGACCCGCCAACTCCGCTGGCGCAGCGCGAGTTCGTATCGCCACGCCAGTTCCCAAAGCGGGCTCGACGCGCTCATTTGCCAACCCCGCAGTCGCAGTTTCAAGGACTGCCAACTGCTGGCCAGCCAACCGCCCGGCTTCGGACCGGCCGTCTGAAGTCCCCAGTGTTTCTCCCAATCACCCTGGTCTCGCAGCTTGCGGGCCAGCGTCTCTAGCGAGCGGTCACACCCGGCAAGCTCCGCTTCCATGCGACGGACCTTGTGTTCGTCCACCGGTCGGGCCAGCCGCATACCATGGAGGATCTGTCGCAGAAACTCCTTCAGATCGCGCGAATACTGCTTGCGTCCGCCGCGGATGACGCACGGCGTGGGACCGATCATCTCTTCGATCTTTCGGGCCACCACGTCCACTGCGTGGTTCATGCGCGAGGCGATCAGCACCGACTGGCCCCGGCTCAGGTGGTCCAGCGCCAAGGCGGCGATGGTGTACGATTTTCCCGTGCCGGGCGGACCGACGACCAGGGTGAGGGGGGCCGAAAACGCGGACGTGAGCACCGCCTGTTGTGCATGACTGAGCACGGCCGGCACGCGCCCGGTCGCCGCCGCTTCGCGCTCGGTCGGCTCGGGGTTCTCCGAACGCTGTTCCAGCAGCAGCCCGACAGGCGTGGACAACGGGCGCCCGTCGGCCATTTCCGTCAACTCGAACAGCGCGCCGCGCGTACTGGGCGAGTTGGGAACCAAGGCCACCGCACAGGCGGGCAAGCATTGCAGGCGGTTTTGATCCTCTGCCCCCGGCGGTGTCATCGCCCGGCGAACTTCCTTCGCCGAAAGCAGCTTGGGATACTCCGCAAGGCCCAACGCCTCAACGCCCGGCAGAAAATCCATCAACAGCGAGATCAGCGAGTGGATATCGTCCCTGCTAAACGGGGCATGGGGAATCTGGCCCAGCAAGTCTGTCACCAGCGATTGGGTATCTTCCTCCTCTCCCAACAATGCCGCAAGCACGGGCACGTTGACCCGCTGTTGCGTCAGATCGACACTGAGAAAGGTCTTGTCGTCCTCCAACTCGATGGTCGCGGGAAAGAAGACCAGCGGGGCGCATAGTTTTTCCGGCAGCCGCCCGGTTTTGGGCACCTTGCCCACCAACGGAAACGCCCCGAAGATCAGGGCCTTGTCCTTCTTGTATAGCTCGGCTTCCTTGCGAGCCGCGACGGCTTTTTCCCGGCCGGTCGGCACCCGATCCAGCAGGCCTCGCAACAGGTCGTCCGTGTCCGACGGAAAGAAGACGTGTTGATATTTCTTGCTCAACAGATTGGCGATGCCCGTTTCCCGATTGTCTGCTTCGTAGCAGTCGCGGAAGTATCGAACGAGTTGCGACGGGTTCGCCATGGTCGTGTCACGCCTTCCGCCCCAACATGCGGTCCAGGGCGTCGGACGTTTGGTAGACGAGTGACTCGGGCCAGTGGGCAAACGGATTGAAGTACTCGAACGTGAGGTATCCTCGATATCCGATACGGTCGAATGCCTCGATCACGGCGGGCCAGTCCGTCGTGCCGTCCAATAACGGGCGGAACGTGTGCAGGTTGAATTCGTGAACCTTCTTCGAGTATTCCTTCAGGTGGACGTTCTTGATCCGGCGGCCCAACATCGGGATCCAGTGCTCGGGAAAGTGGTACGCCATGATGTTGCCCGTGTCGAAATGCACGCCGACCGTTTCCGACTTGAAGCTATCGACAAAGCGGATCATCTCCTGCGGGCTGTGCAGATAGCCGTTGATGAAGATATTCTCGATGTTGAGCAATACGCCCGCCTTCTTCGCGATCGGGATCAGGCGGCCGATCGCTTCGTGAGCCCGGCGGTCGCAAACGTCGTGTGGCACGGGCGGTTCGTCTTCGAGCCAGGGGATGTACGTGGCCCCGGCGATGGTCAACAGATTCTCGGTGCCCAGTAGTCGAGCGGCATCGATCATTTGCACCGCCAGATCGAACCCCTGCTTGCGTCGCTCGGGATCCTGATGGGTGAGCGAGTAGGGCCAAAACAGAAACGAGCAGACACCGCTGATCTCCAGGCCGATCCGCCGGGCCATTTGGCCGATCGCCCGGATGTCGGCCTCGCTGGCCTCCGGCGAGAGATCGCCCTCCAGGGCGTAGTTTACCTCGACGGCGTCGAACCCGGCGTCCTTGCAGAGCCGGAAGCAGTCTTCCAGCGACATCTTATCCGGATAGGGCAGCGCCCAGAGGTTGATCGATTTCTTCATCTCGTACCGCTTGCCGGGCTGGGCGGTCGCGGCTTTGGGCTCCGCGTCGTCGTCGCCCGGTTCGGCAGCCAACCCCTGTGCGGCCAGGAATGTGCTGCCGAAGGCCGCCGAATAGGCCAGGATCTCGCGGCGGCTCAGTTGATGCTTGGCCGACTCGGGGGCGTCGGGCGTGGGGCGGCGTTTCATCGGGAATCTCCGGGTCGGGACAATCGGGGGGGAGCACAGCGTGTAGGGAGCAAAGTGACGACTTTGCCCGATTTTACGGTTTCCGGGCCGTGGCGGTCAACCAACGGGCTACATCTCGACGGAGCGAGATGGCTACTGTACGACCGGGGCTGATCGCGGGAACGGGGAATAACTGGACTTGCCCCCCGTGGCGACGAATACTTGCGCGGTGGCCGGCGTCGCTTTTTCCGATCCCCGGGGAACTAATCGCCCGCCCCCGGCGTCCAATCGTGCGACGGGGGAGATCCCCGTCAGCCCCCGGATCTGCCGGCGGGCGAATGCCTCGATCGATACCAACAACCCCTTTCCAAACAAGGAGTTTCGCCATGCATCGTCGTATTTTAACCGCCTTTCTGGTGATTCT
>CAYUIQ010000300.1:0-9683 GCA_964444795.1 uncultured Planctomycetaceae bacterium
AACCCCAAGTTCTTCCTGGTAACGGAGAAAACCTACAAGGACTTTATTGTCGAGGTGGAAGTTAACGTGCCGGTGGGCGGTAATAGCGGCGTGCAGTTCCGCTGCCACTACAAGAAGAACAAGCTCTGGGGTTATCAGGCGGAAGTCGATACGTCGGGGCGCAAATGGGCCGGCGGACTGTACGACGAAGGACGCCGCGGTTGGCTCAACCCGCTCAAAGATAAGCCCGAGGCACAGGCCGCGTTCAAGAACGGCCAGTGGAACAAATATCGCATCGAAGCGGTCGGCGACCATTTACAGATTTGGGTCAACGGCATCCAGACGACCGACTTCCACGACGGCGAAGACACCGAAGGCCACATCGCCCTGCAACACCACGGCGAAAAGGGCAAGGTCTATCGATTCCGCAACGCGCGGATTAAGGAACTTTGAGCCCTTTTGTCCTTCGCTTTCGGTTCGGAATTCGTCTTGGCGTCGGCCCTGTTGCGGATGTGATCTTCTGTTGTGGGGGACCTCGACAACACAACCACTGGGGGGGGCGTACTGGCTGCCAACTGCCATTGCCCGAAACGGGCTCGGACGGCTATATTCGACGCTCCGGTCGGGGATTCCGATCGGCGACGCGGGGAATCCCCGCCAGTCACAAGCGTTTCTTCGGCAGCACGGCAGAAGGAGGTGCCCTTGGCCACGGAATCATCGACGGCGACATCGCTGCGCGCGGTGGTGATGCTGACGTGCCTGGTCGCGATCCCCGCAGTGGCGATTTTCGGCGGAGGGTTGCCCCTGTGGGTGCAATCGCGGCTGCCATGGCTGGCACAGAACCAAGACACTTCGGCGGACGAAACCGCCCCGGGAAACCAGGCGTCGGTCTTGCCGGCGGATCCGCGCTTTGCCGGCCAGAACCCACCGCGGTCGCAGCCCGGAGCAACGCCGGGCCAACGCGGCGCGACGCCCGGCGGTATCCAGTACCCCCGATCGTCTTTACCCGCGCCCGGAAATACGACCCAACGGTTGCCCGACCTGGCAGGTGCCGGGCGTGCGGCGACGAATCCGCCGGGCCGCGTGCCGCCGGTCGGCTCGGCGACCTCGTTGCCTCTAGCACGGCCCGGTCAGGAGGATAATGCCCCAACGCCCGGCGGTGTGGTGCCGGCCGGATACGTTGCTCCCCTCGGGGGGCCGTCACCGCCGCGGGAAGCGGCCAATTCACCGACGTCGCATCGCCCGACTTCCGACCGGCCGACGGATCGCTTTTCGGAGATCGGCCAGCGGCTTCGCCGATTGGGGGCGACCTACGTGTTGCTGGAAACGCTGGGAAACGACATGCAAACGTATCGTTTCCTCTGCATGATGGCCTTGGGCGGTGATCCGAGTTGTACGCGGCTCTTCGAGGCGACCAGCAGCAGCCCGTTGCAGGCTATGGATCGTGTGCTGGCCGAAGTGGAAGCCTGGAAGGCGGCACGCCCGCAGTGAGTTTGCGCGGATTTTCAAGGGGAACTTCGCTAAGGGAGTACGCTCTAGTGGCCGTGTCCAGCCGCGGTACACCCGGCCGGTTGCGGGGTTCGACCCAGCATTCGGGAAGGTGCTGTCCCACGCGCCTCGGGAGGCCCCCATCGGGGATCTCCGGCGGTGGCGAGATTTGGCGCCGGCTGGGGAGGGTGCCGGACTCGGACGCATGGGTCAGAATCGACGGGCCCACCGCCCGAAGCCCCCGGCTGGCGCGACTCGAGGCCGTGTTGTTGCTGGCCGGCGAACCACTGCCCAGCCGCAAGTTGGCGCAGTATGCCGACTTGGCGGACGGGACCGAGGCGCGTACACTAGTCCGCAAGCTCAACGGATTGTACGATACGGAAGGTTGTGCCTTTCGCGCCGAAGAGGTGGCGGGCGGATTTCGGCTCTTGACCCGGCAAAAGTTCGCTCCCTGGCTACGCCGGTTGGCAACCGGGCCCGTCGAAGTGCGGCTTTCCGGACCCGCCATGGAAACGCTGGCCGTCGTGGCCTACCAACAACCCGTGTTGCGGGCTGACGTGGAAGCCATTCGAGGAGTACAATGTGGTGAGATTCTTCGGCAACTCATGGAACGCGAACTCGTGCGCATCGCCGGGCGGTCCGACGAACTGGGGAGACCTTTCCTCTATGGAACCACCAAACACTTCCTGGCCGTCTTCGGCCTGAGAAACTTGGAGGAACTGCCGCGAATCGCGCCGGGGGCAACCGATCCCTCCCAGACCACCCACGACACCCCCTCGACACTGGACGATGATGCGACTGATCTTGACAAGGAGCCCGAATTGAACACCGCGATGAAAGAAGACATGATATCCGAGAACGTCGTGGGCGATCCGTCGCCCGAAGAAGCTGCTGGCACGGTTGCCGACGAGCATCTCGACAACGACCTGGACTACGACGATCTGGACGATGACGATCTGGACGATGACGATCTGGACGATGACGATCTGGACGACGATGACCTCGACGACGATGACCTGGACGACGATGACTTCAATGAGGATGAGGATGACGAGGACGACGAGTTCGAAGAAAACCAATGGGAGGAGGTCGGCGACGAGGTCGACGACGAAGAGGGAAAAGACGGCAAGAAAGACGGCGGCGACGACGATGACCAGTGGGACGAGGGCGACGAGGACGAAGAAGAGTGGGACGACGAGGACTGGGAAGAGGACGGCGACGACTTCTGGGACAAAGACGACAAGGACAAATAGCGTCGTCGCGTAACTCCGTGTAAGTCCCGGCACTTGTGCCGGGGCAGATCGCTTATTGGGCCCTTTCTTGCGTCGACTCTTGACGCCCGGCGGTCGGCGGCGATAGAATTTCGCCTCGGTTGCCCTCACCTGGAATCGAACCGAGGGCCTTGATTTCGGAGGCTGACGTTGATGACCGCCAAGCAGTTGACTCCCGAGGAATTAACCCGCTATGCGCGGCAAATTGGCCCCGGCGTGCTCAGCACCGAGGCCCAATTGCGATTGAAGCACGCGGCGGCGTTGGTCACTCGGGTCGGCGGGATGGGTGGCCCCGCATCCCTCTCGCTGGCGATGGCCGGCGTGGGACGCGTGATCATCGCCCACGGCGGCAACCTGATCTCACCCGACCTGAACCGCCAGGTGCTCGGCTCCGAAAGCGGGCTCGACGAACCCCGCATGCCGAATTTCGCCGAATACCTGCAAACGATGAACCGCTTTGTCACGGTCGAAGGGATCGATCACGAACCGGACGACGGCGAAGCGCTGGAACTGGCCCGGCGCGTGAACGTCATTCTCTCGTGTCCCCCGGGGTTCGAGGAGCGGATGCGTCTGAACCGGGTTGCGGTGGCCGCGGGCGTCCCGCTGATCGACGCGGCCCAGTGGGGGATGAGCGGAACGCTGATGGTCGTCAAACCGGGCGAGACGGCCTGCCTGCGGTGCGTCTATCCCGAGCAACCGGAATTCGAAGAGATGTTTCCCGTGGTGGGCGGCATTTCGTCGGCCATTGGGGCTTTGGCCGCTTTGGAGGCAATCAAGATTCTCTCCGGCACGGGCAAGCCGATGTGGGGGCGTCTTTGGATGATCGATGCGCACCAGGGCCAGTCTTCCATGGTCGAACTGCAACGAAACCCCGATTGCCCCTGTTGCGGCTCGGGAACCGCGACGACTGGGTAACTCGCCACGGCCGCCCCTAAGGAAAATCCCACCGACCATGAACATAAGCATCGTCGTCTCCGGCCGAAGCTACGACACGGCCGAATCGCTACCCGATCAACTCACCCTGCCCGAGGGCTGCTCGCTGGACGAGGCGCTGGAGGAACTGGCCAGCCGTCTTCCCGAGGGAAAAACTCTGCCGGCAACCTGTCTGCTGGCCGTGTCCGGCCTCCATCTCGGCACGCTGGGTAATCACCGCCGGTACGCATTGAAAGAGGGCGACCAACTCGTGCTGGTCGCCCCCGTGGCTGGTGGATAAGGGCGAAATCGCGCCCTGCCTGCGAAACGCTGCCTACAGCGTCCCGCGCACGCCTTCGAGTTGGCCGGCCGAACCGAGCTTGCCGTTCTTATGCGCGATGTAATCGGCGTAGGCGGGCATGAACAGTTTTCCCGGCGGACGCAGATCGAAGTTCTCGGGATCGTCGCGGAACGACTCGCGGTGAATCGCACACCAGACCAGCCGCCCGTCGGTGTCGATGTTCACCTTGCAGACGCCCAGCTTCGCGGCGGGCAGGTATTGATCTTCGGCGACACCCTTGGCACCGCCCAGCTTGCCGCCGGCGTTGTTGATCCGGTCGACCCATGCCTTGGGCACGCTGCTGGAGCCGTGCATGACCAGCGGGAACCCAGCGGGTACGTTCTTCTGAATCTCCGTGAGCACGTCGAAGTGAAGGCCCTGGCTGCCGGCAAACTTGTAGGCACCGTGCGACGTGCCGATGGCCACGGCCAGCGAATCGCAACTGCTCTTCTCGATGAACTCGGCCGCCTCGGCCGGGTTGGTCAGACAGGCTTCCTCTTCGGAAACCTGAACGTGTTCCTCGACGCCGCCGAGCATGCCCAACTCGGCCTCGACCACGATCCCCTTGTCGTGGGCCCGATCGGCCACCCGCTTGGTGATCGCGATGTTCTTGGCCAGTTTGAATTCCGAAGCGTCGATCATCACCGAACTGTAGAAGCCGCTCTCGATGCAGTCGTAGCAGGCTTCCTCGTCGCCGTGGTCGAGATGCACGGCGAAGATGGCCTCGGGAAAGACCTCGCCGGCCGTACGGATCATCGCCTCAAGGAATCGCTTGTCGGTATAGGCCCGGGCACCTTTGGAGATTTGGATAATAAACGGGGCGCTTTGGGAAGCATCAACCGGGTCGTCGTTCTTCTTGCTCTTTCCCAGGTTGCCCCGAAACAGACCGATCGTCTGTTCGAGATTGTTGATATTGTAGGCTCCCACGGCATAGTTGCCGTAGGCATGTTTGAACAGCTCGGTCGTCGTCACAATCATCACTAAACTCCTCGGTTCCACCGCCGTCCGGGGGGGGACGTAGGCATGAAATACATCGCACCGGTAAACTCCTCGGCGCCTTCCAGAATTGGGTAATTATACCTCAGCCCCCATCGCTTCGCCATGACACCCCAGTGAGGGGGTATGCCGGGTGTCGCGCGTCGGTTTCCATGCTTTGCATGGGAACGAGGTCTCCTGGAAAATGGAGCGTCCTTGCGCAACCTTCTCCGCCCGGACCGTCTTCGAGGTGCCTGACGAGAGCGATCCTCCGCGGACGTCCGCGGAGTGACCTGTACGGATCGCCGTTCGTCCGGTTTCTACCCCCGAGAAGGAGAGAAATCATGCGCTGGTCTCAGTTACCTGGCCGGAGTCTCCCAGCCGCGGCCTCTGCCGTTGCGACGATGGTGTTCGCGGGGCTAGTGGCCGTCGGCCCGGCCGCCGCCCAGTTCGGTGTCGTCCCGGGCGTGGGTCCGACGGCCCCTCCAATTTCCCCGCCCAGTTTCCAGTCCTACACGAACACGCCTTCGTATCAGGGCATACCTTCGTATCGTTCCCAGCCCTCGTATCACCATCAAACACCTTCGTATCAGCACACGCCTTCGTATCATAACAGACCCACGTACCGGTCTTCGAGCAGCAACAACTGGCCGACTCAGGCCGCCACCTATCAGGCCCAAGCCCGGGCATCGCGACAGCATCAGACCATGAACGACTGGTCGTCGAGGACGCAGCGCCAGGCCAACAGCTATCAGACCCGGGCGTCGCAACAGCACCAGGCCATGAGCCGTCGGACCGAGATGCGATTGCAGCAGGAACGAAACCGCCGACAGATCCAACAGCAGTCCACGCAACGCTACTACCCGCGGTCCGGCCGCTCGTTGTTCTTCCGCCGCACGAGCGTCTCGGTGGGTGTGTACCCTTCCAGCCGGGTTTCACCGCGATTGACTTCGTCGGGAGTCGACGCCCTCAGCCTCAAGTAACAGCCCCTTACGGATCGGAAGTCAGGCCGAAGTCGGCCTGCTCGGTGCCGTCCGGGGGGACGGTGAAGGTGAGGGTCGACTGATCGTGGTATCGGGAGGGCAGTTTTTCTCGGGAGACGATGACCACCTGTCCGTTGGGCCCCTCCTCGCCACGGACGGTGCGGATGAGCACGTAATGCTCGCCGATGACCGCCCCTTCGCCTTCGCGCGAGCTGAGTTGAAAACGGCCTCGGTCGTCGGTGGTGGCGGTCGACCCGAAACCGGAGTTAACGTTCTCGCCTTTGCGTTTGGGCTCGAAGAAGACCCGGGCTTCGGGCAGCGGTTTCCCGTCGAGCGTCACGGTCCCCGAGACCGGCGCCAGCGGAAACGACTCGCCTCCACAGCCGGCGGCGATAAGTAGAGCGAGTGCCAAGAGGAGGCGTGTCATGGTTTGAGATTGCCCTTGGTACTAAAATCCGGCGACGACTTCCCCGCCGTGGATGGTGGCCAGGTCCTCGAACAGCCGGCCGTCGATGTTCTCGCTCAGCGGCCGGACCGAACCGTCGCCCAAGACAAACTGGATCGTCCCGCCGGGATGCAAACTGGCGAATGCGCGGTGGCATTGCCAAAACATGCCGCCGGCGGCTTGCGGACCGTTACACCACTCCCAGTCGGGCACCCGGGTGTACGACTCCAGTTGCGGTGTACCGAGGGAGTGGAACGAATGGGCACTGGCCCAGTAGGCCTTTTTGTCCGGCTTGGTTTTCGTGTGGTACTCGCCGACCAGCAGCGTATTGGAGGTGCCGTCGCGGATCGTGTCGAATGTTTCGCAGTCGTGGTTGCCGATCCCCACCATGTGTAGCGCGCCGCGCCCCTCGGTGTGGCTCTTCGCCTGGGAGGCGAAGGGGGGATAGTCCCAGTAGCCGTTCTGCGACCCCCAGCGCCGGCCCGCCACGCCCTTGTACGAGCCGGGCGCGATCGGTTCGGCGCGAAATTGGGTGGGCACGTGCAACTGGTTGGAGTCCAAATCGGCCGGACATCGCATCACCGGCAGCAGCGTCTTGAGCACCGGCAAATTGTCGTCGTGGCCGTTGTACAGCCGCGGGTCGTACGACTTGAACAGGGCCTCCTGCTCCAAATTGGGGAGGATGCTGATGGCCCAATTGATGATGTGCGTCTCGGCCGCGTTGTTGGTGCCTCGCTGGATGGTCCCCGGCGGCAGGCTATTGTGGGCGGCGTGGTAGTTGTGCATCGCCAGCCCGATTTGCTTGAGGTTGTTGGAGCATTGGATCCGTCGCGCCGCCGCCCGCACCGACTGCACCGCCGGCAGCAACAGCCCAATGAGGATCCCGATGATCGCGATCACCACGAGCAACTCGACCAACGTGAACCCGGCCGGTCTGGCCGGTTCCTGCCGCGATTGGCAATCCATCGAATCTATGGCCTCCTATCCACGGGAACTTGCAGCCCGATTCCCCTTCCGTCGCCAGAACACCAACAGCAACATACCACCCAATCCCAATAGTGCCAAGCCGGCCGGCTCGGGGACGGCCAGCGTGGTGACGACCAGTTGCGGGGCCAGCGGGCCGCTGTCGTAGAAGTCGGCAATATAGAACCCCCGGTCGCGAAGCGCCAGCCGGAAACCATGATTCTCCTCGGTGCCGTCGACCCAATTGCTAACAATATCGGTCACGTCGATCCACGAGACCTTGTCGTTGCCGGTTGCCGACGTGTTCGTGCCGCCAAACGTGAAATCATCGGCAAACGCCTGATCGAAAGCCACCGTCTCTCCCGTCCAATCGTCGGTCACGCGGCCCAAGGTGAGATAGCCCGTGTTGACGTTACGCGAGTCCTGGTTCAGCACGAGCATCGCCCCGAGTACTTCCTCGCCTTCAATCTCGCTGAGATCGAACTCGAAGAAGGATCGGGTGCGGACCGGCTGATTGCTGCCGCCCGTCGTCCGCTCGCGCACGCGGAGGATATCGGAACGATCCGTATTGTCCGACGTGTCGGGCCATTGGTCGTGCGACTGGATCGCTACCGACTGAAGTAGGCTCGGGTCGAAGGTGTTTTGGGTGATCGTGGCCAGATCGTTGTGTGCGCTGCCGAAGTGGTCGGCCACACCCTGCCAGCCGAGATCCCGGTCATACACGGCGAACTCGTCGACGGTGCCGCTCATCGGAGCGCCGGTATCGGTCGCTCCCATCCGGCCGAAATCACTCAGCGTGTTGACGGTCTTGGCGCTTCCGGCCAGGGTCCGGGCGTAGGGCGTAACGTCGACGCCGTCGACAATGAACTGAAACTCATTCGAGCGGGTCGCCCCGTCGGGCAAGGTGATGGCAAAATGATGCCAACCCGGGGCGAGTTCCTCGGGCGTGAAGATGTTGCTCTGCGGGCTGCCGATGTTGGTCGAGTTGAAGGTCACGCCGAAGCGGTGCCCGTTGACGGCCATGGAGACCTCGTCGTTGGCGGCGGTGATGCTCGTGCGCCGGCCCGTGCCGCCAGTGATGGAGAAATACGCTTGTTTCGACTCCGTGCCGTTGAACCAGCCCTCGTACGTTCGCGCGGCATTTCCGGAGACGGCCAGTGGGAGAATGTCGACGGTGTCGTCGACGCCGTCGAGCCCCACGGCGTTGTTCGTTGGGCCGAAGCCGGCCAGTCCGTCGGCGCTGCCTGGACCACTCTGCCCAATCGCCGGCGCATTGGCGTAGATGGCGTTGGCCCCGGGATTGGCCGTGTTGAAAGCCACTGGCCCGACGGTCTCTTCCATGCGGAGATACAACAGCGGCGCGTCGGCCGTCACCGCTCCCGCATAACCGGTGGTGGGGACCGGCACGGCGGCCGGCGCGACAAGCAGACTCAATGTCGGCCCGTTGGCCCCCGAGCGAAGGTCGTTCAGCGTCAGCCGTCCGGCAAGGTTTTCATCCGCGTGGCGAAGCAGGAAGCCCGGGAAACGGGTGCCCGTCGCATCTTGATCGATCATGTCTTGCACGATGGCTTGCGGGACGTTGAACTCGATGAATGATCCGGTGGGGTAACTCGACTGGCTGATCGTGTCCAATGGAGCGACCTCGTAGCCTTCACCGGGGGCGCCTAATCCGCCAGCGGGACTGGGTCCGGTGGGCAGATCGTTGCCCGACAGGTCTTGCCATGGCGTATTGCTCGACTGAACGAGATGATTCCACGACGATTGGCCGTGGGCAAACGTACCGTTTTCGTCGGCGATCTGGTAAAGCTCGAACACGTCGGCGGCGTTGACCGTCCCATCTTTGCCCGACACGCGGAGCCGGAGCGTCGCGTCGCCGACCGCCTGCCAGCCCGCCAACGGAGTCATGTCGAAGTCGACCAACGCGCGGTTGTCGGCGTCGTTGCCGGCGTCACCCAGGAACAACTGTTGGCCGGTCATGGCCGAATTCAGGCCGACGCCGTCATTGAGCCGGACGTTCTCGACGCCCGTGTAGTTGGGAATTCCCGTCTCCGGTAGGGCCGCCCCCTCGTACAAGGAGATGTGCTGTGCCGATTGTCCTTCGGCGGCCATGTAATGGGAGAGGATCTCCTCGCGCCCCAGCGCGCGGTCGTAGACGGCGACTTCGTCGATCAAGCCTGGGAAGGTACCGGAACCCTGACTGCTCGCGATCCGCTGCAGCGAGTCCGTCGTGTTGATGGTCTTCGTGCTGCCGGCTAGACCCGTGGCCGCATCGGTGATCTCTTCGCCGTTGACGAAGAACCGAAACTGGTCCGACTTGTTCTGCCCTT
>CAYUIQ010000301.1:0-4123 GCA_964444795.1 uncultured Planctomycetaceae bacterium
GCGAGCCCCCAGTTCGTCGCGTTCTGGGGGCTCGCTGCGCTCGACCCCAGGCACCGCGCCATCGTACACCGAGGAGATCGATTGACGAACCGCTAGTATAACCGGCGTTGCAGCGGGCGGCCAGAAAACGGGGCCCTCGTTCGGTCGGGGCCGACGAAGCACGTTCCGTGCCAAAGATCACTGCAAGAGCCGCCTCGACACGCGACGCATTCATCCCACTCCGCCCATTTTTCGATCCAGGGCCGCGTATTGCGGATTATTGGCCGATTCCCCTTGCATTACAGCGACAGCATTGCTATCATCGTTCCCTCAGCGGGGTGGACTCGTAGGTTTTCCTTCTCGTGACGGCCTACCAGCCGACGACGAACCACCGCGAGCGGGCCCTCAGGGAGATCAAGGTAGATCGATGCTCGTACTTTCGCGCAAAGTGGGTGAGAAGATTCTCATCGGCGACGAGATTGCGGTGACTGTGGTACGCGTGGGGCTCGGCGCCGTACGGATCGGCGTGGAGGCGCCCGCCGACCTGTCCATCGTCCGCGAGGAAATCAAGTCCGGCAAGGCGGTGGCTCCGAAGACGCCGCAGGATGCGTAGATCGGGCTGGGGGTTGATGTGTGCCACTGCTTGCTTGCAAGCAGTGCCGCGGATCCGAGTACAAAGCCCGGCAAGAAGACACTGCTTGCAAGCAAGCAGTGGCACACCACATCTTTCTACCGCGCATTTACCGCGGGGAAGAAATGACCTCGCGTGTCGCCAGCGGCCAGGTTTGCAGAGTTTGGGCGCTGCGAGCGTCGATGGTCTGCGGGCCGTTGTGGCCTTCCAGGGTGCCGTGTTCGGCGGCGTATTTCTTCAATCGGGCGATCTTGTCCACCGCGGGCGCTTCGCCCGGCAACTCGGTGCTCGGGTCGTGACCCCAGAGGATCCGCGTTCCGCCGCGGGTAAACAGTTCGTAGGTGCAGGCCTCGGTGTACCCTTGGTTGCGGTTCATCGAAGGGACGATTCGATCCAGCTTGAGTTCTTGCCAGGCCGACCCGAACGCGCCGGCGATTTCCGCGCCGCCGACGACCCGCCCGTCTCCCCAACTCTCGCCCACCACACCGACCGGTATCGAATCGATCTTCGCCAAGCGGGGATAACGGCTCGATTCGACAGGCGAGAAATCGCCGCCGGGCAGCACGATACCCTGGATGTCCACCGGCAGAAGCTCGGTCCGCGACTCCGTCTCGACCATGCACACGGGTCGGCGATACTCCAATTCCACGCGAAGCCCCGATGGGTGGAACTTGACGACCCGATGCACCTTGGCGACCCACGGATGCATGGCAAACGCCCGAGCGGCCCGCTCGGTTAGGTTGTCGTCCATGATGGAAAGCGGGCGATCAAGGCTGGCATTGCGAACCACCTCGGTACGAATATCCGTGCGAATCCAAATCGGGGGTTCGGTGACCGAGATGGTATCCGGCGTGACCCAATACTCGGGGGAGGCCAACACGTCGGGGCCCGCCGTCTTCCAGACGGAATACCAACCGCCGGCAAATAGCCCCAGCAGCAGGATCGTCAGTGCCCAAGGTCGCCACGGACCGGCGATCATCCGGCAGAGCTTGCCCAGCTTACCCAGAGCCATGGATATCTTGGACGCTTTTTTTCTTGCTACGATCATCAAGGCGGTTCCAGAAGGATTTCCAGGATGTCCTTGATGGCTTTATCGGCAAGCGGAGCCCGGGGGAACGACCTTCGCCGGGTGGCATGGTATTTCCGGAATCTCCCGACCCCTCGTTACCACACTTCCAATTCCAGATCCAAATCGACCCCCAACCGATCGCTCACTTGGGAGCGGATCAGCTCGACCAGTCGAAGCACGTCCTGGCTGGTGGCTTCCGGTTCGGCGACGATGAAGTTGGCATGCCGATCGTTGACGACCGCTCCACCGATGCGCGTGCCTTTGAGGCCGGCGTCCTCGATCAGTTCGCCGGCGGAGACTCCCCGGGGATTCTTGAACACGCAGCCGGCCATCTGATGCCCCATGGGCTGCTCGGCCTTGCGCAGGATCCATCGTTTCTGCATCTGCCGGGCCAATTCGTGGGGATCGTCCTCCTCCAGCAGCAAGGTGGCTTCGACGATCGCCAGTTCGTCGAGGCTGCTTTGGCGGTAGGAAAATGCCAGGTCGTCGCGCTGGCGCGTTAGCACTTCGCCGGAATCGCTGATCACGGTGGCTTGGGTTGTGTTTTGCCCGACGTCGCCGTCACGGGTGCCGGCGTTGCCGTGGAGCGCGGCGCCTAGAGTGCCGGGAATACCGATCAGCATTTCCAGGCCGGCCAACCCCTCGCGCACGGCCGTGGTCACGAGTTGGCCCAGTTTCGCCCCAGCACCGGCGATAATCTTGGACCCGTCGACCCGAATCTCGGCAAACGGGTGCTCGGACAACCGGATCACCACCCCGGCCACGCCCTCGTCGCGCACGAGAATGTTTGAGCCGTGTCCCAACATGCGTACCGGGACCTCCTCCTCCCGGCAGCGCCGAACCAGGGCCGTCAGTTCGTCCACGTTGCGCGGTTCGGCGAAGTACTCGGCCGGACCACCCAGTTGGAACCATGTGTGCATTGCCAGCGGCTCATCCCGCCGCACGATCTTCTCGAAACCTTTGGACCAACTCATGAGCGATTGTGTCGATGTCTCCAGCGCCAACAATGATTAGTACGTCGCCCGGGCAAAGTTCTTCCAGCAACCACCGGACGATCCGCTGTTTGCACGGCATGGCCACCGCTTTTCCGCCGAGTGTCTCCACCCGATCGGCAAGGTCGGCTGCCGTGATGTCGCCCGGTGGGAACGCTTTCTCCCGGGCCCGATAGATCGGGGCCACCACGACCCGATCCGCATTTTGAAGGCTGGCGGCCATTTCGTCTAGTAACCGGGCGGTTCGCGAGGCCTGATGTGGCTGAAAAACACACCATAGTTTTCGTCCGGGATACACCAGCCGAGCCGTTTCCAGTGCCGCGACCACCTCTGTCGGGTGGTGTGCATAGTCGCTCAGCAGCTCGATTCCTTGCAGGCGGCCCAGATGCTCCGTCCGCCTGGAAATGCCGGGGAAGCTGCCCAACGACCGCGAGATCGCGGCCGGATCGATCCGCTGCTGCCACGCCACCGCCGCGGCCGCCAAGGCGTTGAGCACGCTGTGGCGGCCGGCAATTCGCAACGCCACGCGGCCGAGGTGCCGGCCCAAGTAAGTCAGGCCGAAGCGAAACCTGCCCCGATCGTGTTCTATACGGTCGACCGACCAAGTGGCATCGGAGCCCAGGCCGAAGGTCTCCACCCGGCAACCGGCTTCGGTGGCCAGATGACGCGAAACGGGGCAATCGCCACGGACAATCAACAGCCCATCGGGCGGCAAGTTGCGGACGAATTGGACAAATGCCCGCTTGAGGACGTCGAACGTGGGAAAGCAATCGAAATGGTCGTGCTCGACGTTTAGCACCACCCCCACATGCGGTCGAAGGTGAAGGAAATTTGCCCGATATTCACAGGCTTCGGCCAACACCAACTCGCCCGCCCCCGCTCGTCCGCCCGTTGCCCGGCCTATCGGCGAAGCGCCGCAGAAGACGGTCGGATCGCGACCGGCGTCGACGAGAATCCTGGCGAGCATCGCGGTGGTCGACGATTTTCCATGCGTCCCGGCCACGGCGATCCCGGGGCGACCGGTCATGCATTGCCCCACGGCTTGAAAGTAGGTCGCCGTGGGAATTCCCAACTCGGCCGCACGACGCAGCTCGGGATTCTCGGGGCCGATCGCGTCGCTATGGACGACCCATTGCACGTCGGGCGAAAGATGCCGTGGGCAGTGTCCGGCAAAGAGCTTCACGCCGGGGATCCCCTCGGGCTCGGTTCGCAGATCGGAGCCGGTCAGTTGCCATCCCCAACCGGCAAGAACCGAAGCCAGGGCGCGCATCCCGGAGCCGGTTACACCCACCAAGTGGGCGCGGCGCTTTTCCCCGTCGATCGATTGAAAGGATCCGTCCTGCATGATGCGGGATCTTACGCCCAGCGGCCAATCCGTGTCAATGACATTGACCGTTTGGCGATTTAGTAACCCGAAGCGTCAGCGAGGCCGTCTTTTCCGTCCTCGCTAAC
>CAYUIQ010000301.1:4133-9602 GCA_964444795.1 uncultured Planctomycetaceae bacterium
GTTACTATTCTCAACGCATGGCCCCTTGATACGACGCTTGCTGGACCACCGGCGAATGGGGCACCGCCTGGGGCGAGCCCAGCGACGTCAGGCGCCGCATGTCCTGGGCTCGAGTTTCGGCGGTCAGTTGCTCGATGAACGCGCCGGAAGCCTTGTCGACGGCGAAGACCCGGCTATCGGCCTGCGGGCGGTCCAACGGCCGAACGATACAGATCACGTCCGCCCGGTTGGGAACGCTGCCGATTTCGGCCAGCACGGCCTGCTCGCCGCGGCTAAGTTCGGCGGCCTGTGCGATACCCCGTGGCGTCGGCGGCGGGATTTTCGCGGGCGTGTTGTCATTGAGGATCAGGTGGCGGAGGAAAGCGGGAGACGCCCGATCGAGCACGATCAGCCGGCTTTTCGCCCAGGGTGCCGAGAGCGAGCGGAGGATACAGATCACTTCGGCTCCTTGCGACATTCCCATAATCTCCGCCCGGAGCGGTTGCCCGATGTCCTGGCGATCGGTCGCCCCGTGGACAGACGTCTCGTGCGAGGCAAAACTGCCCGGCGCACCGGCCGGCGGGTTGGGCACGGCCGCCAGGGGCATTCGCTTGGGCATCGCCGGAAGATCCGCGACGGCCACCAGGGGAGCCTCATCGCGGAAGACGAAGGCCAGACGAGAGTCCTCAAGTTCGGCGTGAATCGCGCCCAGCGCGGCACACATGGTCTCGTTGGCGTCGGCATCGTCGGCATAGCAAACGCCGATCACCCGTCCGTCGGAGGCGAACATCCCGCCGCCGCTTCGCCCGTCGATCGATCCACCGGTGACCTGAAGGTTGGGGGCTCCCAGATACCGGTCGACCGAGGCGATTTGGCCCTGGTGGGCGGTGGGATCGTTGCCGTGACTACATCCGATGGCGGTGACCTGATCGCCGCGGCGAAACTTCACGCCCGACTTGGCCACGGGTGCGGCAACCACCGGACCCGGCGGTTGAAACACGACCAGGGCCACTTCGCGATCGAGGTTGTACGACTTCAGCCGGCCGGGGATTCCCCGCGCCGGGGTGGGACCAAACAGATCGATCTCGATTCGGCCCTTACCTTGGGAATCGCGAAACAGATGCGCACAGGTCAGGATCAGCGCTTCGCCATTTCGGGTGTCGATAATCGTCCCCGAGCCGCACGAGCGACCCGTGGCGTCGATCACGCGCAGGCGAACACTGGGCGCGATCAGCGAATCGTTCGGTACCGACGCATCCGCCGTCGGGGCTACCGGCCGCATCGACCGCGGGCCGGCGATCTGGCGCAACGGAGCGCCGCTGGTGACGGCAGGGATGCGGGTGTCGACCGCTGCCGCCGCCTTTGCCGCGCGAGTGGCCGCCGCGCGACGTTGTTTCTCCGCTTCGGCCTTCCGTCCTATCTCGCACATCGCTTGCAGACGCCCCATATCGGTTCGCCCCACGATCCGCCCGACCTCGCGCCCGTCGACGAGCATGACGAAGCAGGGGATCGACTCGACGCCGAACTTTCGGGCCAGCGCCGGATCATGGTCGATGTTGATCTGGCGGACCGGGTAGTTCATTTGGGCCAACTGCCGAACCGCCGGCTCCATCTCCCGGCACGGTCCGCACCAATCGGCGGAGAAGTCCAACAAGACCGTTTCCCCGGCGCCGGACAGTGCCAAGGTCAATACGACCGCTTGCAACGAGACCATCGGTTCCCTCCTGATTCGGTCTCAAATCACGCCTTCGCCACGACAAGCAGACAAGTCTGCTTCACGCCCTTCGCACGATCCCCGTCACGCTCTTCCGTCGGCGCGCAACACACCGCACCGATGAACAGGCGGGGGAACAAAAAAGGGCGAGAAGCAATTAGGCGACCTCCATGTCACCGACCTTGTCGGGCGAATCGTCTCGCACCCCCCACGAGGGCGGTGAGTCGACTTCCTGTCGGCCCACCCAGTCTTTTCCTCTACCGGCGGCGACCACTCGATCGAGTCGGCCGCCATGTCCGGTGGATGCGAGACGGGGCGTATTCTGTCCCGAAATGGTAAATCTTACAACGCCAACTTTGGGGGATTCTTGAACCGGCGGGCAGGATCGTTGCTAAGTCATTTGTACGACACGGCTTATCTTGATTTCCGTGAAGCCCGATCCGGTGTGCCACCGCAGCACGCCCCGGCGATACGCAGATGCCGTGCCGTGCTTCTCGCCGGGAGGGACAAGGGAAGGAGAGATGGATTCGCACGGCAACACTGCTTGCGAGTAAGCAGTGGCACACGACAGGTGACGAGCAGGGCCACCGGCCAGAATGGCCGGGCGTAGATGTCATACGCCGCCGGGCGCTGCAAGAAAGTAGCGCCCCCCGGTTGGGCGGCGCGCAATTCGTTCCCACCCCACTTGCCAGACTCGATGGACCAAACACCAAAAACGCCGACAAAGGCCATCCGAAGACGGCCTCATCGGCGAACGGTTTCTCGGCCAACTGCCCCACCACGGGCCAGTCTACCGGTTGTTGACAATCGAGACCGGCGAGCCGGTAAATCAGAGACTAGAACCGCCTTGGAACTGGTTCCGGGCCTGCTCCTTGTTCTCGAGGTGGGCTTGCCATCGAGCCTCCACTAGCTCTCGATACTGGGCTCGCAACTGGGCTTGGGCCTCCGCAAAGGCTTGCTGCTGCTCGCGCGTCCGCATTTGCGTCTGCGTCTGCACGGCATCCTCGGGGGGCGATCCATCGCAACTCTGTTGCTGGTTGCAGGTTTGGGCCTGTTCACCGAAGGCCCTCGGGACCGGGGTAGCCCCGTCGTCGCTCTGGCGCTCACTCTGCGTTTGGGTGCGAGTGCGCGGGCCGCCAGTGCCAGGGTCGGCATCCGGATACCCGGCGCGATCCCGCGGTCGTTCCTGAACCTGCCACGCCGGGGCGTCGTCCGGCGGACCTGCCAGTGCTTCCGCCGCAAAAAAACTAAGTGCAATCAACAATCCCAAAAACTTCCTCATGCTTTCTCTCCTTACTCTGCAAGCAAGCGAATTGCTTCGCTGCCCGGGAGACGGAGTCACACGAGACCCGTCCCCCTGCATAGCTGCCCTTGGTGCTGACCCGTGCAGCCGGCTGTGCTGGTCATATCAATGTGCAAATGCCGTGCCGGGCGCAAAACGAGTAGGCTGGGGCTTAGAATGCCTCTGCGTGGAGGGAGAGGAGGGGGCCGGCGACTAGAAGTCTTCGTCTTCGTCGATGATTTCCTTGCCGTTGGTCGTGCTCAATGCTCGCCAGACGTCAAGAGCGATTTCGTCGACAACGAAGCGCCCCGACGCGTCGCACATGACGACGTGGACGCCGCCGGTGTGCTGGCTTCGGGCGGCCATGGTCATCGGCTGGCTCGCCGAATGGGGACCAATACAGGGCATGTGCTTTGGGTCGGCCGTGTTATCGCAGTATCCGGCGCCCTGCAAGACGTCGGGTTCCGAGGAGTTGGGCAGCAGGTAAGTCTCATACCCGGCCGCGTACCCCCACCAGGAGAAGCCACGCAGGTCGTTGCTGCCTTTGCCCTGCATCACTTCGGACACCATCATCGTGTTGGACGTTCCGTCCTGGTTCGTGATGTGGTCGATCTTGTAGGCCTTGGCGTCGACGTCCGTCCAGCCGCTGATCGTAAACGGAGCGCCGTAATCAATCACGCCGTTGACGTTCTTCTCGGCTCCCGTCTTGACGTCGCCGCTACGCACGACGAACCCGGTGGTGCCCATGTTGACCGCGTAGTTGTGGCAGGTGACGCCGTTGTAGAATGCGCTGGGTTGGTCACTGGGGCACGTGTATGTGGGAACGCGACTGGTCGTGACCTGCCGGTTGGGCGAATCCCAATAGCGGTAGCCACCGGAGGGGGAGTCGAACTTGTTGATGTGCTTGTACGTGTCGTACATGGCCTTCTGTTCGACGTAGGGGAGCGTGGCCACGAGCCAGGTGCCCCAGCAGCAACTATAGGCGCCCACGGGCAGAGAATTGAACGAGTCCTGGTAGTTGTGCATCCCCAAGGCGATCTGCTTGAGATTGTTGTTGCACTGGGTTCGCCGGGCCGCCTCGCGCACCGCTTGCACGGCGGGCAACAGCAGACCGATGAGAATGCCGATGATGGCGATCACCACGAGCAATTCGACCAGGGTAAACGCTTTTCGACCTTGAGATTGCATGACTGATGCCTCCGGCAACGGATCGCGTCGCCCTGGCGTGTTTCCGCCCGCCTTGTCGGTACTGGCCCGGCGGGGGAGTGCCAGAGGTACGCGGAGGGTGCCCTTCTGTTCCAATAACGAGTCAGTACGTGTTACTTGCTGGTGAGCTTGAAGTCCAGCGGTTCCGATTGGCCGTCGACCACGGTCACTTCTTCCTTGCTCTGGGTGTTGTACTTCGGCGGAATGAGATCCTTGCCGGCTGAACCGGCGCCAGGCCCGGGTGGCTGACTGGCATCGGCGGTGCCGCCCCCCTCGACCGCCGTGATCCGCACGATGTACTTGCCCGGCGGCAAACCCTTCTCGGCGGCCAGCTCGTACTTGCCATCGGTGATCACGCCTCCCGACTTGGTCGCGTCCTTGGCCGCTACCGGAGTAAATTCGATTCGGCCCTGCTTGAGAAGCTGGCCGTCGAGCGTGACCGTGCCGGAAATCGCTTGGCGATTGAGCGGATTATCCTGCCCGCAGCCGGCAACCACACACGTCAGAAGCAACAACACACACAACGATCGGAGCGCTCGATAGTTCGTTTTCATGTCGGGATCGCCTATTGCCTTTTCTCTTGGGCCCTTTCAACCGGGCTCCATAATGCGGCGGGTGGTCCGCCGATAGTGCGGCAGGTGGGGTACATCATGCCGCGGGGAATGCAAAACACCATAAACAAGTGTATCGCAAGGGCCCGTTTTTGCAAGTGATCGGCGCGGTTGATTGACTTTTGGGACGAATCGGACACAATTGGATCGATTCTCCGCTGCCTCCATCTACCCCAATGCTCCCTTGCCAAGGAAAACTGCCCATGAGCGGCCGATTCATTCTCGCCACCGATGCTGTCCGCGAGCAACTCGACTGGGGCCAGCTCGGCTGGAACTGCCGTCCGGCCGACACGGGGGCCAAGAACCTCGTGGTCATCGACGTCACCCTTAAACCGGGTGGTGGCCATGCCTTCCACAAGCACCCCAACCAGGAAGAAGTGATTGTCGTCTTGTCCGGCCAGGTTCAGCAGTGGCTTGGCGAGGAGAGTTGCGAATTGGGTCCCGGCGATTCGGTCTTCTTGGCCGCCGACGAGGTCCATGCCTCGTTCAACATCAGTGATTCCGACGCCAAACTCCTGGCCATCCTCGGCCCGTGCGTCGACGAGGACAGCGGCTACGAAGTCGTCGAAGTGGCCGACGAGGCGCCCTGGAATGAGTTGCGGTAGGGATTGTGCAAAAAAATATGTGTCGCATGAAACCAGCGGGTGCCTGGTGGTCGAGCGCAGCGAGCCCCCAGT
>CAYUIQ010000302.1:0-9602 GCA_964444795.1 uncultured Planctomycetaceae bacterium
CTTCTACTCCTTCCCCACCGGCCTTGTGGCCGGTCGATTTAGTAACCCGAAGCGTCAGCGAGGAGGGAGAAGACGGCCTCGCTGACGCTTCGGGTTACTATTCACGCTACTATCCTGCTCGAACAGGCCCGACGGCTTTCATCCTTCATGCTACGCGGGCAAGAGGTAGTTTCTTCCCGGGATTTCGAGTATCTTGCGGGGGGGGAAGATCCGCTTGACTTCCTCGCTCGGGGAATCATACTCGGGGTGATTCGGTTTGGGCTCATCGTCCGGCATGTGCCGGACATCGAGTAGTTGCACACCAGGAGACGAAACGATGAAAACGACACAGACAGTTGCGGTGTTGTTGACGGCCGGCATGCTGCTGGCCGGCATCGGAGTGGCGGCCGCGGGGCCGATCACGTTCAGTGAGGTCACCAACGGCCTTTCGGGAACGATGATCTTCGCCGATGCTTCGCTGGACGGCGCGCTGGTCAACGCCGCCACCGGCGACCAGACCGGAATCAATGCCGGGAGTTCCGGCGGCAGCAACTGGGGGCGGGTGGACGCCAGCTTCAATGCCAACAACGAAACCCCCGGCGGGAACAAGGGCGGCCTGCACTCGAACGTCTTGGAGGGCATCAGTTCCGCCGCGCCGAACCTGAAGTGGACGATATCCAGCGGTGGCGGGGACGACGCCAGCAACGGCGCGGGATCGCTCTTGGCCAATACCAGCTACAACGTCTACGTTCACTACCTGACTCACACCGCCGGCAGTCAGAACTGGGGCGGGGAGATGTCCAACAGCGCAACGTTCGCCGCGTTTGATCAGTTCGACAACGACGATGGCGATCTGATTACGACGGTGCCCGCGCCGTCAAACCCCGTCGTCGATTATCGCCGCTTTCAACTGAGCACGCCGGTGACCACCGACGGCAGTGGCAACGCGGAGTTGTACATCCGACGTCCCACCAGCGGCACGCACGTACGCACGATCATTGACGGCGCCGTGTTCCAGGAAGCCGGGACAGCCCCGCCACCTCCGCCGGGACCCATCGCACGGTTTGACGTCAACGACGGGACATCCACCGCCACGCCACCCACCGAAGTCGGGTTCGCCGGCTTGGGCGGCGACACGTACAGCGCGTCGGCCACCAATGGCGGCGTCACGTTGACCTTGACGCAGACCCAGAACAGTCGGGCCCGCGAGGGCGGCACGGGCGGGAGCGTGGCCGGCAGTACGCTGCCCGACGTCTACCGTGACTTCACCCATGCGGATACTTACTTCAACGCGCAAGCCAAGGCCCACCTTTCCGGGCTCACACCGGGACAGTCGTACGACCTTCGCTGGTATCACTATGAGAACAGAAGCGGCAATATAACCCACAACGCCCGGGTTTATGAAAACGGCGTCAGCGCCGGCAACCTGCTGTTCACCGCGACCGGCTTCGGCAACAACACCAGCCCGGACAGCACGGGCTACTCCGATTTCACGGTGGCGGCCAAGTCGGACGGGACGATCGACCTGGTCACCGGTTCGCACCTTCCCGGCGCGGCCGGCGGCGGTGTCGGCGATCGCTCGATCAGTTACTTCAACGGCCTGGACGTGAGCCTGTCTGCCGCGCCGCCCGTGGCGACCGACGTGTCGATCGCGCGCTGGGACGTGGATGATAACGGGACGACTCCGACGCAAGCCGGCTTTGCGCCGCTGAACGGCAACGTGGCCAATCAAACGGTCGCCAGCGGCGGGGTCTCGCTGACGATGACGCAAAGCACCGGTCGCGACCGCGACAACGGCGGCGGCGGCGGACCGGCCGGCAGCAGTTCGCTACCCGATCTGTATCGCGACTTCACGCACGGCGACACTTATTTCGATGCGACGATCTCGCTGTTGCTGGAAGACTTGGACCCCGACACCGAGTATCGTATGCGTTGGTATCACTACGAGAGCCGTAGCAACCCCGGCGATTCGCCGGTCACGGTCTACCTCGACGACCCCGGCGATCTGGCCAATCTGTTGTTCACGACCATGATCACCGGCACCGAGGGTGATCCGGACGCGGCCGGCTTCACCGATTTCTTCGTGACGCCGGATGCCAACGGGCAAGTCTCGCTGGTCACCGGCCTGGCCCCGACCGGAGGCCGCTCGATTTCCTACTTCAACGGTCTGGAAGTATTCGAACCCGCGTCTGCCGCCGTGCCCGAGCCCTCGACCTTCGCCCTGGCCGCGCTCGGTCTGCTTGGGCTGGCCTTCTTCGCCCGGCGGCGGAAGCGGAACTGAGTCCGGCCGCCGCACGCCAATATCGCGAAAGCCTCGCCGGTCGATTCGCCCGGCGGGGCTTTTCGTTGGACCGGGACATCATGCTCGTGTCGTCCGGCGTTTCCGCTCCGTGGTGTCTCAAAACTTCGTCGCGTCGATCGGTTCGTTATCGGCGCGGTGGCCAAGGCAGTGGAAGGTGAAGGGATCGACGTCGTAGTCGATCATCCGGACCGATCCGTCGCAAAAGACGAAATTGCAGCCGTTGGCATGGGCGCCGCCGAAACGCTTGGTGTTTCGATACCCCTTCCGGTCCTGCATCGGCGTGTACGAGTTCTTCGGATTGTTCGCGCTGTAATAGGCGGTACGGTAGAGGTCGTTGTTGAACCCGGTATACATATTCTCGTTATCGGCCGGGTCGCGGCCGGTGAGGTAGTGGTCCGGGTTGAGATACTTTTCGCCGAAGAGCAGCGTGTTGCTGTCGCCGTCCTTGATATGCGCCGGCCGGACTTCGCTCCGCTCGTAACAGACCCCGTTGATGTATCCATACGCGCGCCAGGAGAAAGTCGTGTCGCCATGTTCCAGCGAGTTGGGACCAGGGTAAAACTCGTCGGTCGACGTGCCGCCGCAATTGGCGGCATAGTCGCTTCGCGCCGAACCGTTGACGCGCCCGTTGGTGTTGTCCGAGGCGTTCTTCGCGACGTAGGTATGCACCTTCGGATAGATCATGTTCTTGCGCTTGCTGGGACAGTTGGTCATGGGCAACAGCGACTTACTCAGATCGTTGGCCGCGTCCCGCTTCTCGTTGGCCGATTTCCCCTTGCCCATGTCATGCACTGCTTCTTGCTCCATGTAGGGCAGCAGATTATAGATCCAGCCGCCGGGCTGCTTTTTGGTGAAGCCGCGATCCGGATCACCGACCCAATACCATCCCCAGCCGCCGGTCGGATAAAACTCGTGCCGTTCGACATGATGGTTCGCCGCGCGGCCCAATTGAAACAAATGATTGGAGCACGAGGTCCGCCGGGCCGCCTCGCGCACACCCTGCACCGCCGGCAGCAGCAAGCCCATGAGTATACCGATGATCGTGATCACCACCAGCAACTCGACGAGGGTGAAACCACGTCGTCCATGCCGCGATGGGTAAGCACCGGCCATGATACGCGCACTTCGATTGTGAAGACGGTCGATCATTTTCCCCCGCTCCCAATGTCAAGAATCGAGGAATCCCGTTTCCCCGTAATTCATTGCCGAGCCTCTCCCGCCAGCGGGTATGATAACAAGAAACCGACAGAAAGGGGCAGACTGCCCGGGAATTTTTCTGACCGGTTTCGGCAAGAGGGGAGTGGGCGACACCCCACGGCAGAGGCAGATGAACAAAAGGAGCCCGCCCACCCTATTTATAGTCGGTCGGCTCTTTTTCGCAGATGTAGCTTCGCCAGCCGTCGAGGTGCTCTTTGCTGAGCGAGTTCTCGCGGAGAATCTCCGTGTCCGTCTGGCGATCGGTCTCGGGCACGGAAACGCGGACTTTGAGCCGGCCGTTGGGCTTGTAGTGGAACAAGACGTCGACGGGCGATTGGGCGGGAAGTTGGGCCGGAAGATTCTGCACCGTGCATTTGCCGATCTGCGTGCAATCGTCGGCCGAGGGACTCTCCCCCTCGACGATCTGCACAAGAATCGACTTCTGATTGGCCTTTTGTGTCTTGAACGTCCGCTTGGCGGTCACCGGCAGAGGCGTGTTGCGGGGGATGAGGATCCCGTTGCGCCGGCGGCCAGTCATCGGATCGGTCCCCACCACGCCGAGGCTGTGGGAGTTGACGTTCTTCACCTTGAACCGGCCCTTTTGCCCCTGCTGCTTGGCCAAGATCAAGCCGGCTTGCAGGGCCGCGCCATGGGCCACCGCTTCGTCGGCGGAAACCGAGGCGTCGGGCTCCTTGCCCGAGAGTTGGTGAAGCATCTCGCGAACCATCGGCATGCGCGTCGATCCGCCAACCAGCAGCACGCAGTCGATCGCCGGCCAGTCGAGCCCGGCCGCCTTGAGGGTCTGCACCGTGGTGAAGCGGGTGCGGTCGAGGAGGTCTTGGGTGGCTTCGGTGAATTGTTCCCGCGTGAGTTCCACGCGCGAGGAAACTCCCCGGTAGTCGCACGCGATCGAGGCCTTGGAGCGGGCCGAGAGCGTGCGTTTGGCGTCCTCGCACTCCCGCCACAACTTGCCCGCGGTAACCGGATCTTCCCGCGGATCGAGCCGGTGCTCGCGGATGAACGACTCGGCCACCAGATCGACCAGACGTTGATCCCAGTCGTAGCCTCCCAGTCGCACGTCGCCGTCGGTGGCCAGGGCGGTGAATCGGGTGCCGCCGATTTCCATGACGGTCACGTCGAAGGTGCCTCCGCCGAGGTCATAAACGAGGATCTTCATCGGCTCGGCGATCTCGCCGCCGGGGCTGAGCAGACCTCGCTGGTAGCCGAAGGCCACCGCCGCCGCGGTCGGTTCGTTGATGATGTCCAACACGTCGAACCCGGCCATATAGCCGGCGTCTTGGGTCGCCTTGCGGCGCACTTCGTCGAAGTAGGCGGGCACGGTCACGACAACCTTCTCGAACGGCCCGATCTGGCCGACCGCATCGACGCGCAGCTTGTTGAGGATCCAGGCTTCCAGCACCTCGGGCGGGTAGTGTTTCCCCTCGATCACTTTATGGAAGACGCGCGAGCCGACGTCGCGCTTGGCGCATTCGGCCACCTGGCCGGCCTCGGTGGCCAGCGCCTTCATCGCCTCCTTGCCCACCACCACGTCTTCGCCGTCGAAGAGCACGACGCTGGGCGTCGTCCGATCACCTTCGGCATTGACCAGCGTGATCGGCTGGCCCATGTCGTCCAACCGCGCAACCGCGGAAAACGTCGTACCCAGATCGATACCGACGGCGGGAAAAGTGGCTTCACTCATGTCGACAGGTATGCTCGTTGATGATTCTCGGGGAGTGGCAGTCGCGAATTCCGTATTGTCCTCGGCGGGGGCGATTTTGTCTAGCAGGGCTCAAAACGTGTCGGGCCATATCCAGTGAAGGATCAGAAAGCCGAGCACGACAATGGCTACCGCGGCCACGGTATGTTTGATCGCGCTGACGGCCCAGGCGGGGATCGACAGCCACTCGCCCAGCCCTTCGTTGGACAAATCTCGCGGCCAGCCAAACCGGGCCTTCGCCGATTCCTCGGTCTTCCCTGTCCCCTCGCTGTCCTCTTCCTCGTCCTCCACCATTGCGACCCCGCTTCCGTCGACCGGGGCTTCCGAGTCGGACCGTGGAGGCAACGTCTCGGGAGCCCCTTGCGCCTGAGCCAGACTCGGCAGGTCGGGCGAAACCGGCGAAACGGGCCGTTGTGCGGCCGGTTGTTCGGCGCCGGACGTCATCCCGGGTGATGGCTTCGCGGCCTGCGTGCCGTCGGAAGTACCGCTCAAGGCACTTCCCAGTTGTGCCAAATCAGCCGAGGAGAATAACTTCTTCCACTCGGCCAACCCCTGGCCGGACAACCCGGAGACCCGCTCCAACTCCAGCGTCACCTCCCGATGGGTCCCCGGCACGACCGCCCGCACGTTGAGCCGGCCGTTGCTGCCGTAGCGGAAAGTGACCTCGATCGGCCAACCTTTGGGCAGATCGGGGGGGAGATCGCGAATCACCGTTCGCCCGATCGCCGTGCAATCTTCCGGCTGCGAACTTTCGCCCTCCAACACGCGAACGACAATCGATCGCTGGCCGTCGGTCTTGGTGATGAACTTCTCCTTGGCCATGGCCGGCAGCGGCGTATTTCGCGGGATGACCTTGACGTTGGTCTTGCGAAGCGTCTGGCGATCGATCCCCTCGATCCCCAGGCTATGGGCGTTGACGTTGGTCACGGCAAACGCGGCATCGGCCGGGTCGCCGTCCCGGGCGGCCAGCAGGTAGCCGGCATAAATGGCCGCCCCACGAGCCACCGCCTCGTCGGGATTGACCGTACGATCGGGAGCCAGACCCGAAAGGCCTTCGAGCATGCGGGTGATCATTGGCATCCGCGTCGATCCGCCTACCAGCAATGCCCGGGAAACGTCGCTCCACGAGAGCCCGGTGGTAGCCAGCACTTGGCGGGTGGTATAGGCGGTTCGTTCGACCAGATCGACCGTCAGGTCTTCAAACTGCTCGCGCGTGACGTGTACTTCAAGCGTCTGCCCCCCGTGATCGATACGAACCACCGCCTTGCTCCGCGCGCTGAGCGTATGCTTGGCTTCGGTCGCCGCGGCGATCAGCCGGCTGTTGCTCAGTGGATCCTCGCGAGGATCGACACCGTGTGCCTGCTGGAATTGCTCGGCGGCATGGTCGGCCAGCCGCAAATCCCAATCGTGTCCGCCCAGTTGTACGTCGCCGTCGGTGGCCAGGGTGCGAATATCGCCGGGCGCCAGCCGAACCAGAGTCACGTCGAAGGTCCCCCCGCCCAGATCGTAGACCAGCACGGACATCTCCTTCAGGGGATCGCCCGTGGAAGTGAGGTAACCGGCCGTTTCGCCGAAGGCCAGCGCCGCGGCGGTCGGTTCGTTGACGATGTCGAGCACATTCAGACCGGCCAGTTCGCCGGCGTCGGCGGTTGCCTTGCGGCGGGGTTCGTCGAAATAGGCCGGCACGGTAATGACCGCCTCGGCATCCGCTCCCGCCTCGGCCGTGGCATCGCCTCGCAGCTTTCGCAAGATACAGGCCTGGATGACCTCCGGCGGGAGTTCCTGTCCACGGATCAGGCGCGAATAGACCGGGCTGCCCATGTCGCGCTTCACCCACTCGGCCACGCGATCGGTCTGCACCGATGCGGCGCTGCGGGCGTCTTTGCCGACGATCACTTCGGCGTCGTCGAACAACACCACGCTGGGCGTGATCAGATCGCCCTCGGCGTTGGTGATCATCGCCGATCGGCCCGTCTCGTCGAGCCGCGCGATGGCCGAGTTGGTGGTTCCCAGGTCGATCCCGATTGCAGTAGCCATACGTGAAATCCGGCAGTGAGGAACAACTCGCCAAACAACATCAGAGGATACGCGGCGCGATGCTGATCGCGCATAAGGCAGGGCGGGACAAACAGAAGTGGCGCAAGAGCCCAAGCGGGACTCGCACAAACAGTCCTCTTGGGGGATGCCTCTTCCGGTGTGAACCTGTTCCGCGTCTCTATTCGACTCTAACAGCAACTCGGCCGATTCTCAAGATGATGTTTCGGGTTGTTGGCTATGATGGGGGGTCGTCGAGTGATTCGCCCCTTCCCGAAGCTCCGGCTCTTCCGGGGGGCATCTCAACGAATGGCACCGTAACAGGAACCGGCCGCGATGCCCTGCGTTTACCCCCTCGATAGAGGCAGGGGCTTCCCAGAAGAGCAAGCTACACTTGGCTAGGCGGAAATGAGACTCACTCGGGTGTTTGGAGTGTGCGCGATGATCGAAATGAATCCTTACTACGCTCATCGGTCCTCGGTGGGCGACGTGTTCGACGTGGCCTCGTGGTCGCCGCGCAAGGCGCTGGGGGGCGGCCTGTTTTGCCTTCTGGCCGGGCTCGTGGTCGCCACCACGATCTGTTACATGGTCCAGCCCAAACTCCTGGTCAAGAATCCACCGAAGATCCTCAAAGAGCTGAACCAGGAGATGCGTATCGGCTGGAAGAAGCACCCCTGGGGTATGCAAGCCGGGCTGGGCGGTGCCGGATGTATGGCCTTCATGCTGCTGGCCGGCGGCGTGGCCGCGCTCGGCGACTTCTTGCGCCCCGACTACTACCTGCGAGCCGGCACTGGCGGCGTTTCGCTACGCGTGCCCCAAGGCGTCTCCTGGAGCAAACTGTGCCTGACATCCAAAGTGCTGCGGCTCGACTTGCCCTGGGATCAGGTCGAGCGTTGGACGGTCGTTCAAGAGAAGCAGATCGGCTCGCTTTCCCCGAACGACGGCAACATCGCTGCTCATATCGACCTGAAGACCAGCGACGGCAGGACCCATTCCTTTTCGGTCGATTGTTTTCGCGAACCGGCTCGAATCATCCACCAGAAGCTCCAAGACGCAATGAAAATGACGACGGCGCGGCTGGCGCCGGCCGAACCCGTCGCGTCGCCCGCGACGGAGTCTTCGCGGGAGTCGCTTGCCGGCCCCGTTACCGCGACGACCGAGGAGAAAGTACAGCGTGTGCTGGGAGCGCTGGAGTCGCTGGTTCGCCATACGGACGATCACTCGGCGGTTGTCTTCTCCGACGCCCGCACGGGAAAGTACGTGCAGTTTGCCGGCGACATCCACGGCCTGACGCTCGATCTTCCCTTGCAGGCGCTCGATGCGGGTGAATTGCAGCGGGCGACGCGCTACTTCGACGCCCTGGGCCAGGGAATCACCGAATCGGAATTGACCGACCGGCCCGGCGGCACGGCGACCGGCACGCACCGCTCGTTTCAGTTCCGTGTCACCGACGGCCTGATCCAGGCCGCGCAATTGACGCTGGGGCTTTTCGACAACGTGTACCTGCAACCGGCCGACTTTTCGATGGTCGTTGAGGAAGTGTAAGAAGCGGACTTCTACCCCAGCGCCTTGTCGGAAATATCCTTGCGGCACCAGGCCCCGTCCCAGCGGATACACTTCACCGCCGTGTAGGCCTGGAGTTTGGCCTTGGCGATGTTGTCGCCCATCGCGGTCACGCCCAACACGCGGCCGCCGCTGGTCACCACCTGCCCATTGGCCAGCGAAGTGCCGGCGTGGAATACCTTGACGTCGGGCAACCCGGCGGCGTCCTCCAATCCGCGAATGGGTAGCCCCTTGGCATAGCCGCCTGGATAGCCTTCGGCGGCCATGACCACGCAGACCGAGGGGCGGGGATCCCACTGCAAGGGGCCCAACTCATCGAGGCGGCCGTCGATCGTCGCTTCCATCACGTCGACCAGATCCGTCTTCAACCGCATCAACAGGGGCTGACATTCCGGATCGCCGAAGCGGACGTTGTACTCCAGCACGCGGGGACCGTTGTTGGTAATCATCAGTCCGGCATAGAGCACGCCGCGAAACGGCCGGCGCTGGCGTTTCATGGCGTGGACCGTGGGAACCAGCACGTGCTCCTCAACCCAGCCGAGCAACTCGTCGTCGACGATCGGGGCGGGACAATAGGCGCCCATCCCGCCGGTGTTGGGGCCCGTGTCGCCGTCGTATGCCGGCTTGTGATCCTGAGCCGGCGTGAGCGTGACGATCGTCCGCCCGTCGGTGATGGCCAACACGCTGGCTTCCTGGCCCTCGAGCCGATCCTCAATGACCAGCCGATCGCCCGCGGCACCGAAGGCCTTCTGCCGGGCGATCTGCTCGACCGCTTCGATGGCTTCGTCTCTGCCCTGGCAAACGATC
>CAYUIQ010000303.1:0-9591 GCA_964444795.1 uncultured Planctomycetaceae bacterium
TCAGGTGGTCGTACCACTTCAGCCGGCAGTTGCCGGTCAGTTCCGAACCCGTACGCGGCCTTGCCGTGGCGTTCAATTTCCCGGCCGTGTAGGAGCGGAATCGCGAAAACTTTGCCTCAATGTTTCGCTTCTTAATGCCCGTGGCCATCTCGTTGTGTACCAGCGTCATCAGCCCCGGCGCCGAGGGATGACCCATCTGGGGTGTTTCGGGATCGATCGGTTCCGGCACGACCGGGGCGTCCGTATCGCCCTCAGTCGTATCGACGGCGTCCGGCAGGGGTGCTTTCGGAATGGCCGACTCCGCCGGATTGCGGATCGTCGTTTGAGCCCATGCGGGCACAAGGTTACCGGAAAAAATCAACCCGACGAAAAGGCCCGCCAGGCAGAGCAAACCAGCCGCGGTGCGAGCCCCAACGGCGCGCCATGGTGGGAGGTGGGAATCGCAACCGAGAAAACAACTCATTGGGTCACTCCTGGCGTGCAGTCGAGTCCTTGGCACGGGGCCACTCGCGGGAACGGTATTCTAGGGCAATAGGCGAAATCTAGTCAACCTCAACAACCGCTCTTTTGGGTAATTCATCAACCCCTCGGTAAAGCCCCTTTATGGCGAGGGTGAACCGGTTTACGACGAAACGGTTTCTTCAGTGCCGCCACGCATACTTCCCGGCCACTGTGGAAAAGCTGCCGGATATTTGCCACGTTGTAGCCCCACCCGGCAATCCGGCCGAGATAGTCGGGCAACACGTCGGCCAGTTTCCAGTCGCTCAGTTTCAAGGTCAGCAACATGCCGCGGATGTTGACCTCCGGGTGCATGACGATGTCTTCGACCGCATCGAGAGTATATCGAGGAGCAACGTTCATATCGGCCATTAGCCAGCGGATCTTGCGAAACTCGCGGCGTCTCACTTGGGTGCTCCGGCGTCGCAGATGCGTAAAGCGAGGGTGATCGGCAACGATCGGAGCCATTTCGGCCGGATCGATCCCCAGCACGGTCATGCCGCGGCCCAGCAACGCCTGGGATGCGCCGCCCGGCGCACTGCCGATTTCGGCACATCGGGCCCCGCGGGGAATCGGCAATCGCGACCAGAGAAGCGATTCCTCCATTTTCAGCCACGCCCGGGATACCGCCTCGGCGGGCAAGGTCAGCGGTACCCGTCCGCCGGGCCACTGCGACGCCCACGTGCCCACGCGATGATACCCGATCCACCATTGCCCCGGCTCGACAAGGACACAATCGAGTACGAACTCGCCACGTCGAAACGGGCGGGGCCGGTCCCGTGCATCGTCCGCCGCGATTTCGGGGTGTGGGCAACATCGCCAGAGGGCTTCGTAGGCGGCCTCCACCTCGGGCGTGATCGGCGGAGACTGGGAGAGTTTTCCACCGGGTGGTGCGGCATCCCGTTGCCAGACGTGCAGCCGGCGCATCGGGCGCTCGCCATGAAGATCCCAGACCCTCGCGGCCATGTTGTCGCTGTCGCCGCCTTCAATCTTGCCTAGCGAAAACGCCCAGGATCGAGCGAACACGCAGCCCAAATCGAAATCACCAAGCAACTTATGCTCAGCGGGTAGTTTGAACGTAAGAAAGCCCGGACGCGAGTATGCCAGGCGGAAATCGGGCCACCGGCGCGACAACTCTCCCTTGAGGGCCTCTTCGGCGCCGACCTGGCACGTCGCCATCACGAACTGGGGGGGTTTGGGCATCGCGGGGGGGGGACTGGGCCTTGTGGCATCGTGGCGGGCGTCGACCGGACGGACAATTCTACAGGCTTTGCGGCCTACGGAAAAGCCGCCCTTTTCGCGGTTTTACTGGGTCGCGGCCCGTGGATCACCGTCCAACCAGGATCCGAGTTCGTCTTCCCAAGCGGTGAAATTGGCGCTATACTACTATCGTGGTTGACCCAAAGGGTCCAATCTGTCTCCGCCTATTGGCTGTAAACCCCTGTTATTGAGTCGGTTGTAGGAAAACATGCCCAAAAATTCTAAGGACGATCATTGGAACCTGCTGGCATCGGAGTTGGGGTTCACTCCCCCCGATCCAGAGCCGTCGCAAGACCCGGAGGTCCTCGGCCAGGACACCGACCCGGGTGCCGACGAGCAGCCGCAAGGTGATGACGTGGCATCGTCTGCGCCCGAGTCGATCTCCGCCGAAACGGATTCGACACTCGACGAACAGGTGGAAGGCCAATCACCCGAAGCAACCGGTTCCGCGCCCTCCGAGGACGAACCCTCGGAAACGGCCAGCCGCCCGTCCAGCGTGTGCCAAAGGACCTTTGAGGCGGAACCCGTCGATCTGCCCGGTCTTCCTTGGGGGACCTCGTTCGCTCCCCCCAAAAAACAGGACGCCCAAGAGCCGGTCGTCCAAGAGCCGGCCGCCGAAGAGCCGGCCGCCGAAGAAACCCCCATCAAGGAAACCGCGTCGGTAGCGCCCCCCGCGAAGGAGAAGAGCCCTTTCGGTGAAGGCCTACTGGTGGCGGATGAACCCGATTCGGCCCAGGACGATAGCCGAGAACCTGATCAGCCGATCGCGGATGAGGAAATGGCAAGTCCGGCCGGCCCCGGCGACGAAGACGAGGCGGAGCCGAAGGAAGTGAAAAAGGGACGTGGCAAACGACGCCGCGGACGCCGCAAGCGCCCCGCTTCCGACCGCCAGGCTCCCCAAGAGGAGCAAGAAGAGGCGGCCGAGCCGGTCGAGGCTGCTGGCGAGGATGCGGTCAAGCCGGTCGAGGATGCGGTCGAGCCGATCTCGGCCGAGTCGGAGGAACTCGCCGAAACCGACAGTTCGGCCCCTGCGGAGGTGCCTGAAGGCCGGCCCAAGCGGAAGCGTCGGGGAGGGGCGCGTCGCAAGAGCAAGAGAGGGCCCAAACCGACCGAAGAAGCCACTGCCAACGTGGCGGATAACGAGACGGACCCAAGCAACGTGGAATACGAAGAATCGGTCGCTCCCGAGGAGGCCGATTCCACGCAGCCGGACCGCGAGAAACAGAAGACCGACGGCGCCGAGCCAGCGCCCAAGCCGGGACACCGCAATATCCCCACCTGGGCCGAAGCGATCGACAGCATCATCTCGGTGAACATGGAAGGGCGAGCCCGCCGACCAAACTCCGGGTCGTCACCACGCGGAAGAGGGGGTCGTGGCGGTCGCGGAAAGGGGTCCGGTTCCCGTTCTCGCAAGTCCGGTAGCTAGGGGCCCCTTGAGTGGCCAAGCATGGATTCTTGGGTGGCCGTTGGCTACACTGGGGACACCGCGACGTCGCGCGGGGCTTCCCAATCGCCTCTTGCCGGGAACAAGAATCCGCCGTACCACTCTCCACAAGGATCCCGATCCATGCTCCGATTCGCCGCACTGATTTACGGTCTGGCTGCCGCGATAGTCGCAACGGCCGCGATGCTCTACTTGCTGGGATTCGTCGGACTCGGCGTGCTCCCCTCGGACTGGCTTAAGAAAGAGGTCGTCCAGCCGATCCCCGCTTCCACTCCGAACGCGACAGAGGATGACACGACAGAGGATGACACGACAGAGGATGACGCCACAGAGGATGAGAGCATGCCGGCCGGTGGGAATCCATCGCTGGAACCCGGGACTGAAGAGGTCGAGGTGGCGCCAGACGCGTCCGCTCAGCCGACAGAGCGAATCCGCACGGAACCGACCCTCCTGGCCCAATTGATCTATACCCCCGTCGACGACCACGGCGGCGGCGAGGCCGATCGGGCGGCGATGATCGATCTGGCGCTGATCTTCGGCGTTTGCCTGATCCACGTATTGATGTCGCGTAACGGTGTCAAGAAACTTTGGACTTGGGCGATTCCCGCTCCGATCCAGCGGAGCACGTGCGTGCTGCTGACCAGCGCGGCGGCGGGCGTGTTGTTCTGGCAATGGCGCCCGATTCAAGAGACGATCTGGGGCGATCCGCTGGCGCCAAACGCCGGGCTCCTGTTGGGTACGCGGATCGCCTTCGGAGTGGGCGCCGCGTTGATTCTCTTGGCCGGACTTTCTCGTCACGGGTTTAACACGCTGGGGCTTCGGCACGTGCTCTGCTTCTTCAAGGGCCGGCAATACACGCCGCCGGGACTCGACGGACCGATCCTGTATCGGCTGGTGCGAAATCCGATGTGGTTGGGTCTCCTGTTGGTCGTTTGGGCTTCGCCATGGATGACGCTCGGACACGCCCTGTTTGCCGTGGCCCTGACCGCCTATATGCCGGTGGCGATCTTCTGGAAAGAACGCAACCTGATCGCTCAATACGGCCAGGACTTTCGCGATTACCAGCGGCGCACGCCCGCGATCATCCCGTTGACCCGCTGGGGCGGTGGCAAGTAAACCGGACACGATGTCGAAACACAAACGATTCCGCCTGAAAACACTTGGCGATCTTCAGGCCGAGTTGGCGGTGCTCGATCTGCCGCTTCCGGTGGATCGGGACGTCTCGATCCTGGCCGATCGCATGCCATTGGCGGCGCTGGAAACGCCCAATCGGTTCATCGTGCATCCGATGGAAGGGTTCGATTCGACGGCCGACGGCGGCCCCGGAGAATTGTCCACGCGCCGCTACACCCGTTATGCTCACGGCGGGTCGGGGTTGATCTGGTTCGAGGCGACCGCCGTATTGCACGGGGCGCGGTCCAATCCGAAGCAATTATGCCTGGTCGAAGGCAACGTCGATGTCTACCGGCGGTTGGTCGACGCCACGCGCGCCGCGGCCCGCGAGTCGCACCGGCGCGACGTCGTGTTGATTCTCCAGTTGACCCACTCGGGCCGCTACTCCAAACCGTCGGGCGTCCCGCGGCCGATCATCGCCCACCATAGCGAGGTACTCGATCCCAAGCACGATCTGCCCGAAGACTACCCGCTGGTCAGCGACGACGATCTCGATCGGCTCCAAGACACCTATGTCGAGGCGGCCCGGTTGGCCGCTCGCGCGGGATTCGACGGCGTGGACGTCAAGGCGTGTCACCGCTATCTCGTTTCCGAATTGCTCGCCTCGCACACCCGGGAGGGCAAGTACGGCGGCTCGCTGGAGAACCGCTCGCGATTCTTGCGGGAAACACTCGGGAAGATCCGCGATGCCGTGCCCGAGGTGTTCATTACGACGCGGATCAACGTCTTCGATGCCATCGCCTACCCGTTCGGTTTCGGCGTCGATCGCAAGGATTATCGCATACCCGATTTGAGCGAGCCGATCGAGGTGATTCGCCAGTTGCAGGCGATCGGCATTCCCCTGGTCAACTGTTCGATTGGCAACCCGTACTTCAACCCTCATTACGGACGCCCGTTCGACCGGCCGATTGCCGGGTTGAAACCGCCCGAGGAGAACCCGCTGGTCGGCGTGGCCCGGTTTGTCGAGATTACGCGCCAAATTCAGCAGGCGATTCCCGACTTGCCGGTAGTCGGCGGCGGGTACAGTTGGCTGCGACACTTGATGCCCTACGTGGCCTCCGGCGTGGTGCGCACGGGCGGGGCCACGTTGATCGGTCAGGGACGCGGGGCGTTTGCTTATCCCGATTCGGTCAACGACGTGCTGGCCACCGGGCAAATGTCGCCGGCCAAGAGTTGCATCGCCTGTTCCGCCTGTACGCAGATCATGCGCGACGGCACGATGACCGGATGCGTCGTGCGCGACACGAAGATCTACGGTCCGCAATACAAGCTCGGGCGGCGCTTCGCCTTGGACCGGCTCCGGGAGGAAGCGAGGCGGTGTCGCGATTGCGAGTTTGCCACCTGCACGGCCAATTGTCCGGCCCGGGTCGACGTGCCGGCGTTCGTCCGCGCGTTTGCCGACGGCGATATTCCCCGGGCGTACGATGTGCTGCGAACGTGCAACGTCTTGCCCGAGATGTGCGCCCACGTGTGCCCGGCGGAAGTGCAATGCGAAGGTGGGTGCATCGAGCGAATCTTCTCGGAACACTCGATCTCGATCCGCGATATTCAACTCGTCGTCAGCCAAATCGCCCGCTTGCAGGGGCACGTTGGAGTACGCCTGCCTGAAGAAACGAGCGGCCGAAACGTGGCGATTGTCGGCGGCGGACCGGCGGGGCTGGCCTGCGCCGTCCGGCTGCTCGAACTGGGCCACGCGGTGACGATCCACGAGAAAGGCGACCGCCTGGGGGGAACGCCCGAGTGCATCATTCCCGGCGCTCGTTACGACGGGGCCGGCGATGAAATCGAGGCGGTGCTCGGACCGGCCAAAGCGGCCGGGCGGATTGCCGTCCGACACGGCTGCGCCCTGGGCGACGACGTTTCGCTGGCAGACCTTCGGCAGCAACACGATGCCGTGTTTCTGGCGATGGGGTTGGGGCGATCGAAGTCGCTTGGCCAGGCCGACGGAGTCGTTGACGCCCTGGGATTTCTGGCCGACGTGAAGCGGGGGAAGATTACCACCGTCGGCGAAAAAGTCGCCGTGCTGGGTGGCGGAAATACGGCCACCGACGCGGCCGTGACAGCCAAGGAACTCGGCGCGGCCGACGTATATCTGGTCTACCGTCGCTCGCTTGCGGAGATGCCCGCGTGGCCCGCCGAGCGGGATCGGCTGATCGACGCCGGCGGACACCTGCTCATCCTCACCCAGCCGCTAGGCTACGAAACCGACGACCAGGGAAAGCTCACCGCCCTGCGCATCGCCCGCACCGAACTCGGCCCCGTGGACGAATCGGGCCGCCGCCGTCCGGTTGTCGTCGCGGATAGCGAAAGCCTGATGCACGTCGATCTGGTGATCGAAGCGATTGGCCAGGGCCTCGACCCCGATCTTCGGGCGGCGCTTTCCGATCTGACACTCACCAAGCACGGTCTGATCGCTACGTCCCTCGGCTCCATGGGCCCGAATTCCACGGCCACGTCGCAGCCCGGCGTCTTTGCCGGCGGCGATCTGACCAACGGTGGAACGACTGCCGTGCGGGGCATCTCCGAAGGCATGCTCGCCGCGGAGGAGATCGACCGGTTCTTGCGGTCGTGACCGTGACTCCCGCGGGCGGAATCGGCGTCCGTGTGGAAGGGGACGGAAACGCCTGATAGCACGGTAGCCAAGTGTCGCGTGCGATCGGCTCGAAAACTCGACGCCATGGCCGGTCGCGTTGGTACCCGCAGCCAGAGTCGTCAGGGTACCCCTCCTGAGAGGCGTCCGGGCAGGCCGTTGCCCTGTGTTCGTCGCGGATCTCGCCGCCAACGGAGCTTCGACACCTCGACGCACGGCGAGCGGGAAACATGAAGAGAGGCCCGGCGGCAATCGGCGTCTACACCATGACGTCCGTCGCCGATACGATTTCACGTCGCGGCAATTTCTCGTGCATAGGAGTTCAGGTGTGAATCGAGCCAAGCCATGGGCGCACCGCAGCGTGCTCTTTCTCGCGGCGGCGTTTGTCGGCGGTATCCACCCGGGGTGCGTTACGGCGGAGGAGCCGGATACACCCGAGCAGTCGCAAGATGCTGGCGGCGCCCAGAAACACACTAACGCCCTGATCAACTCCAAAAGTCCGTATCTCTTGCAGCACGCGCACAATCCGGTCCACTGGCTGCCCTGGTCCGACGCGGCGTTTGCCAAGGCAAAGCAGGAGGGCAAGCCGATCTTTCTCTCCATTGGCTATTCCACCTGCCATTGGTGCCACGTGATGGAGAAGGAGTGTTTCGAGGACGCGCAGGTGGCCGCGCTGTTGAACCGGGATTTCATCGCGGTGAAAGTGGACCGGGAGGAGCGGCCCGACGTCGACGACGTGTACATGAGCGTGGCCTCCGCCCTGGGTAGCGGGAACGGGTGGCCGTTGACGATCGTCATGACCCCCGAGGGAAAACCCTACTTCGCCGGAACCTACATCCCCAAGCACGACCGCTACGGCATCACCGGCCTGATGACCCGGTTGCCGGTGCTCGCCCGGCAGTATCGCTATGGAAGCAGTCGGATGGACGAGGCGATGGAGCGTGTCGACCGTCGCTTGGAGCTTTTTGCCCGCCGCGTGCCGGTGTCGGAAGTCACGATCGACCAGGCGGCGCTGGACCATGTGTTTGGCGGGCTGATGGCGTCGTACGATTCGACCTACGGCGGGTTCGGCGGGTCGATGAAGTTCCCCCGCCCGCACCAGTTGCTCTACCTTCTGCAATACCACGGGCGAACCGGTTCCGAGCCGGCGATTGCCGCGGTCGGGCATACGCTCGACCGGATTCGCGCCGGGGGGATCTACGATCAAGTCGGTTTTGGTGTGCACCGCTACGCGACCGACCGCGCTTGGTTTGTGCCCCACTTCGAGAAGATGCTCTACGATCAGGCGCAGGTGGCCATGGCCGCGGCCGAGTGCTACGCGGCGACCGGCAGGCCGAAGTATCGGCGAATGACCGAGGAGATCTTCACCTACGTGCGGCGCGACATGACCTCGCCCGAGGGGGCCTTTTACTCGGCCGAGGACGCCGACAGCCAAGGCGAAGAAGGGAAGTTTTACGTCTGGACCGCCGCGGAACTTCAAGCGATCCTATCGGCCAAGCAATACGGGGCCGTCAGCACCGTGCTGGGTGTCGAAGCGGAAGGCAACTGGTTCGATCACGCGGCGCGCGAGCGACAGCCGACCAACATCCTCCACGTTACCGTCGAGGGCGAAAAAACGCTGGCCGACGCTTCTCCCGAGTTCAAGAAGGACTTCGAGGCGGCACGAGCGATCCTCCTCGAACACCGGGCTCGGCGCGTGCGGCCCTCGTTGGACGACAAAGTGATGGCCGACTCCAACGGCCTGATGATTGCCGCGTTTGCCCGTGGCGGCCGCCTGCTGGACGAACCGGCCCACGTGGCGGCCGCGGCGGGGGCGTTCGATTTCGTTTGGAAAAACTGCCGCGACGACGACCGGCGCCTGGTGCATTACTGGCGCGGCGGGCCATCGCCGACTCCGGCGTATCTCGACGACTACGCCTTCCTGGCCTGGGGGGCGGTGGAACTCTATCACGCCACGTTCGACCCGAAGTACCTCATCGCCGCGGGGGAACTGGTAGAGAAAATGAACGGCAGTTTCTGGGACGAGGAGGAAGGCGGCTATTTCTTCACCGCACACGATGCCGAGAGACTGCTCACCCGGCCGAAGAAGTTCTCCGACATGGCCGTGCCGTCGGGCAACTCGGTGGCCACGCTGGTGCTCACCGAGTTGGCCCAACTCACCGGCGATGTGAGCTTGGAAGATCGAGCGGCCCATCTCGAGCAGCTTCTTGCCCGCGGGGCGCTCGGCATGCCCTCGCGCTACACACAGTTCGCCGTGGCGCTGGAAACCCGGCACGCCACAGCCTACGAGGCGGTCGTCGTGGGCGATCCCCAGGCCGAGGACACGCGCCGTATGCTCGCTCTGCTCCGCGAGCCACGCCCGGGCATCCACGTCGCCGTTCTGCTCAAAGACGTCACCCGGGCCGATAACCGGCTGGCCGAGGCCGCGCCGTTCACCCGCGAGTATCGACAGCAAGACGGCAAGGCGACCGTGTACGTCTGCAAGCAACAGACCTGCCGCCAACCGACAACCGACTTGGAGGTCATGGCCGGGTATCTGAAGTAAGGATCGTGCAGGAAATAGCTGTCGGATTTGCCTCGGGTGCCTGGGGTCGAGCGCAGCGAGCCCCCAGTTGGTTGCGTTCTG
>CAYUIQ010000304.1:0-9517 GCA_964444795.1 uncultured Planctomycetaceae bacterium
GCCGGCTCTTGTGGTCGTCCAGCACCGAGAAAGCCGGCGCCTTCGGCTGGGCGTTAAACGATTGGAAATGCGGATTAACCCTACTCCTTCCCCGACGATCCCAGCATGGTGATCTTCTGCCAGATTTTCCGCGAAAGGCCGGTGGTCAGGGTCTCGATTTCATTGGCCGCGGCCAGCACGGCGTCGTCGTCGAAGTTTTGCACGTAAATGGCGGCGATCTTGCCGGTCAGCGAGAGCATCTCGCTACTGTAGTCGAAGTAGCGGCTCAACTCGAACTCGGTCATCGTGCGTTTGGGCGAGGAGGCCGTTTCCTTACCGCCGTGGATCACGCGGTCGGGGTCCTTGGTCAGTTGGTGCATGTCGACGATGTGGGCGACCACGCGAAGTTCGTGCATGGCGGCCAATGCCCGGCGCCGCTTGACGCGCCGCTCGAGCGTGATGAGGAAGAAGACGGCGATGCCGATGAGCACGACGTCGTTGATGGCCGCCTCGAGCAACTCGACGAACGGGCCGAGGGTCAGTTCATTGCCCGACGGCGGTTTTAAGAACACCACGGCGGCCACCGTTCCGGCCACCGTGCCCACCACGATCAGCACCGTCAGTATCCGCAAACTGACGATCGGCCGGGCGAATCCGGCGGACCGCTGTTTGGCCTGCCCGGCGATGGTTAACAACTGGCCGCAGACCCGGCCCAAGCCCGAGTCGGGAAATCGTTCGAGGATCCGGTTGGAAAGCGTTTGGATCGTTTCGATGACCTTCTGGGAATTGAGTGTCTGCTGGGACATGGGACAGTGGCTACTCTTTCTCGTCGGGTGTTGTGTCTTCTGGCACCGCCGAATTCGACTCCAGGGACCGGGCCTTGGCAAAGCAGCGCTTCGCATCATCGGCATCGCCCAACTGTATGGCCATGAACCCGCACTGGTACCAGTCGTCCGGCGTGGCGTCGGGCCGGGTCGTGAGCTTCTTTGCCACGCGATACGCTTCGGCGTATCGCAAAGCGTCGCCCAGAGCGGATCCCAACTCTCGCGGATCGTCCTGGCGGCGGGCTTGTTCGACCGCCGCGTCCAGTTCCTTGAACGTGTCGTCGTTGTAGACGATGGTCTCGTCGCCAGAGTTCCATTTGATTGGCCAGTAGAGATTCCCGGCGATACGCCACCCCTGGGCTGTCTTTCGAAGGCGGAAGTTCTCCTGTGCCTGCTCCCATCCGCCGTCACCCCGTATGGTGGTGCGCGCGCGGAGAGTGGCCCGCTCGCCGGACACCTCGACACGGACTTCGTCGTAGGTGATCTTGAGCTTGGGCGACGGAAACGGCAGATTTTCACCACGGTAAACGAGCGCACGCACTGCTTCGATCTGGCTGCGGTGAATCACCCTTTCGTATTGGTCGTCCTTCTCCGTCCGGCGTATCACGAGCTGCGCATCATCGGTCCATTGGGCCATGAAGCCGTCGAGCTCGTGACGCTCGAAGCCGCCTCGCTGGGCGTGGAACACCGTTCGACGAATCGCTTCGGCCTCGGCGTCTTCGTCTCCCGCCTGCGTGGCTTGATCCACCGGACCCGGCGAACAGCCCGGGCAAAGGCCGGCGACCAGCAGTAGCGTGAGCAATGAGATTCGCATCGCATGCTACCTCCGCGTTTGGGAGAAGGGCCGTGGCGTTTTCGCTTTTAGTATAGCCAGCTACGCGACGATCGGACATTACCTGAAGCGTCAGCGAGGCCGTCTTCTCCGCCCTCGCTGACGCTTCGGGTTTCTAACTCGACGGGCACCGATCCCGACGATGGCGTTCAGCAAGGGCGGACAAGCCGCCCATGGTGTCCGCGCTGTTAAACACAACTAATGGCCATAAAAGCACTTGCGCCGATATGCTATACTTCAAATAGCCATAGCCACCGCGTACGCTCCTCGACGATCTCCTCTGATTTCTCGCACCGGCAAAGGTTCTTCTCATGCGTATTGGCAGTTCGCTGTCCGGGATCGATCTGACCGTGCAGCACAATCTGATGAAGTCTATTTCCCTGCTGAACCAGGCTTCCACGCGCCTTTCGACGATGAAGCGGATCAACCGCGGTTCGGACGATCCGGCCGGATTGATTGCCGTCGGACAGTTGCAGGCCGAGTTGGAGTCGATCAACGCGGCTAGCGACAACGCGGCCCGGGCCGAGGCGATGATCCACACGGCCGATTCGGCACTGGGCGAGATCAGCGGCCTGCTCAATGTGGTGCAGGGTAATGTCGTTTCCGCGGCCGGCGGCGGGTACAGCGACGCGGAAATATCGGCCATGCAGATCGAAACCGACGCCGCCTTGGAGGCGATCAACCGCATCGGCGGCTACACGAGTTTTGGTGGCCAGAAACTGCTCGACGGCAGCTTCACCGCGACCTTCGCTTTCTCACCCGACCTGACCGATCTGGCCACCGTCGACATGCCCACCGTCAGCACCACGGCGCTGGGCGGCGACTCGGAGCGGCTGGCCGATCTGGCCACCGGCGGAAGCGCCAGCCTGTCCAGTGGTAATCTCACTAGCGCGATGAGCACCCTCGATGCGGCACGCCAACAGGTGCTGACCGGTCGCGCGCGGCTGGGAGCTTTCGAGAAACTCACGATCGGCTCAAGCCGCAACCTACTCGGCGGCATGGAGGAGAATATCAGCGCGGCAATCAGTGCCATCTACGACGCCGACGTGGCCGAGGAGACTTCGCGCATGGTCCAATCGGAGATCCTCGTCAGCGCGGGCATCTCGATGCTCCAGATCGCCGGCAATCGGCGGAGCATGATCCGCGAGCTGTTTGCCGGGCTCTGATTCCCCAAGTCGCTAACGCCGCGCCACGGCCGGCCGACTGGCGGTCTGCTCCAGCCCGAGTGCCAGGGCGATCCAACCGTCGTCGATCACGAACTGCGAGACTTGCATTCCGGCAAATCGTGGGTCGGTCTCCGCTCGCTCGCGGATGACGGGTACGGGGCGATTCTTCGAGAACGTCTTGCAGAAAATCCCCCGCAGGGCGATTTGCGAGCGGGTGTCGAGCCGCTGGCCAATCAACTGGACGATGCCGTCGCGGACCAGCGAGGCGGTGATCCCTTCGGTCTTGGGCCGGTACCACGAGCGCACCTGAAAGTCGCGCCAACTCTTGGCCCCGTTGCGGAGCCGGGCCACGTTCAGGGTAATGCCGATCCGCCCGTCGCGACATCGGATCCCAACGGCGTCGGCGTCGGCGAACGTGACGGCGACGTCGTCGTGGACGGTCGACTCGGTCGATTCTTCCAGGGCGAGCATCGATGCCACGTGGTCTCGCAACTCGGCCAGCGTGAACGTGCGTCCGTCCAGCTCGAGCCGCTCGACCAGATTGTTTATCGCCGACTCGTGGAGTTGGATGCTCACCAGGCTGCCCCCCGGCTCGCGAGGCCGGGGTGTATGGCTTCCTAGTTGCTCGTCGGCCGCCAGACGCAGGCGCATGACCAGACGCTGCTCGGTGGTTTGAGCCTCGATCAGCATCGGCTCCAGCGCCATCTTCTCCAGCGGGACAAAGACCCGATCGTCGACCTTCTTGGCCAGTTTGGCCAAACTCTCACGGGCCTGGCTATCCATCTGCTGGCGCACCCGGCTCGACAACTTCCACTCGGCTTCGCGGCGGGCTCGAAAGCGGCTCTGCTCGTGCTGGTTGCGGGCAATCGCTCGCACCAACGCCCCGACGAGAGGAACCGAATCGAATTCGGTTCGCACGGAGCGGAGGCGTACGGCGTTTTGGGCGGACGCTTCGGCCGGCTCGACGTGGAACCCCTGGAGGTCCAACTCCAGCGGCTTGACGGCCAGATAGGTCGAGTTGCTGCTGTTGCGGAACGTGACCGGCCCGGCGGTCGACAAAACCGACGCCGACACTTTCCCTTGGGCTTCCAACTCCAGCCGCACGCGATGTTCGTCGGGAACCAACCGCACCGACAAGTCGGTCAAGGTGAGGCTTTGCCCCCGAACCGGCACCCCCTGAATCCGCTCCCGGACGATCCCGTGCATCGGTTCCTGTGCGGGTATCAACCGGTTGAGGAATTGCTCGCTCACCGCCACCCGCGCGTTGGCGTTGCGGTAGTTTTCCTCGAGCGTCTTGGCCAGGAGACGCTCCTGGGGCAGCGGCGAGAAGGCCAATCGCCGGCGGTCCTCGGCGAGTTGCCGGGCGACACTCGGCCCGCCGTCGCTCTCGTACTGCTCGACACGACGCTGCAAGGCGGCCAGATCGATCGACTCGGCGGCAAACCGTTGGAGTTCGGTTCCCAAGGCGGCCAGCGGACCGGTGGAAATGAACTCCCGCTGCTGCGGCTCCAGCTTGGCGCTTTCCATGCGCGTGAGCACCTTGCGGGCGATTTGGCGAACCTCGTCCTGCCGCGCCGGCTTGTCGGCGGCCAATTCGACGAGCGACTCCCAGAGCAGGAACTCGCGCCAGTCGGGCGCGCCAACCGAATGCCGCGTTGCCGCGTTGAATTCCGCCATGCATAGGGCCAGCCGCTGCGAATCGCCCGGCGTCGGCGGTGCGCCGTCCAGTTGCCGTCCTCCCAATGCCACCAGCGGTTCCCACAGCAACAGCCGGCGACGTAGCGCGTGGCCGGCGCGACGCACGGAAATGGCCACCGGCGAAGGCCCCAGTTGGCGCGCCAGCGGCTCGGCCTGCTCGACCAGAACGCGGAGCCGATCGACCAGTACGGCCGGCTCGGTGGTCGGCTCCGAAGCGGCAGCCGTCAGCTCGCGCAATGTTTGATCGACCTCCATCGCCCAGATCGTCGTATCGCATTCTTCGATCAGTTCCACCAGCCGATCCAACAGCGCCTCGGGCGGTTGCCAGGCGGAAGACGGTTCGGGGGCCGGTGCCGCCTGTACTGTACGCTCCTCTCGCCACGGCAACGCCTCGCCCGGGCGCAGCTCGGCGGCCGCGCGCTCGGGAACCGTCACAAGGGTGGCCACCGGCGGAGCCGGCTGCACGAGGAGCGGCGCCGGCGCAACGGGCAACTCAAGAGAAGCGGGCTCGCTCGTCGTCAGCAGATCACCGTCCGTGCCACGGGGAACAAGAGACGCCAACTCCGCGGAAGGTGAATTCCCGAAACTGGCGGCGGGATCTAGCCACTGGGTATCGCGCGGCGGCGGTTCGATCTCAGCCCGGGGGTCTTGCTTGGCGATGCCGGGCGTCGTCTGCTGGTCACCGTTGTCTCGGGCGACCACGGAACTCCCCACGCCGACGCCGGCCAATCGATGGTCCACTATCCGATCCCAGACCTGCGGCGAGACGGCGCTGAGAACGAACAGGCACGCCAAGATGCACAGGAAAGGCCACACCGAGTTCTGCTGCTGTCGAATCATCTTACTTGCTTTCGCCAAACTACTTACGCCGCCCCCGACACCGGTCCGGTATTGTAAGATCGGCTACTTGGGGCAAGTAAATAAACGGCGAATCGCCAGAAGGACCGGCTCGATGGACCGCTTGGAGGCCCGGTCACGTAAGAGTTACCGGTGAGGAAATATGGACGGGCACCGCTGGGCCGCGCACACCCCCCAGTCAGCGGAGAGCCCGCATTTCTCGCCAGGGGGGCTGTTGAAAGAGAATTTGCCGGTTTGCGTCCCTACCGTGGCCATCTCGCAGGAGCGAAATGGCTACGGTACGGGAACGTCGTGCCGCGTGTTCACCGGCAGCGCCGGCGTCGCGCGATCCAGCCTAGCCCCACTGTGCCCAGGAGGAGCAGGGCCAGAGAGGAAGGTTCGGGGACGGCCGCGGATGGGGCAGCCGGGAAGACCAGGACCTCGCCCAGGCCCACGAAACGAGAGTCGCCCAGGTTGGCGTCGATGTCCAGTGCGATCCACTGACCAGTCAAACCCGCCAGATCAATCGAGTCGGGCGTGTTGTAGCCGCTACCGGTCGCTTCGTTGAACGCCACGTCGGCGGCCACCAATTGCCAAACGCTGGTATCGGAGAAGTCCGGCGCCGCCATGTCCGGGGCCTCGTCGGTCGAGATGTAAACATCGGCCTGGCCTACGCCACGGTTGTTTGTCCCGGCGACACTCGAATTGAAGTTGAACACTTCCATGTGGTCCAGGTCGTACCTCTGGCCCAAGTCGATTGCGAGCCACTGCTCGTCGGTGGGACTGTTCGCGGCCAGATCAGAAATCCAACTGGCGTTATTTCCGTAGTGGGTTGCCGCATGCGTGTCGGCGATATGATCACCGTTGGCGTCACTCATGCCGCTGCCATTGATCACTCGATCGGGCCTTCTCGCATTGTCGTAGAACGACGAGGCATAAGCCGCGGCGGCCGTGACGGGAACGAAATCACCCGTGGCAAACCGCACCGCGTCGATCACGGGCCCCACGTTCGAGGTGCCGATGTCGGGACCTTGATAGGAAATCTCGACGCTTCCACCCGTGCCGGCATCGAATTGGAACATCCCCAACCCCCTCCAGAAGCCGGCGCCGACACCGCTGCTCTGGTCGATCTCGAACGTGCTCGTTCCGCCGGCATGATTCACCGTGACCAGGGCGTCTTCCGTCCAATCGAACGTCGGCCACGTCACGGCAACCTGATACGTGCCGTCGGCGGGAAGATCCGGCGTATAGGTTGCTTTGGCCGCAGCGTCGGCGGCAAAAGCGAAGCGGGAGCCGGTGTCCATGAAGGAACCGGGTTTCTCACTAGTACCCGACTCGGGACGCCATGCCCAGGTCCCTTCCAGTGTGACTCGGGAGTTGACCTGATCTTCCAACCCGTCGTCGATCACGACGACCGTCGGCGGGGGCTCGCTGCCGGGGGTCACCGCCAGCGCTGGGCGCCAGTCGAAGGTGGGATGATCGTCGTCGGCGAAGCGGGCGAAGTGATTCCCGCTACCGCCTTCCGCCGCCCGCGTGGCCAGCAGACGCAACGTCTTGTCGCCGGAAGCCAAGGCGCTATTGACCGCCGAAGTCAAGGCCGAGTTGTTGGCGAAGATGACCTGCGCGCCCTGATCCGCTGGATTAAGCGAGACTTGGGCGAGGATGTTGCCCAGGCTGCCGCCGGGAGTCGTGTCCCCCGTGGCGGGGTCGCCATCGCCGTCCGGGTCGTTCCACGTAGCCGCCGTCTCAACGAAATCGGAGTCGTATTGGTAGAGATTGACCAACAGCGGGTTGCCCCCCTGTCCTCCCGACCCATCGCGAGTGGTCATCTGGAAATCGACGCTCTCGGGGAAAACGCCATGAGCATCGAGTTCCGTCAGATCGAACTCGAACATCCCTCGCATGAAGTCTGATCCTATACGACCGACGATGTTCTCGTAATCGGGGTCGCGGTCCTGTGGCGTATCCGCAATATCGGAGCGAATCGTCGTCGAGCCGGGGGGAGGAGGGGGCCCCGCGAAGCCGGTCACGTCCTCAAACGCGGTCGCCGTGTCGCTGAAACGGACGTTGTCCACCACGCCTCCGGTCGGCGCGCCGGCGCTGTAGTAATACGAAAGCGCGCCGATGCGGGCCAGGTCGGCCCCCACGTCGAAGGCGCTCGTGCTCAGGGCGGGCGTGTGGTTGGCGATGTCCGAGTCGCTGGCCAGATCCGGATCGACCCAGAGTTCCAGCGAGTCGTTGCCTGCCTGCACGGTCAGCTTGCCGACGACCAGCGCCGTTTGCCCGATCGTCAGCACGTCGTTCGTCTGAACAAAGTCGGCCGCGCCCACGCCGGTGGCGACGTTGAAACGCAGATCGTCGCCCAGCAGGAGGATCTGGCCCTTCTGGTTCGTTTGCCAACCGGTGTTGTCCAGTGTGACGCCCGACCGGTCGCCGGATTCGGCGTTATTGGCCAGGAAGGAGAACCAGATCTCACCGGCCATCGGCGCGGCCAGGGCGAGGTTCTGCTGCCGGCCACCGCTGTACGTGCCGTGAATGCTCTGCGGCGTGCCCGTCTGCGGCACGTTGTACAGCGCCGAGGTCAGGTCCCCGCCGGTCACGCTGATCGTGCCCGTGCCGGCATCCCAATTCCCGGTGAAGCCCGTTCCGCCGGCCTGGCCGTTCAGATTGCCCAGCGCCAGGTCGTTGAAGTCGGCCACGACCAGCGCCGCGCTGGCCACACCGGCACATGAGACCAAGCAGGCACACAGTCCGAAGATCAAAGCAATTCGCGCTGGCATGTCGTTTCTCCATTTATTCGCGATGGCCGGAAAGGGCTCTTTTCGCACGGCTCGACAAGAGAACTGAAAGCAGATAGGGTAATCACATATCCGGCACGATGTCGGACGACAATCGCGCGAACCTAATCGATGCTGCTAGAATAGCCACCCGCCTCGGCCGCGTCAAACATTTAGTTCGCCGATCCGGATGACTTGCCTCCAATGGGGAGTACGGACCGACGCTGCGTGGCTAGTGGTTGAGCGCAGCGAGCTCCCAGAGCCATGATTTTCTGGGGGCTCGCTTGCGCTCGACCCCAGACACCCTCCACGAATCACCTGTTTCCAACAGACTGCTAAACAACACATCCACGGTCTGGCGACCGTAGCTACCCCCAATGTGGCCAGGCAAGGAACGTTTGAAAAAGGCAGCGGTTTCCGGTATAGTCCAGGTTGCAAAGGGCGCTCTTCTCTTCTGCTGGGGTCGCGATTATGTCTAAACGTTCTGCCCGTGGTTTTACGCTCGTGGAGCTGCTGGTGGTGATCGCCATCATCGGCATTCTGATCGGGCTGCTGCTGCCGGCGGTGCAGTCGGTTCGGGCGGCGGCACGGCGGATGCAGTGCTCCAACAACCTCAAACAGATGGGGCTTGCCCTGCACAACTATATGACGGCCCACAACGGCTACTTCCCGCCCGGCAGCGCGGGCGCAAGGGGGCACGGCCTGTTTACCGCCATGCTGCCGTACATCGAACAGAAGGCCGTACACGATGACCTCGATCTGAACGCCGTTGCTGGCAGCAGCCCGCACCTCTACACGATGATCGAGACCTACGCCTGCCCCAGCTATCCGCACACGAAGGTGGTTCGGAACCACAATCCGAGCTACATGAACGGGGCATTGACCAACTACCAGGGCGTCGGCGGCACGATTTACGATACCAACCAGGACGTCGCCCCTTCGGCTTCCTTCGGCGACATGCCCCGCAACGGCATGTTCGGCATCGCAGACGTCCGCCGCGAGAGCGACGTTCGCGACGGTTTGAGCAACACGCTGGCCATTGGCGAGTTTGTCCACCGCGATCTGCAAGGCGGCACGTATGCCACTCCGCCGGGTAACGTGCGGGCGTGGATCCTCGGGGACAACGGTACCTACGGCACCTACGCTTTCAAGGTCGTCGAACACGGCATCAACGTCAAACTGGACCGGATTGCCGACGGCGTGAAGTTCAACCATCTGCCGATGGGCAGCTATCACTCCGGCGGCGCCAATTTCGCCTTCGGCGACGGCAGCGTCCATTTCATCACCGAGTCGGTGAATTTCGAAAACTACCGTGCCATGGCTACCTGTAATGGAAATGAAATTGTCCAACTGCCTTAGGCTCTGTCTCAAAACCTGTACGATGGCCCTCCGAGGCCGTCGAGA
>CAYUIQ010000305.1:0-9505 GCA_964444795.1 uncultured Planctomycetaceae bacterium
CTCACTGCTCACTGCTCACTGCTCACTGCTCACTGCTCACTGCTCACTGCTCACCGCTCACCGCTCACCGCTCACTGCTCATAGCTCACCGCTCACCGCTCACCGCTCACTGCCAATTTCTATATCGGGAAGTTGTTCTCTTACGAGTTCTTAGAAGGGGCAATGATCACGTTCGTTCCGTGTTCTCGTAATTGCTCGACGAACTCCGGGTCGGAGGCCTCGTCGGTGATCAAGCCGGTCCATTGGGGAAGTTTGCCGAAGCATCTCAAGGCGGTGATTCCAAGCTTGGTGTGATCGGCAACGGCATAAACGCGCCCAGCCGAGGCGATCATTTTGAGCAATACGGCGGAATTGTCGGGAGGATCCGTGAAGACGTTTCCCCGGTTGTCAATGGCATCGGCGCCCAGGAAGGCGATTTCGGCGCGGAGCAACTCCAGATTGGTTTCGGCCAGCGAGCCGGTGAGGTCCGGCGAGGCGGAGCGGATGTAACCGCCGGTCAGCAGGACATCGACCCCCGGCTCGTGCTGGAATTCCGCGGCGGCGGGCAGGGAGGTCGTGATGACCGTCAGTCCGGACTTACCCCGCAACTGTTGGGCGATGGCCAGGGTGCTTGTGCTTCCGTCGAGCATCACGCTTCGGCAGCCGCCGATCAACTTCACCGCCGCTCGGGCGATGGCCATCTTCGCTTCGCGGTTGCGGTTGACGCGCTGGAGGAAGGCAAATTCAAAGGTCGCTCGTTCGCCAAGGGTGGCACCGCCGTGCGTCCGGATCAGGCGACCGTCCTGGCAGAGTGCCTGGAGGTCGCGGCGAACGGTCATGCCACTGACATCAAGCTCGCGGGCGAGTTGTCCGACGGAGCACTCGCCGTAGCTGGCCACCAGTTTCCGAATTTCGGCTCGACGGGCTTGTTGATTCATCGTCGGAACTCATTCATCTCTGCCTGTGATCATTTTCAACAAGTATGAACATGACTGAACGCCATGTCAACTCGCTGTTCTCGGCAAGATATCGAATCCGTCCATTTGACACGGGGAATTCGCGTTGATACGATGTGTTCATCCTGAACGCATTGAGGTTCATCCGAGATCTGCCTCGTGCTTTGTCGGGCCTATATGTTTGGGTAGCTACGCTCGCGGCTAGCGTGGGAATCCCACCGTCTGGCGACAGTAGCTACCCCAACTTTCAACTTTGACAAAGCACGATCTGGGATGCGTATGCCTGGGGCGTTGATTCCCCTCCTTGTTGCGTGGCCATCATAAATTCAATCAGACCAAGAGGTTTGTCGCATGGCTCTGGATGGAAGAGAGCTTCGGCTTGGGCGTCTGGTCGGGGACGGTCGCGCCGTGATCATTGCCGTCGATCACGGACTGTTTGACGGGCCGATTCCGGCGATGGAGAACCTGCCAAAAACCGTGGAGAAGATCAACCGGCGGGTCGACGCCGTGCTCCTCGCGCCGGGAATGCTCCGGCACTGTCACACGGTCTTTGCCGGCCCCAAACGGCCGCTGGCGGTCGTCCGGCTCAATTGGAACACCGTCTACTGCTTCGGGCTCAAATACCGGGAAGCCAAGAGCGTCAACTGCCTCGATGCCGAAAGCGCGCTGCGCGAGGGGATGGATATTGCCTTGGTCTCGCTCACATTGGAAACCGGCAGCGAAGAGCGCGACGCCGAGAATGTCGAGGTCTTTGCCAGGCTAACGGGCGATTGCCACCGGTTGGGAATTCCCGTGATTGGCGAGTACTTCCCAACCCAGAGCGACAAGCTGACGCCCCAGCAGATGCACGAGAAGGTTCTGTTGGGGAGTAGAATCGTTGCGGAACTTGGCGCCGACGCGATCAAGACGTTCTTCACCCATAACTTCTCCGCCGTCACCGCCTGCTGCCCCGTTCCCGTCTTCGGGCTCGGAGCTGATAAACTGCCGACCCAACGGGAGGCCCTGGAACTGGCCGCACGCGAGGTCGCCGACGGGGCGGGAGGCGTCGTCTTCGGCCGCAACGCAATCCAAGTCCCCAACCCGCTTGACTTCCAAGCGGCGCTGTGTGATGTTGTCAAGCACGATATGGCCGTGAACGATGCGGTGCGGGAGCACAAACTGGAGTAACGGGGGGAGATCTCGATGGATGCACGACCACGGAAACCGCGGGGTGGCCTCTTGGCCCTTTCCTTGGAACTGTACGAGACCTTGGCGCCGGATCTGCGTCCCGGGCGCGAGGAGTGGCTGCGGGGCGCCGTCCTGCCGGCATTGTCGTCGATCGCGGACATCCGGTTTCATCAGGCCGTCTATCGTCGGGAGGATATCGATTCGACGGTGCGAGAAATGGAGCACCAGCGCGTCGACATCCTGTTGGTGATCTGCTTAAGCTACTCGCCGAGCCAGCTTTCGCTCCCGGCGCTACAGCAAACGCAACTTCCTATTGTTATATGGAACACGCAAGAGTTGTACGGCGTTGACGAAGCATTCGACGGCGGCAAGATGTTTGCCAACCACGGCGTTCACGGCACCCAGGATCTCTGCAATGTGCTGTTGCGGAGCGGCACGCGATTCGAATACGTGACTTCTCACCTCAACGATGCCGACGCGCTGGACGGCCTGGCGGATATCTTCGTGGCCGCGGCCGCGGTCTCGCGGTTGCGTCGTACGCGGCTCGGATTGATGGGATACCCGTTTCCAGGCATGGGCGACCTGGGACTCGACACAACGCACCTGACCGGCACGCTCGGCTGCCATTGGAGGGCGCTGGCCGTCGAAGACTTCAACCAGCGGGCAAAGGACGCGGGCGATGAAGAAGTGGAACCGCTTGTGCGGGAGTATCGAGAGAGCTACGACTTGGCGGACGACCTGACCGCTGAAGATCTGGCCGACACGGCGCGCGCGGAACTGGCGTTGCGCTCGATGGTGGCCGAGTACAGGTTGGACGCCCTAAGCTACCAGTTCCAGGCATTGGGTGAGGACGAGCGGACGGTTACGATCCCCTTTGTCGGCACCAGCCGTCTAATGGCCGAGGGAATCGGGTTTGGCGGCGAGGGCGATCTCATCGGGGCCACGGGAACCTGGCTGCTGGGGCAAGTCGGGTGGCCGGCGACATTCAGCGAGATGTTCACGACGGACTTCGCGGGCAACGGCCTGTTCATGAGTCACATGGGTGAGTGCAACCCGGCCATGGCTCGCACGGACCGAAAGGTCCCTCTGGTGGCCCGACCCGCCCCCATCGCTCGAATCCGCGGCCGTCAATTGGCATTGGTGGTGAGCTTGCAGCCGGGCCCGGCAACATTGTGTGCTCTCACCTTGGGCCCCGCGGGGCGATGGCGGCTGGTGGTCAGCCAAATGGAAATCACCGACTTCGGTCCGCTCCCGTCGATGCCCGTGCCGCATTTCAAGCTGAAGACCACCAACTGCAACGTACGGGATTGGCTCACGGCGTATGCCAAAGCCGGCGGACCGCATCATAACGCACTCTGTTTCGGCGATGCGACGGCCCGGTTGCAGTTGGTTGCTCGACTATTGAATGCGGACTATTGTGAGGTGTAGAAAGTATTGTTCCCTAGGCACACGACCTAACGAGGTTGCACCTCAGACCGGGCTTTGAGCGGTGAGCTATGAGCGGTGAGCTTTGAGCAATGAGCGTTGTGAATGAAGTTCATTGCTCACGGCTCATTGCTCAAAGCTCAAAGCTCATTGCTCAAAGCTCAAAGCTCAAAGCTCAAAGCCCATCCGTTCGCCGCACTTGACTCAACTGCAACAACTTCTGAGGACTAAGTTACCTAATGCTTCTTCTCGGACTCGATCTCGGCACGACGAACGTGAAGGCCCTCGCGGTCGACGTCCACGGAACGATCGTCGCTCAGAGTTCGACACCGGTAACGCGGACAACAACACCGGACGGCGGCGTGGAGCAAGACGTCGACCAGATCTGGGACGCGACCTGCGAGGCGATCCGGCAAGCCTCGGGCCAGGTATCCGCGGAAGAGATACGCGCAATCGGCATCTCGAGCCAGGGTGGGGCGATGCAGTTGCTCGGCGCCCGGGACGAACCGCTGGGCCCCGTGATCAGTTGGCTCGACGGTCGGGGGAAACGGTTCGACCGGGCTTTCGAAGAACGGATGGGCGACCAGTGGCTGGTCGACCACATCGGACACAACCTGAGTTCGATGGCGTTGGGCCAGTTGTTGCGTCTTGGTGAGCAGTCGCCCGACGCACTGGACGCGGCCGACGGCCTGGGATTCGTGGGGGACGTGATCGTGGGTCGGCTTTGCGGCCGGCGTGCCCATGATGCGACGAGCCTTTCCATCGGGATGCTCTACAACCCGCGGCTCGGCCGGGCGGACCCGGAGTTGTTGGAGCGACTGAAGATCAACCGCAAGAGTCTTCCCGATCTGATATCGGCGGACGAGCCGGCCGGCGGCTTGCTGAGCGAGGTTGCTCGACGGACGGGACTCGCCGAGGGAACGCCCGTGTCGGCGGCGATCCACGATCAATACGCGGCGTCGGTCGGTGCGGGAGCCGTGGCCGAAGGCGAGGTGCTGGTCGGTACGGGAACCGCCTGGGTACTGCTGGCGATCATGGGCCGCCTGGCACCTCCGGTCACGCCGCGAACATTCGTCTGCCCACATCCGTTTCAGGGACTGCATGGCCAGTTGTTGTCGATGAGCAACGGCGGCTCGGCCGTGCAGTGGGTCCTGGAAGTCACGGGTCAGGGCGGGCTGGGCGGTGACGAACTGGACGAGCAACTGAAATCGGTATCGCCGGGCGCCGACGGGGTGCGGTGCTGGCCCTTGTTGATGGACGTCGGACGCGCCATGGGCAACATGCCGACCGGCGGAAGGTTCTCGGGAATTACGCTGGGACACTCGCCAAGCCATCTGTTGCGCGCGGTCGTCGAAGGACTTGCCTGCGAACTCAAGCGGCACTTGGGTTGGTTCGATGCCGCGGGAGCGGCGGTGAAGCATTTGGTCGTGTCGGGGCCGGCGGCCGTCAGTTCGGTCGTCCCCCGGATTCTTGCCGACGTGACCAACCGACCCGTGACCTGTTTGAGTCAACCGGACATGAGTGCCTTTGGCGCGGCAACGATCGCGCGGGGGATTGTGGAGCCGGATTCCGACCTGCGTGACCTGGCGTCGGCTGTCGCTCCGCCGCGGCGGATCGTTACACCGGGCGCGGACGTTGGGGCGTACGACCAACTGTTTCGAGAATACGTGGCGGCCTTTGGCAGCCCACCGAATCGGGAGTGAAAAAGGGGGACTGGCTCCGAGTTCGAAACAGGCCATATCCTCGCAAGAACGGCTGCCGCGAGGTGCCTGTCCCCCTTTTTCACGGTGCTCACCAATGGCCCGTCCGAAAAAGGGGACAGGCACCGTCGGCAAGCGCCCCAACCACCTCGAAACCGGGCTCTCGACGGAGCCAGTCCGGCTTTGCAGTTTGAAGAAGGAGCGAACTCGCATGGACCCCGTTGCACTTCATCACGTGTGGCAATACACGGACGTCGACCGGGCTTTCTGGCGGTGTCACTTGGAGGACTGGGTGCCTCGGCGGATCTTCGACGCACACACCCACGTGAACGAGCCGCAATTTCGTAGCGTCGCGTGTACGGAAGAGATGCGGCGGCAGTACTGGGTGAACGAAGTGAGCGAGCCGATCGGCGCGGCCGACGCACAGCGGTGCTACGAAACGGTCTTCCCGGGGCGAGAGTTCTCCTGCCTGGCTTTTGGAAATCCGAGCCTCGATTACGACATCGAGGCGAGCAATGCCAGCCTGCGGGTCCAGAGCGCTCGGCGGGGTTGGTCGCACCTGATCGTGTCGAAGCCCGACTGGCCCGCCACTCAATTGGAGGAACTTCTGAACTCCTCCGGCGCGCTGGGCATCAAGCCGTACTACTCGTTGATCCCCGACCAGGATCCTTCCAGCCGCGACAAGTACCTGGAGGCGAGCATCTTCCAATATCTGCCGCACAAACACCTGGAGGTTCTCGAGCAACGGGCCGCGTGCGTGATGCTGCACGTGCCGAAGGCGGACCGGTTGGGCCATCCGGAAAACATAGCCGAGGTCAAGCAGATTCGCCGCCGGTATCCTCGTGTCCGCCTGATCATCGCCCACTTGGGCCGCTGCTACACCCTGCCCCACGCCCAGGAAGCCCTTCCTCAATTGGCCGATGACGACGGGCTCTATTTCGACAATTCCGCCGTGCTCAACCCGGATGTCCACCGCTTTGCCCTGGAGACACTCGGCCCCCGGCGAATCCTCTACGGCACCGACAATCCCATCTTCTACATGCGAGGGCGTCGGCAATGGAAGGGGACAACTTACACGAACCGGACGAGTTACCCCTTCCACTTCAACAAGAACCGCGAGCCGCCGGAAGTGGAGGCCGAGTACACGCTCACCATGTACGAAGCCTTGCGGGCGATCAAGTCGGCATGTGAAGCGCTGTCGCTTGGCCCCGATGACGTCGAGGCAGTCTTTCACGGCAACGCGGAGCGGCTGCTGCGGAAGAGCCCGTAACCACCAGCAGAGCTGGTGGCATGAAGAAGCCCCCTGAAAGGGGCCAGCCGGCGGGCGTGGCGGCCCGGCGGCTGCGGATTACATTGGAGCCTAGCAGGTGGGCCTGCGTCGCCGTCGGCCGTACCAGCCCAGGCCCAGCAGCCCGAGCGCGGCCAGCACGAAGGTGGAGGGCTCGGGGACTGCGGCTCCCCCGACGCTGCCGTTGATGATGATTTCGTCGAGCATCCACTTTTCATTTGGGTCAGACCCACCTGGTTCCGCCATGGAGCCACCGTCGAAGGATAACTTGACAAATTGGGCGGGAAGGTCGGCGATGTCCAGCAGCATGTTGTGCGAGCCATCCGCGAGCGGGCCAAACATCGTTTCGAGATCGAAGAAGGTACCCGCGCCGAAATCGCCAGGCGCGGACCCTGTCGTGCTGAAGGAAATGGTCACGTCATCCGGGGCATTATTGTTGGCGCCCGCGGTAATGTGGGTGCCAATGATGATCTCTTGGACTTCGGACAATTCCCCCAGGTCGAAAATGATATTGGCCGCCGGAGCCCCACCATGTTGACCGAGCAGCGGCTGGCCGGCGCCACCGGCGCCCCCGGCCTGGCGGACACCATCCGTCAATTCACCCAAGCTGAAGGCCCCGAAGTTATTCGCCGGACTATGCACGGCATGGGCTCCGCCGCCGTTGCCGGAGTCGTCCAAATAGTGGGGACCCGAATTAGGCGATTGCCCCGGCGCGTGGAGTTCCCAGGCGTACTCCTTGTCCAGTGCAAGATTGATCGTGGTGGGAGGCTCGGGTCCGCCGCCGCCAGCACCCGTTAGACTGTTCTGCGAAAGCCACTCGATGTTGTCGCCGGTGAGTGCCGAGGTCCAATAGGCGTACTCGTCAATCTCGCCCCGGAAAAACTCGTTGTTGGAAACCCGCGAGCCAAGTTTCAAACCACCGAATGTCGTGGCGGTGGCTCCGACGGTATCGGTTCTTATGAGGGCGCCGTCTTCATATACCCTCAGATCGGTGCCGTCCCTCACGATCGCCTTGTGCGTCCACTGGCCATTGGTAAGCGGACTGAGGCCGGCATTCCCTCTATTCGAGGTGTCCCAATAGATCGCGTCGCCCCGCGGGGCGCCGTTAGCTTCGTAGTACCATAGAAAGCGTCCCGTTCCTCCGGGCGTGTCGTGAATGTACTGTGTGCCGCCTGGCGCCTGGTCGTTGTAGCGAACCCACATCGAGACGGTCGACTGGGTCCCCATGTCCACGTTGAAACCGTCTACCGTGGCCGCGCCACTGCCGTTGTTTGAGAGGGAGTTGTTGCCCGCATACGAAAACGGCGTCTCGGTCGACCAGGCGGGTGATCCGATAAGGCTTGCATTCTTTCCAGCTCCGGCGGCTCCGGTATCCGCCACCGTGGTCCCGGTGCCTTCGTCAAACAAATACTGATAATCGGCGTCGCCGGGCTGGATCGGGGCCGCCTGGCCAGGTTGAGTCATGATCGCGACGCTTACTGCGACCAAGCTAATTGGAATGAAAAAAATCGTCACGAACCGTCTTCTCGACGCCATCGTCGGGGCGGCGAGGATCAATACGGCTGAAAACCTGTTGCGTCTCATAGCTTCACTCCTCGAAACAAATGGCCTCGCCGCCACGGCCTCCGGCGGGTGCTGAAGGGCCGGGGCGCTGGCGGCGCGAACGAACACAAACTATGGTCGTGCGATTCGTAGCCGTTGAAGCCCCGGCGAATACCAGGTTGTGAATTCCAACGGCACACAAGTCTCAGTATTAACAGCGGCCCCAAGGACTGCAAGCAAATCTGCTCGCCCACCCGCAGGAATTCCCAGAATACTTGGAAATCGCCCCGAAAAGCCCCTCGTGATAGGGGTTGCCGCTGTTTCTGGACCACTCGACCCCTTGGATCGAGACAAAGACCCCCAATGAGGATTCTTGCTTGAACTCTCCGCGGGTCTAGAGATTCGTGTCCAGTTCCCCCTGCAATCTCTGGGCAAAGTTACGGTCAGGGCCCTTTCTTCTCCGATGGGCCGTACACAATGCGGCACTTGACGATGCGCCGATTGAGCCCGTCCACGACGAACAGACGGTCTTTCCAAACGGACAGCGCGGAGATCGTGCCGAAAGGAAGCTCGGGGTGCGGATACTTACTTCCCTTACCCTGGCAATCCATATTTCCGTAGCTTCCGAATTCTCCCACCAGCTTGCCCGTCTCGCGGTCAATCACTTGAACGCTGTGCTTGCCGGCGGCATACAAATAACCTCTGTCGTCCAGTGTTTGGTGCTGCCTCAAGGTCGTGCAATGACAAGGCGGATTCGGCACTTGCGCCCACGATACACAGCCCTCCCACCGCCGGGACCAGAGTGGTTTGCCCCCGGAAGGCGAAAACTTCGATAACGCCAGATAATCATTCCAGGGTCTCTCCGTGGGACGGTAGATGACGTACAAGCTTCCCTGGTCGTCGACTTGGATGCCTCGCACGCAACTCAGAACGAGCAGGCCGTTGTGCTTGAGGTTTCCGTCGGCGTCGTATACGTTGATTTGGCGGTTCATGGCGACATACGCGCTGACGGGCCGCGATCCCGCGGCGACGTCCACCTTGGCAACGTAGTAGATGTTGCCGCGGGGGTCAACATCCATGCCGTGGTAGACGTCGTGCCAGAAGTTTGCCTGCATCGCGTGATCCACCAGCAGAGCATTCGTTCCGGTGGCCTTGAAAGGAACCGGTTTCCCCGCGCGGTCGAAGCGGAGGAGTTCCACCTTGTCCCTTGACAATTTCCAGCGGTAGATCCTGCCGTCTTTTCCGAAAATGGAATCGATAAACAGCGGCTCCTCCGGATAGCGGAAATGGCGCTGGTAGTCCAACGTGAACCAAGGCGAGGTCATTTTCAAACCTTGGTCGTCGAAAAACACCGGCGGCCACTTCTTCAGCACGTTTCCCTGCTGGTCGAGCCGGTAGACCGTTCCGTATTGCTTGAGGCGGTAGTTGGAATCGTCTTCGACGTAGAG
>CAYUIQ010000306.1:0-5868 GCA_964444795.1 uncultured Planctomycetaceae bacterium
CCTCTGCAACTGGGGGCTCGACGCTCGTTCCTCGCGACTCGACCCCAGGCACCCACCCGCTTTTTGGCGAACGCCGTTACACCAACACGTCTTTCACAACCTCGCCCGCGACGTCGGTCAGACGAAAATCGCGGCCTTGGTACCGGTAGGTGAGCCGCTCGTGGTCGATGCCCAGGCAGTGCAGCAGGGTGGCGTTGAGATCGTGGATGTGGACAGGATTTTCGACGATGTTGTAGCTGAAGTCGTCGGTCTCGCCGTACACGATGCCCGGTTTCACGCCACCGCCGGCCATCCACACGGTGAAGCAGCGGGGGTGATGGTCGCGGCCGTAGTTGGTCTTGGTCAGGCCGCCTTGGCAGTAGATCGTGCGGCCGAACTCGCCGCCCCAAACGACCAGCGTGTCGTCGAGCAGTCCCCGCTGCTTCAGATCGGTAATCAGTCCGTAACAGGCCCGATCGACGTCGCCGCATTGCAGCCGGAGATCGGCCGGCAGATTGCCGTGTTGATCCCAGCCGCGAATGAAGATCTGCACGAAGCGAACGTCGCGCTCGGCCAATCGCCGGGCCAACAGGCAGTTGGCGGCAAAGGTGCCCGGCTTCTTCACGTCGGGGCCGTAAAGCTCCAGCGTCTTTTCGTCTTCGCCGGCGGTGTCCATCAACTCGGGCACGGATGTCTGCATGCGGTAGGCCATTTCATACTGGGCGATGCGAGCGCTGGTTTCCGGATCACCCCATTCGGCGTGCATCTTCTGGTTCAATTGGGCCAGCCCGTCGAGCATCGTGCGGCGGACCTTGGCGTCGACTCCCGGCGGATTGGAAAGATACAGCACCGGATCGCCCACCGACCGCAGGCTTACGCCCTGATGCCGCGATGGCAGCCAACCGCTTCCCCAGAGGCGCGAGTAAAGCGCCTGGGCGTCGCGTTTGGCGCTCCAGGAAGAGTGCAACACGACAAACGCGGGCAGGTTGCCGTTGAGCGAACCCAGGCCGTACGAGAGCCAGGCCCCCATGCTCGGCCGCCCGGGAAGCTGGCTGCCGGTCTGGATGAACGTGATCGCCGGATCGTGGTTGATCGCCTCGGTATGCACGGAGCGGATAATCGCCAGCTCGTCGACGATCTTGGCCGTGTGGGGCAACAGTTCGCTGACCCAGGCCCCCGCTTTGCCGTACTGCTTGAACTTGAAGATCGACGGGGCAATGGGAAATCGCTTCTGGCGCGAGGTCATGGTGGTGAGCCGTTGCCCCATCCGGATCGACTCGGGCAGATCCTTGTCGAAGAGGTCGCCCATCGCCGGCTTGTAGTCGAACGTGTCGAGTTGCGAGGGGGCACCCGCCATGGACAGATAGATGATCCGCTTGGCCTTGGGCGCGAAATGCGTCTTGCCCAACACGCCCCGATCGAGCTGGCCGCCTTCGGTTGGCGAGTCGCCTGCCAGGAGCCGCGGGTTGAGCAGCCCGGCCAGCGCGGCCGTGCCGATCCCTGTGGCCGAGCGGCCGAAAAACTGCCGCCGGTTCAGCAGCATGGCGTGTTCGAGTCGCGGATCCATGGTATTTTCCTTCCGTCCGCCCCTCCCTCTGGGAGAGGGCCGGGGTGAGGGCGCGTTGCATTCAGTGTGCGCGCTCGGCGCCAGCTACTGTTTCGTCAACGTCTCGTCGAGGTTCAAAATCACGCTGGCCACGATTGCCCAGGCGGCCAGTTCACCGGCGTCGAGCGTCTCGTCGCGCGGCGACTCACCAAATCCAAGCAACTTCTCGGCCGCTTCCTTATCGTTTTGGTAATACGTCAAATGCTCGTCGTACTGCCGCCGCAATACGTCGAGTTCGTCCGCTTCGGGAGGCCGGGCCGTCGCCAGGCGAAAGGCAAACGTGATACGCTCCTCGGGCGTATCGCCGCCCTGGCGCATCATCCGCTGGGCCAGGTTTCGGGCACATTCGAAGAACTGCACGTCGTTCAACAGGGCCAGCGCCGCCAGCGGTGTGTTGGTGCGTTCGCGCCGCACGACACACGTCTCCCGCGACGGGGCGTCCAACAGCAGCATGGTCGGCGGCGGCGAGGTCCGTTTCCAGAACGTGTACAGGCCGCGGCGGTACAGGGAGTCGCCCTGGTCGGGTTTGAAGTTGGCCGTATTGCTGGAGGAATAGCCCACGGCCTTCCACAGCCCCGACGGCTGATACGGTTTGACGCTCGGCCCGCCTTGCTTTTCCACGAGCAGCCCGCTGACCGACAGGGCGTTGTCGCGGACCATCTCGGCATCCATGCGGAATCGCGGGCCCCGGGCCAACAGGCGATTGTCGCGATCCTTCTCCAGGTGAATCGGCTTGATTCTCGACGATTGCCGGTACGTGGCCGAGGTGACCATTCGTCGCTGCATCGCTTTCGTGTCCCATCCGCTCTCGACGAATTCGACGGCCAGCCAATCGAGCAGCTTCGGGTGCGAGGGCCATTCGCCTTGGGAGCCGAAGTCCCCGGCCGTCTTGACGATTCCCGTGCCGAAATACTGTTGCCAGAAGCGGTTAACCGTCACCCGGGCGGTCAGCGGATGCTCGGGATCGACCAGCCATCGGGCCAAACCGAGGCGGTTATTCGGCGCCCCTTCCCCCAGCGGCGGCAAGACGGCCGGGACCGCACGCTCCAGCGGATCGCCGATCGGCTTGTCGTAGTCTCCCCGTTGACGAACGAATGCTTGGCGCGTCTGATTGGCTGGCCGTTCACTGGCAATCAGCGTCCAGGGGATCCGCTTCTCCAGCTCTGCGTTCTTCTTCTTCACCTCGGCAATCCGGCCGTGTAGCGGATCAAACACCTCGCGCGTGCCCGAATAAATGTTCTCCAGGAAATAGTCGCGCACGGCCTTTTGCTGCTCGGGCGTTTGCTTATCCGGTTCGGCCCGCAAGGCCGCTTTGACCGGCTCGGGCAACTTCAACTTGTTCACATCGCCGGCCCGCTGCAACTTCTCCCAGACCGCGAGCGAATCGACCGACTGCTGGGGTGTTTGCGTAACGATGCCCGCCGTGTCCCAATGGACGGTGCCGTCGAACTGCGTAAACGCCCAGCCGTTGAGCTTCGCGCCGGCCGGCAGATTGACTTTGGCGGCTTCCACTTCCAGGCGGACCCACTTGCCCGCCTCTGGGAGCGGCCCCATCGGCAACCGGCTGGCCGTGCCGTCGGCGCCCCAGTCGATGACGTTGTCACCCCAGTAGGCCCGATGCTCCCAAGTGCCGTCGTTCCACTGGAGCATGATCTCTCGCGGCGGGTTTTTCGGGTCGAGATAGACGTGGCAGAACAATACGTCGCCCGGACCCACCTCCAGCGCCGGCTTGGCGCCGCTGAAGAAATGCTGGCTCCGCCCGGTCGCCGTGCGCGTCGAAGACTTCTGGCCGCCGTGGACCGGTCCCTCCGATGCATCGACGAATTTCCACGGCCCGGGCGGATCGCCCTCGCCCACGGCACCCGGCGGCAGCGCGTCGTCGATCCAGACGAGCTCTTGCCGCGCCAACTCGCCCTCGGGCAAGTCGGCCTCGGGGTCCTCGTACGAAACCTTTGCCAGTGCGTCCTTGATCTCTTGCTCGACCGAGGCTGTTTCCGCCGCGTATTGCGCCATTTGCTCCGTCTGCTCGGGCGTGGGAATCTGTAGATCGACACCCGACTGGTACGGCTTGTTGCCGTCCATCACCGCCTCTCGGGTGTTGTTGAAGAAGGCGTAGAGCTGATAAAACTCCTTCTGCGAGATCGGATCGAATTTGTGGTCGTGGCAGACGGCGCACCCGGTGGTCAGCCCCATCCAGACCTTTGACGTCGTTTCGACGCGGTCGACCGCATAGCGGAACACGAACTCGTCGTCGATCGAACCGCCTTCGCTGGTCGTGATGTGCATCCGCACGTAGCCACTGCCGACCCGTTGATCCACCGTCGGCTCGGGCAGCAAGTCGCCGGCAATCTGCTCGACGGTAAACTCGTCGAACGGCTTGTTCTCGTTCATCGCCCGGATGGCCCAATCGCGATACGGCCAGATCGAGCGGAAGTTGTCCAGGTGCAATCCGTGCGTGTCGCCGTAGCGAACCGCGTCGAGCCAGTATCGGGCCATCTGCTCGCCGTAGCGTGGCGACCCCAGCAACCGATCGACCACCTTCTCGTAAGCGTCGGGAGATTCGTCGGCCAAGAAAGCGTCGATCTCATCGAGCGTCGGCGGCAAGCCGGTCAGATCGAACGTGACGCGGCGAATCAGCGTCTGCTTGTCTGCCGGCGGAGAAGGCGAAAGTCCCTCGGCTTTCATTCGCACATAGACGAACCGGTCGATCGGATTGCCGGACCATGACGGGTCGTCCACCTCGGGCAATTCCCCCCGGACCGGCTTCTCGAACGACCAATGTTCGCGCCACTCGGCTCCGCTTTCGATCCACCGTCCGATACGCTCGATCTCCTCGGCGGTGAGTTTCTTGGCGAAGTCCGGCGGCGGCATTCGCTCGTCCGCTTTCTCCGAGGTGATGCGATAGTACAACTCGCTCTCTTCGAGGTCGCCGGGAACGATCACGTAGTCGGTGGCGAAGGCCCCCTTCTTCGTGTCCAGCCGAAGGTCGACTTTCCGCGTCTTCTTCTCCGGACCGTGACACTCGAAGCATTTGTCGGAGAGGATCGGGCGGATGTCGCGGCTGAAATCGATCGGTTTCTCGACGGTCTGGGCAACCGCCACGTGTCCGAAAAGCAGTCCCAGCAGCATGGCCATGGGCCGGGCAAAGCGAGAATTCATAGGCGGGGTCCTTTGTTGATCGGATCAGTGAATCCTAGCGCCAGGCGGTCCTAGGGCAATTGCCGTGCTGGGGGCCACGGAAACTCCACCCCCCCCGTTAGAATCCTGCACTTTCCCCATGGCGACAATCGGGGGCTCCGCATGGCAGGTTAGGCAAGAAAAGTCGAGTTTTCCGGCATGTTCCAGCGAAACCGAGGACCGAAAATGCCATCCCGCCCCCGGAGTATGGCTGCGGGGCCGCGGGACCGAATACTCCCGCCCCGCTGTGGACACGCGCTGGGCACGGGGCGGCGGCGCTTGGCGCGGGTCTCCTAACCCCTCCGCTGGCGGTGACCGAGGGTCTCCTTTGACGTCGGCAACCGGCTGCTAACCCCGCGACTTGAATCGCACCGCAGCGCGTACCAGTGCCGGGGCCCAGCTTTCGGTGCCCAGCGCGTGGATGTGGGTGTAGCAGGCCAGGACGTTGCGGTGGCAGAGGCCGTCGCGATGGCCGTCGAAGCCGTGTCCGCGGCGTACGCGAAACGCGAAGGTCAACTCGTCGGGCGGCGGCGTGGTCGACTGCATGAAGGTGTAGTGGAACTCGTGGCCCCGGAGCGAATCGCCGACGGCGTAGAACGGGTTGTCGGCCACCGTTTCGAGCATCGTGTAGCCGTGCCCTTGTGGCTTGCCGCGAAAAGCGAAGACCACCGGCAACGCGGCCGTCATGGGGTACTCTTTCTCGTCGTACAGAAGCTTCTCGCCCAAGAAGACCGCGCCGCCACACTCGGCGTAGACCGGCAGTCCCCGCTCAATCGCACGCCGCAACGATTGACGAAACGGTTCGTTCTCAGCCAGCGTGGGGGCCGCCGTCTCGGGAAAGCCGCCGCCAATGTACAGGGCATCCACCTCGGGCAGCTTATCGTCGGCCAAAGGAGAGATTTCGACCACCCCGGCCCCTTCCCGGGCCAGGGCTTCGAGGTTCTCGGGATAGTAGAACCCAAACGCCGCGTCCCGAAACACGCCAACCCGCGAGGAAAAGGTTCCTGACACCTTTTTTTCTGCCAAGGGGGTGCCTGGGGTCGAGCGCAGCGAGCCCCCAGTTCGCTGCGATCTGGGGGCTCGTTGCTCGTTCCTCGCAACTCGAC
>CAYUIQ010000306.1:5878-9496 GCA_964444795.1 uncultured Planctomycetaceae bacterium
TCACATGCCAGATTCCAGAGGGCATCGAGGTCGAGGTACTTCTCCGCGGTGTCGGCGGCCTGCTCGATGGCCAGCGGGAGTTGATTGTGTTCGTCCGGGGGGACAAGCCCCAGATGCCGTTCGGGAAAAAGCTGCCCGGGGATTCGCCGAATGGCGCCGAGCACGGGCAGGCCGCAAATTGTTTCCACGGATTGGCGCAGTACGGCCTCGTGACGAGAACCGGCCGTCTGGTTCAAGATGACGCCCCCGAGGGGAACGTCCGGATCGAGCGTTTGACAGCCCAGCACGATCGCCGCGATGGTGCGTGTCGACTTGGTGCAATCGACCGTCAGCACGACCGGCACGCGCAGCAGCTTGGCCAACTCGGCCGTGCTGTAGGTGCCCTGGGCATCCATTCCGTCGAACAGACCACGGTTGCCCTCGATCACCGCCACGTCGGCGACTTGCGACGCGCCGGCAAACGATCGGGCGACCGTCTCGGGCGACATGAGATAGAGGTCGAGATTCCGGCACGGACTGCCCGCCGCGGTGGACAGCCAGGCCGCGTCGATATAGTCGGGCCCCTTTTTGAAAGGCGCCACGCATCGTCCCTGGCGGTGCCAGGCCGCCGCCAGGCCCAGGGAGACGAGCGTCTTACCGCTGCCTCCCCGCAGACCGGCGATGAGAATTCCAGGCGTGCTCATTCGCTTACAGCATGTCGATGAAGCCGCAGGGGCATTCTTCCGCACACTTCTTGCAGCCCGTGCAGTTTTGCAGCTTGAAGGAGTAAATGACGCCCTTCTGCATGGGTTTGTCGATGGCCTGATCCTGGCAGAACAGCCAGCATTTTTCGCAGTCGAAGCAGAAGCCGCAACTCATGCAACGTTTGGCTTCGGCGACGACCTGCTCCCGCGAGGCGGGAAGACCGACTTCCTTGTCCATTTCGGCCAAGCGTTCTTCCGGAGGAAGCGTGGCGGACTGGCTTCGTTCGGCCTTGTCGTAATGGTCCAGCCGGACGCGATCGGGGCCAACGACGGGCAGTTCGGCGTCTGCGGGGGTCTCCTCGCCGCGAAACTTCCGGTCCATCGTCTCGGCCGCCTGGCGACCTTGCCCGATGGCGGTGGTTACCAGCGAGAGGCTCACCGCGTCGCCGCCCGCGTAGACGCCCGGGACTTTCGTCGACTCGCCGTGCTCGTCCACCTGAACCCAATCGCCACCTTCGATGAGATCCTCGAATCCGGTGAAATCGGGTTCCTGGCTAATGGCGGGGATGACGGCAGTGGCGGGGATCTCGAACTCGGAACCTTCGATGGGCACCGGGCGACAGCGTCCCGAGTCGTCCGGTTCGCCGAGTTCCATGCGGATGCACTTCATGCTCGTGATCCGGTTGCCGTCCTTGTTGAATCCGACGGGAGCGACCAGATACTCGAGTTTGACACCCTCTTCCTGGGCTTCGGTGATTTCCAACTCGGTCGCCGGCATCTCCTTGACCGTACGGCGATAGACGATGGTAACATTGGCGCCAAGCCGCCGGCTGATGCGCGCGGCATCGATGGCCGTGTCGCCGCCGCCGACGACGATTACGTTGTCGCCGATTTCGATCTTCTCGCCATGATACACGCGGTTGAGGAACTCGACGCCGGAGAAGACGTTCTCGGCTTCCTCGCCGTCGACACGCAACTTCAAACCCTTGTGCGCCCCGATCGACATGAACACGGCGTTATATTGCTGGCGAAGATCGTCCAGGGAGATATCCCGGCCGATTCGCATATCGCACTTTAGTTCAATACCCAGATCGAGAATCTTCTGGATTTCCCCGTCCAGCACGTCGGCCGGCAAGCGGTACCGGGGAATACCCCAGAGGAGCATGCCGCCGGGCTTCTCGGACGCCTCGTAGACGGTCACGCCGTAGCCACGCCGGGCGAGTTGATAGGCACAGGAGAGTCCGCCTGGGCCGGCGCCGACGACGGCAACCTTCTCCTCTCGCCGCTCGTCGGAGAGCGTCTTCAGCTTGAGGTCCTTCTCCAAGCCGAAATCACCGATGGCCCGTTCGGTCATGTTGATATTGAGCGGGCCGTCGAGCTCCTTGCGGTTGCAGTTGTCTTCGCACGGATGGGGGCAGACCCGGCCGCAGACCGCGGGAAACGGGCTGGTATCGGTGTAGATATCCCAGGCCTCGCCGAATGCCTGATCCAGCGGCTTTCCCAGCCGCTCGGCCTGGCCAATGGTTGTGAGGAAATCACGAATCCGGTTACCACTGGGGCAAACGTTGCGGCAGGGCGGCATCTTCTCGATGTGATTGGGCCGCAACGGAGATTGCTCGCGCGACTTTGACGTCCCACCGAAACTCTTCTTCTTCTTTTTCTTCTTCTTTTTCTTGACAACCATGGATTACCTCAACATTCTGCGCGCAGAGCCATTTTGGACGGATCAAATTCTACGGAAGGGCAATAGCGGAAAGAGCGGACTCTGCGCACAGCGCATCGCCCGCTCTCCACCGGTTTCCATTCTACGGTAATTGTCGCGACGGCTTCAATCGGCAAAACGCGGGGTAGGCACCACCCACCAAAACCAGCGTGCTTTGGCGGGTGGACCTTGCTCTACGTCATGCGATCCAGCCGAATTATTCTTTCGGAGGAGCGTCTTCGGCAGCCCCTTCCCTATGGGGAACCTCGATGAAGGTACCGCCGAAATACGTATAGACGCATCGTCCAGAGTCCATGAGGGTGCGAATGGCCAATTTACACGTCTTCTTATCGCATCCCTCATCGGCGAATTGTTGGATCATCGCCTTTGTCAGGTCGCCGGGCTTGAATTTCTTCTTGCCCGCATACTGACTGACCATATTGAACATGGCGTCGGCAACTTGTTCAGGCGTAACCGCCATTTGGGGTCTCCTAGTGTCTGAGCTGCGCCGACCGTTTGTAGGTCAGCCCGGCGTGCTTGAAGTCGTCGATATGCTCCTTGGTGAACTCGATGCCGGTGAGTTCGAAGAACCGGGGCCAACCGATTCGCTCGATGAACTCGCCCATCCGCTCATACTTACGAGCGCCTTTGGCCCAAACCTCGACGATATTGCGGACCGCGCTGGTCACTTCCGGCCATCGAGGCGGGTTGTTCTCGATGAACGGAATCGCCAACTTGGAGAAGGAAGGCTCCGAGCGGGCGTTGGACACCTTGCCGCCCACCCAGATCGAAACGCCGTCGTTGAGCGGATCGGAGATCGGCAGCGAGGGGCACACCGAGAAGCAGTTGGCACAGAACATGCAGAGGTCTTCGTCGATTTCCACCGACGGGTGGCCGTCGACGGTGGCGGGACGAATCGCGGCCGTGGGGCACGCTGCCACCACGCTGGGGATCTCGCACGTCTTGTTAAGAACCTCATTCATGACCTTCGGCGGCCGGCGGTGGATTCCCAGAATGGCGATATCCGAGCAGTGGACCGCGCCACACATGTTCAAGCAGCAGGCCATGGCGACGCGCAACTTGCCGGGCAACTTCATCTCGGTGAAATACTCACTCAGGTCGTCCATTACCGACTTGACGACGCCCGACGCGTCGGTGGCCGCCGAGTGGCAGTGGACCCAACCCTGGGTGTGAACGACGTTGGAGATCGAGTTGCCGATCCCACCCACCAGG
>CAYUIQ010000307.1:0-9469 GCA_964444795.1 uncultured Planctomycetaceae bacterium
CAACCGTCTCTTTCCATACCCCCCGACTTTCTATCGGGTGGTTTTCTTTGTGATGCACCGGTTGCGCAAGGTGGCGAGAAGTTGCTCACTCTCCGGATTAGAGAACCCCGATAACTCTAATGGTCTCGGGTGACTTTACCGAGCGAGTGTCGGTCGCAAGCCTCAAGCGCACGAAGGGGACGAACGATGTCCACCGGAATCGGCAATATCCTGCTGGAAAAAGAGATCCTCCTGGAAAGTGGCACCAACGAATTGGAGGTCCTGGTCTTCGACGTGGCGGATTTCACGTTCGGGATCAACGTGGCCAAAGTCCGCGAGGTCTTGCCGGCGACCGAAATCACCAGCCTGCCCATGGCCCACTCGTCGATTCGCGGGGTGTTCAAGTTGCGAGACCGGGTGATTCCCTGCGTATCGCTCCTGGACCATCTGGGAATTGAATCGACCCGCGAGAAGGCCGAATCGAAAATCATTCTCAGCGATTTCAATCAGCAGCAGACGGCCTTTCTGGTCGACGACGTGGAACGCATCCACCGTATGAGTTGGGAGAACATCCTTTCGGTACCCGGGCTGGATTCCCTGGCCAATAGTCCGGTAACCGCCTTATGCCGCTGCGACGATCGGCTGATCGTGATGCTCGATTTCGAGATGATTCTCGACGACGTCACGGAGCAGTATTTTCGCACCGACGCGGTCGACAATCCGCTGGGGCTGCCGCGAGAGAAGCTGCGGATCATGCTGGCCGAAGACTCGCCCACGGTTCGCGAGGCGATCGGCACCACCTTGAACAAGAGCGGCTATACGCAGACGACGTTTTGCGAAAACGGAGCCGAGGCCTGGAAGTGGCTTGAGCAGCAACTTCAGCAGGGCAGTCCGATTGAAGACATCGTCGATCTGGTGATCAGCGACGTCGAGATGCCGCAGGTCGACGGATTCCATTTGACCAAGAGAATCAAACAGCATGCGCAGTTGAAGCAAGTGCCCGTCCTCCTCTACTCCTCGATCATCACGCCCGACAACTGCAAGAAGGGGAAGGCCGTCGGGGCCGACGCCCAGGTCTCCAAACCCGAACTGTCCCGGGTCGTCGAACTGGCCGATGAGTTGATCTCCACCGCCCAGCGGGAGCATCGTGGCGCGGCGTTGCGAGATCTTTCCGAACGGGTCGAATCGGCGCAGGGCACCACCGAGCCAACTTCGTCGGCCAGTTCTCCACCGGCTACCGAGCCGGCGCCGACCGCGCCCCAAGAAGAACAAGCCCGGATCGCCACACCACCGGCGCCGACCGAGACGCCGGCGCCGCCGAGGGATCGTCCCGCGGACGCGCCCACGGAGAAGACCGCCGAGAGTCCGGCTTCGACCCCGCCGGCGGGCGTCAATCCGCATCTATGGACGACCTTTCGCCGCGAGTTGACCGGCCGAACGGCCCATCTCGACGACTTGTTTCGCCAGGCGGGCGGAGGCGACCTGGGCGACGAGATACTCAACGACGTGCTGCGAACGTTGCACACGGTCAAGTCGGCCTCGATGGTTGTGCCCGTCGAACCGGTCACCCGCTGCACCCATCTGGTCGAAACACTGCTGGACACGATTCGCAACGATCGCCGGCAGTGGCCCGCCGAGGTGCTCGGCGAGTATCTCCAGTGGCTCACGCGCCTGGTTTCGCCGGCCGCCGACACCAATGCCACGCTGGCCGACTCACCGCAACTGGAAGGCTCGTTAGCCGGCATGTTGGCGACCATGTCGGGTTAGCAGTCTGTTGAGAACCACCGCGATGAAACGATCCACACGCATGGAAATCGCCGTGCTGGTTGCGGCGATTTCCGCTCTCTGGCCTCGCTGGAGTCCTGCCCAGCAACCCGGCACGCCCCGCGCGCCGCGCCGCACGCCGGCCGTCGAGGTGTACCAGCGGTGGAAGGATTCGGTCGTGTTGCTCAACGGGCCGATCGTGAAGAAGGGCCGGCCGGGCACCGAAGAATTCTTCAAAGGGACCGGCAATCCGAACCGGGAATTCAACGTCGGTACCGGCTTCGTCATTCACGCCGACGGCTATATCCTGACCAACGCCCATGCCATGCAACGGGTGATCGAGCACCGCGTGGCGCTGTCTGACGGCAAGACTTACCAGGCTGAGTTGATCGCTTCGGTGTGGGAAGAAGATCTGGCCCTGCTGAAAATCGACGCGCCCAAGCCGCTACGGGCAGTCGTTTTGGCCCCGGCCGGCGATATCATGGTCGGCGAAACAGTCATCGCCATCGGCAACCCGCACCGCTTGCTCCACACCTGTACCACCGGCGTAGTCAGTGCCGTCGGCCGGAATACCAAACCCGACGACATGCCCGGCGTCACGCTGGGGGACCTCGTCCAGACCGACGCGGGGATCAACCCGGGCAGTTCCGGCGGGCCCTGGTTCAATGTGTTGGGGGAGGTCCTGGCCGTGACGACCTCGATGAAGCGGGAATCCGAGAACATCGCCTTTGGCATCTCCACCGCCACAATCCACCGCCGGCTGCCCGCGATGCTCGACGTCCATCGCCGCTACGGGCTGATTTCCGGGCTGGAAGTCGCCGACGCCGCGCCATGCAGTGTAGCCGGCGTGGCGGCCGACACGCCGGCGGACCAAGCGGGGATCAAGCCGGGCGACGTGATCCGGCGGATCGACGACCGAGAAATCGCCGGCCCGACCGACTTCCATCTCGCCCTGGTCGGCCGTACACCCGATCAGACGCTTTCGCTCCAACTGCTGCGAGGAGATGAGTCGATCGAGGTCAAACTGACGCTCGCGGTGCGTCCCAAACTCGATGCGGCCGCCCTGCTTGCCGATCGCCTCGGGCTGTCGGTCACCGCTCTGGACGACAAGACGGCCCGGGACATGCAACTGCACGTTGCCCGCGGGCTGGTCATTACCAAGGTGGACGCGGACCGCTACACCGACGTCGACGACCCACCCGCCGTGGGTGACGTCCTGGCTCGCATCGGCAAGATCGGCCCTCGCGACCCGGACCACGCCGCTCTGCTGCTGGATCAACTCGACCCGTCGGTGCCGGTCGATTTCATCCTGCTCCGCAAGAAGGACACCGTGCTCTCACGGATCGACGTCCACTTGGCGCCTCGCAAAGCCGCGGTGGAAAACGAAGGCGAGTAATCATTGCTTGCGTTTGAACAGCGGATAGCGGGCATCATCCTCGGTGGTCACATCAAGCTTCTCTTTGCTAAGCGCGTCACACAAGCGTTTCTCACAAAATATGCCCACAACATACCAAAACCACAACACTTTCCGTCTGTTCTGCATGAACTCTCCAACGTGAAATCAGTTTGATAACGATCACCGCCAAGAGCTGATATCACATTGACCTGATACCAACAATCCGGCTAGGTCGGTCCGTCCCTTTCCGCTACAATCCGGCGTCCGGAATGCCAGCCAACCTTTACCCCATGGAGGGGGTATCAATGGGTGCTCTTCTGTCGTGCCGTGTCGTGCGGGTGGTGGCCGTGTTTTCGCTGGGGATCGGTCTGGTGTCGAGCGCGTGGACCCAGCAACCGCCGACCCAACCTCGGCAGCGCGAATTTCGCGTGGCGGGGTTTGCCGACGATCCGAATAGTGTGCCCTCGCTTCCGCCCGATACTCCGACCCGCGTTTCGGCGGAAGTCGACTCCCGCTCCGACCCGATGTGCCACGAAGTGATGCGCGGCGACGCGCGGCTGGCCGACGTCTGTTTCGTCGATCGGCTTACCGGATGGGCGGTCGGCGATCGGGGCACCATTTGGCATACCGACGACGGCGGCCAGCAGTGGCAATTGCAGCGGTCGGGCGTGTCGTGCCCCTTGCGGTCGGTCTGGTTTCTCGATCGTTACACGGGCTGGGCTGCCGGCGGACTGACGCATCCCTACACGCATACCAGCAGCGGCGTGTTGCTGGTCACCCACGACGGTGGCAAGATCTGGCAACCGATCGGCGAGGCGACCCTGCCGGCCCTGCGTCGTGTCCGGTTCTTCGACCACAAAGCGGGTTGGGCGGTCGGCTGCCGGTCGGGGCACCATCCCTCCGGCGTGCTCGTCACTCAAGACGGCGGCCAGAATTGGCGGGCTCTCTCCGCCACGACCGACCAAACATGGCTCGCCGCCGACATGCTCGATTTGCACGACGGGGCATTGGCCGGCCGCAACGGCACCACCGCGATGGTGCGCCAGCGAAGCATCACCCCCGGGCGGACAGCTCCTCTGGGCCTGCGCAACCTGCATCGCATCCAGCTTGTCGCCCCACGATTCGGCTGGCTGATCGGCGACGGAGGATTGGTGATGATGACCGAAGACCTGGGAACCACCTGGCAGACGCCGCCGGGAGAGTTGCCCATGGAGGTCGCCCGGCATTTCGATTTCGCCGCCCTGTCGGTGGTCGGGCCGAATGCCTGGATCGCCGGAACGCCCGGCACACGCGTCTTCCGCAGCACCGACGCGGGTCGCACTTGGGCCTCGTTCTCGACGGGTCAATCGGTCCCGATTCGGGGGCTGAGTTTCGTCGATCCCACGCACGGCTGGGCGGTGGGCGATTTGGGTACGATCCTGACGACCGTCGACGGCGGGCTGACCTGGCATCGTCAGCGGTGCGGCGGCACGCGTTCGGCCGTGCTCGGCCTGTTTGGCCGCCCCGAGGATGTCCCCCTGGAATTGCTCGCCCAGCTTGCCGGCAACGAGGGCTATCTGAGCGTGGTCGAGATCGTCAATCGCCGCGACGTGGAAACACCCGCCCGGAGTTCCGTCCATCCGACCGATCGGCTACACGAGGCGGTCGTTGCCGCCGGGGCTTGTGGGGCGACCGCCGCGTGGCAGTTTCCTCTGCGGCAGCCGAACCTCGGGCTGGGGATCGAGCAGATCGTCGAGGGCCTGAACCATGCGACCGATGGTCGTGGGATCGAGCAGCTCCAGGCCCATCTGGTACGCCAGATCCGGCTTTGGCGACCGGAAATCCTGGTGACCGGCGATGCCGACGGGTCGCGACGGCGACTCGTCTACGATATGGTCCTGCGAGCCGTGGAGGAGGCGGCCGATCCGACACGATTCACCGAGCAGATCTCGCGGGCCGGTCTGGCGCCGTGGAAAGTGAAACGAGTCGTTGCCACGCTGCCGCCGGGTATCAAGGGCGAGTTGATCCTGACCACCGCGCAATTGGCCACCCGGCTGGGACGCTCGCTGGGGGAGGTCGTCTCGCGGGGGAGAGGACTGGTCGGCGACCGATTCGCGCCGCCCGTGGCCAGTCTCGGCTTTCGCGTGGCGGTCGACCGCACGGGCACCGACGAGGCGAGCGATTTTTTTAGCGGCATCTCATTGCATCCCGGGGGAGAGGCCCGCCGCGAGTTGCTCCCCTTTCCGCCGGGCGGACTGCGGCAGATGCAACGCATCGCCCAGCGGCGCCGCAACACGGAGGCGATCGTCCAGCGCGGGCAGGCCGATCCGCAGGGGGGCGTGCAACTGTTGGCGCAGACCGACGAATTGGTCCGCGATCTGGACGCCCGCAGCGCCGGCGACGTGATCTATCACCTGGCCCAGTCGTATTATCGCAACGGGCGTTGGGACGAAGCAGCACAGACATTCGAGCTGTTTGCCGATCGTTATCCGCGTCATGCACTGGCCGCGCCGGCGCTGGAGTGGCTCGTGCAGTACTATGCCAGCGGCGAGGCGGCCTGGCGGATTCAAGGTTCGCAGCGGAGCGTCAATGTGCGGGCCTCCGCCGCGGAAATTCCGGGCGAGCGGCCGTATGCGGTGCGTCAGGCGTCGGCGCTGTCGATCGATCTTTCTCAGCAGATCGACCGGCAACAGCAGGCGGCCCTGTTCGCCCAAACCATCGAACAACACATGCCGGCGCTCTATGCCGAGCCGATGATCCGGTTTCCCCTGGCCGCGGCGGATCGCGCGCGGGGATACGGCCGGCAGGCCGACCGGTATTACATGACCCGGCGCTACGGCGCGTTGCACGACGCCTGGTGGGAGTGTGCCAAAGGAGAACAATGGCTTGCCCGGCCCGAGGGCACACCGCCGAAGCCCGTGTTCCGGTGTGCCATCGCTGCGGCCAAGCCCCTGTTGGACGGCAAGCTCGACGAGCCCGTTTGGCAACAGGCTCAAGCGGCCCGACTCCAAAGCACCGCGGGCGACGACCACCGATGGCCGGCCGAGGTGATGATGGCCTACGACGCCGAGTTTCTTTACCTGGCCGTTCGCTGCCGACAGGCTCCGGGCGCGCATTATCGGCCCGGCGTTGGTCCCCGGTCCCGCGACGCCGATCTGACGGCCAGCGACCGGATCGATCTCTTCCTCGATCTGGATCGCGACTGGGCGACCTACTACCGGTTTTCGCTCGACTCGCGTGGGTGGACGAGCGAAGGCTGTTGGGGCGATACATCGTGGAACCCGACGTGGTTCGTTGCCGCCGATACTTCCGAGGGCTCGTGGACCGCCGAAGTGGCAATTCCCCTGGACCAGCTTACGGGCAACTATCCCCAGTCGCGCCACGCATGGGCGGTTGGTCTGCAGCGAACCGTCCCCGGTGTGGGGTTCCAATCCTGGAGCCGGCCCGCCGCGACCGAAGTGGTCCCCGAGGGGTTCGGTTTGTTGATCTTCCAGTAGGACGGGCTCTTGAGACGGAGCTTCGACTCGTTGCGACGCCGAGCGGTTGCTTGCATGGCCAGCCGGCGGCGGGTAGAATCGCTTGCGCTTCGGCCTCGTCTTCGCTTCCCTCAATCTCTGGCTTCTTCCGGTAAGGACCAACCGATGTCAATTTTAGAATCCCCAACTGCCGTCTCCGCACCCACGGCCCGCAAGTCCGCGCAGTGGACACTTTTGGCCGTTGCGATCGTCGTTTGCTGCTGCCCCGTGTGGACTGGTTGCGGCAGCGACCGGCCGGAAATGGTGCCGGTCAGTGGCAAGGTCACCTACGGTGGAGGGGCATGGCCGAAGGAGGGGATTCTCTATTTCGTCGCCGTCGAAGCAGCCGAGGGCAAGCCGGCCCGATCGGTCTCCGTGCCGTTCGACACCGAAGGGAACTTCTCGGCCGAGGCATTTAAGGGCGACAAGGGGCTGATACCGGGCAAGTACAAGGTAACGGTGGAATGCTGGGAAACACCGCCGAGTATGGGGGGGGACGCCGATACCAGCGGCATGCCGAAGAGCTACGTGCCGGTGAAATACCAGAGCGCCACGACCACCCCCCTGAAGCTGATGGTCAAATCGGGCTCTTCGGCCATGACCGAGACGTTCGACGTTCCCAAGTCGTAGCTGAATTCGTGAGAATTCGGGGAATCTGCCGACGCAGTCACCCCCCCGCGGCATTGCTTGACAGATCGGCGCCGTCGGTGCGACAATGGGTCGATACGGTCCGGCATGTCAACTTCCGCCCCCACGGCGCGCGGCGCCCCCATGGATTATGACGACCACGAGCATGAGAATTCGCCCACCACGGACCTTGGTCCAGCGTCTGACGGCCGCCACGCTGATTGCCGCGGCGTGCATGTGCTTGGGATGCGGAACGGGCGGGTACGAAGAGCGCCTCAACGTGACCGTGAATCAACACAAAGGGGGATCGGCCGGCGTGCAGCTTCTCTACGGCGAGCCCCTCAAATTGGGCGAAACGCCGATTTCGATCCAATTGCCGAAGGCGTTCCAGACGGCATTCGGGGAAAACCCGCAGGTCGACGGCACGACGGTCGACGGTTGCCGCATCAAGATACCCTTGGGAAGCCTGCCCGGATACTTGTTCACCTACGAGGCAACCGTTGCCGACAGTACCGGTGGCAAACTTCCTTACTACATCGAAGTGGGCGTGGAAACAGCCCGCGACAACGGCAAGGACCCCGGCCGGCCGCTCCTGAACGCTTTTAGGACCGAAGCCTGGCGCGACGCAACCGAGTCGTGGGCCGACGTGCAGTGCGCCGGACCCGGCGGCGAGGCCAAGACGTGGCGGCGACTCCGCACGGCTGGCCGGCAGAAGTTCTATTACGTCGGACCCGACGGGCAGGGCGAGGTCCAGTCGATGGACGGGGTGATCGAGGTCTATCAAATCACCGAAAACGGCTACAGTATCTTCATTGCCTGGCGAATGCCCACCTCAATCAAGGGGCTCGTCGGCACGCCGCCCGGAGGCACGGATACGCCGGGATTGGACAAACTGGCCCAGCTCGTGGGCGGCAGCATGAAAAGCCAGTGATGCAAGTCGAACGTCTCGGGAAACAGCGGTCTCTTCCTTTGAGTAAACTCTTCTCTTCGAATAAGGAGTGGTCCCATGCGTTGGGGATTCGCGTGGATTGCGTTGGTCGCCCTGCTGACAATCCAGGTCGGTTGCGGAGGCGATAGTTCGCCGCCGGCGCCCGGCAGCCAAGTCGTGTCGGGACCGCAAGACAGCGGGCCGAGCGCCCCGCCACCGCCGCCACCTCCGAGCGGTGGCAACCCGGCAGGCCAACCTCAGCAGCCAGGGATCGAGAGACCGACCGACCCGCATGGCGAGATGGGCATCGAGCGACCGCCCGGGACCGGTGGACCGATGACCATGCCGGGAGATCCTCACGACGCGATGGGCATCGAACGACCGCCCGGAACCGGTGATCCCTATGGCGAAGGGGGCATCGAGCGACCGCCCGGAACCGGCGATCCCTATGGCGAAATGGGCATCGAACGACCGCCCGGAGCCACCGGACCACCCCGCGTGCCGAATGATCCGTACGGCGAAATGGGCATCGAGCGACCGCCAGGGGCCGGTGGACCGATGACCATGCCGGGAGATCCTCACGACGCGATGGGTATCGAGCGACCGCCCGGAACCGGCGACCCCTATGGCGCGATGGGTATCGAGCGACCGCCCGGAGCCGGCGACCCCTACGGCGCGATGGGCATCGAACGACCGCCCGGAACCGGTGCTCCCGGCGTGGCACGGCCAGGAGTTCCCCAAGTCGATCCCACGACCCCGGAAGGTCGTTCTCGAGGAAATCTGCAGAAGATCGCCAAGGCACTGCTCGAGTATCAAGGTCGTCACCGGAAGTTTCCGATGGCGTCCAACTTCGATGCCAACCGCCGACCGCTGTTGAGTTGGCGAGTGTTTATGCTCCCCTACCTGGGTCAGCAGCAGCTTTTCGAGCAATTCCATCGCAACGAACCGTGGGACAGCCCCCACAATCGGCCGCTGGTGGATCGCATTCCCGAGGTTTTCACGACCCCGGGCGGTCCGGGTGAAGGCAAGACCTGCTACGTGGTGCCGGCGGGGATGGGGACCGTTTTCTCCGGAGAGCACGAGGGCGGCACCCCGACGTCCGCGATTCGCGACGGAACGAGCAACACACTGCTGCTGGTCGAGGCGGATGCCGATCGGGCCGTCGTCTGGACCCAACCGGACGACCTCCGGTACATCCCGGCTCAACCTTCGGCCGGGCTGGGAACGCTTCGTGGCGGCCGCTTCCTGGCCGCGTTTGCCGACGGCTCGGTTCAGCAGTTG
>CAYUIQ010000308.1:0-9423 GCA_964444795.1 uncultured Planctomycetaceae bacterium
GCAAAATCGCGATCGCAGGTCACGCGGAACCGACCACTACGACAGGTGCGTCGCAGGCGTCGGGAGACATGGAGATCGTCCAGTTCGAGGATCGCCCGAGGGTCGGGAGACCACCAGGCGAGCAACGCTTCCGATCCATCGATGACCGGCCAGGGGAAAATCCCCCGCGAGTAAGCGTCGAGCAGCCAATCGGGATCCAACCGTCCGCCCACCCCGAGCAGGCCGTCGGCGTCGGCATCTTCGGCTGGCGGAAAGAATCGCGATGGCGGCAAAGGGATCGTCACGGGTCGTGTCCGGGGAGATAGTGTCGGATTTCCGGTCCCGGGCCCGACTGCCGCCGGAACCTGTCTGAAAAGTCCGTACGATGGCCCTCCGAGGCCGTCGATATCATAGGGAAATTGTGGCGAGTTCTCGACGGGCTCGGAGGCCCATCGTACAGGGAAGCCTAGCGAATCGGCCCCGTTTGTGCTACCGTACACGACACGTTTGCGGTCGCCACACATCCAGCCCCCCACCCATAGCTTTCGTTGCCAACGATGCCCACACCCCGCCAGTTCGCGGCCGTCGTGTTCGACATGGACGGCCTGATGTTCAATTCCGAAGAGATCTACTGGCTCGTGGGTGAAGAGGTCTGCCGCCGGCGGGGGTGCGTGTTTACCCGCCAGGTGAGCGACGAAATGATGGGTCTGCCGCCGGAAGCCACCTTCGGGGTGATGATCGACCGGTTGGGGCTCGATGCCACCTGGCAGGAGTTGCTGGCCGAGTCGGAGCAATTGTACATCGAGTTGCTCGACGCCCACTTGGCGCCCATGCCGGGGTTGCTCGACCTGCTCGATGCCCTGGAACGTGCCGGTACGCGGAAGGCGATCGCCACCAGCAGCAGCCGGAAGCTGGTCGAGTCGGTCTTGCCGCGGTTCGACCTACAGGATCGATTCCAGTTTACCCTGACGTCCGAGGACGTTACCCACGGCAAACCCGATCCGGAGATCTACCTTACCGCTGCCCAACGATTCGGCGCGTCGCCGGAAGACACTCTCGTGCTGGAAGACAGCCAGAACGGGTGCCGAGCGGGCGCCGCTGCCGGGGCATTCACGGTTGCCGTGCCCGGCCTTCACAGCCGCAACCACGATTTCGGCGTCGCCTCTCTGGTCGTCGACAGCCTGGCCGACCGCCGCTTGTGGAAGGTGTTGGATCTGGGTTGCGTAGGCACGTGACGTAGATATAATCGCCGGAGTGCATGTACCCTGCCTTCACGGGGTGCCGGGTTCGCCCCCTTTGCGAGCCTGAGAGGACGAGCCAGCGAATTAGATTCTTTCCCCGAGGATCCTGCCAATGCCGCTCATATCGAGAGCCTGTCCGGAGACCGTTGTCCAGTCACTTGAAAACAGTTGCTGGGCCGCAGTGTTGGAGTCCTGGTCGATCGTCGAGCCACGGATCCAGCGGCAGCACGAGCAGAATCTCATCGACCGGTGGGGAGAAGGTCCCACGGGCGGAATCACGCCTGCCCGAAAGTTGCCCACGGTCGCAGCCGAGTTTGGCATGGCGTACACCGGACTGGCGGGCGGCTATCTGGAAAACTACCTACGTCTGTACCTGCACGACAGCCACATCTTCTGCGCCTACACGCTGCCCGGCTTCACACACGCGGTACTGATCTACATGCTGGGCCCGGACCGCCTGGCCTTCTTCGACCCCCACCGCGGCCATTACCGCGTCCGCGATCTGGAGTGGATCGAGCAGAAGGGCCCTTTTGCCGTCTTGCGCAAGGTCTAGCGGCGGAACACCCGGGTTGTCTACGCATCAGGGCAGTGGCGAATGGCGCCTTCCCCAAGGGGCGTGGACATCCGAGAGAGGATCGTGCGGCGTAGCAACAGTGTGAGCGCCGCCGTCCGCGGCTGGGCGATAGACGAACATCCTTCAGGCGGGGGGGACGGGCACGCCGAAAGTCTCGTATTGACCCTTAGCCGAAGGGCGTGTTACACTGCCGCGCGGGCGTTTATTGCCGAACTGTCTCGCGATTTCTTCGGGGCCAGACGGTCGGTTCGGCCGGTACGATGGAGCGGAGGTGGCCGAATGCTGAAGACACTGGGAGTTGTTTACGCTTGCTGCGAGTCGGCCGACTATCGGCGGAAGATCTCTCGCCGGCTGGGCGGCAAATCGGTTTTGGAATGGGTCGTTCGCCGATCGACCGATTGCCAGCGGCTCGACGGTGTGATCGTGGTCACCGGCGAGAACCCGGAAAACGCGTTCATTGCCGACATGGTTCCCCCGGACGTACCCGTCTTCAAAGGCCGAAGCCCCGACGCGCTGGCGTTGTTTGCCGCGGCGATTGAGGAATATCCGGCCCATGCGGCCGTGCACATCCGGGCAGACAATCCGTTTCTCGATCCGGTGCTGCTGGATCAATTGGTCAGCACGGCCGACACCCGTGACGTGTGTGACTATGTGAGTTACTGCTTGCGCGACGGGCGTCCGGCCGTTCTGTCGCCGCTGGGTATCTTTGCCGAGTGGATTCGGGCCAAGGCGTTGCGCCGGGCCGCTCGCAAAGCGAAGACCGCCGAGGATCGTTGCGAGGTGGGCCGATACCTCTATTCCCATCCGGAGCTGTTCAATCTCCGGTTGATCCCCGCCCCGGCTCGCATCGAGCGTGACGAGGTCGAGGCCATGGCCCACATCGACGACCACTGGGAATGTGCCCAAACAATGTACGAGGCGCTGGGCCCCGAAGCACTGGACTGGCAAAGGATTGCCGTTGTCTTGGACCGCCATCTGGCCATGCGTAAACAGGCGGTTCTCGACGGTCACGACTCCGGCCATTGAAGACTGGCCGTTTTACGTCGCTGACGGAAATCGAAAGGAATCGACTTCCCATGGGTATCACGAAGACCCGCGGCCCGGGACGGGCCACTTCCTCATGGCCTAGGCCACAAGATAGTGCCGGCCAAGTCGCCCCGGAGGGGCAACCGATCATTCTGAGCCGGCCGCTGGCATGTCCGTGGTCCGGTCCGCCCGCCGCACTGCTCTTCGACACCGGCGACGTCCTCTACGACACGACGTCGTGGCGACGCTGGCTGCTCCAGCGGCTGGTGAACATGGGGCTGTATGCACATTACCGAAGCTTCTGGCGGGTCTGGGATCGGGAATTTCTGGTCGACGTGCATCGGGGGCTGCGAGACATGGACGAAGCGTTCGAATCGTTCCTCCGCTCGGCCGGCATGACCCCCGCCCAAATCGACGAAGTGCGGGCCTCCTGCCGTGCTCGCCGGGGAAAACTCCAAGCCGCGACGCGACTGCTGCCCGGGGTGCGCGACACGCTCGGGCAACTCAAGGCCGAGGGAGTCGTCCTCGGCGTGTTGGCCAATACCGATCGATCCGCCGACCAGATGCAGGAGCAACTCGCACATCTGGGCCTGAAGGAGATCTTTGTCGCCGTGATTTCGTCGCTCGGCCTCGGTTGTGTCTTGCCCGAACCGGATGCCTACCGGGCGGCTCTGAAAGCCGTGGGGCTGCCCGCCGAGGAGGTTGCCTTCGTGGGGCACGACGCCGAAGAATTGGCCGGCGCCGCGGCCGTGGGTATGCGAACGGTGGCGTTCAATTTCGATCCTCAAGCCGAAGCCGACGTGTGTCTGGCGCGTTTTGAGCAGTTGCAGTCCATCGCGTCCTCCGGCCCCCGGCGGGAGTCTTCCGCCCTATCGAGAACTGGGTGATCGATTTGAACTGGCACGTCTACTGCCGGCACGATCTGGTCGCCCCCTCGACGGCGCTGAGTGAATGCCCGACGGAGCCGAGTGACTCGGCCCTTCTCCTGGAGGGCTCGTGGCCGGCCGAGTCGAGTCAGCCGAACCGGTGTTCGCTGGACGTGGTCATCGACGGGCGGCTCGCCTGGATCGATCGGCAGGCCGCCGCGCTGGCCGACGCCGCCGCGACGGCCGGCGATTCGCTCCACCACGGGGGCACGCTCGATTGGGTCTATCTCAACGCGCTGACGCTGCGGTATTACTTCGTCAAATTGATTCGGCCGGTCGCCTTCTTTTCGGACGTTCGGCCGCTCGGCTCGGGTGATCGGCTGACCATTACGGCCGAAACCGATCGAGACGACGACTACGTCGATATCCTGCGGAAATTGTGCCGCAACGCGGGAGCCGATTGTCGCGTCCTCTGGGTACGAGGCGCGGGCAAGGAAATCCTTCACCGCTTTCCTCCCAACGGTAAGCTGCGCCGGATGGCCGGATGGCTGGCCGAACACACCAATCCGAAGGTACGCCGCGGAGTTGGCGACCGGCGTATCGTGCTGCTGGGCAATCCTCGGCTGCTCGATCCGCTGGGCCGGCAACTACGCCGCTCGGGTTGCCAGCTCTGGTGGCTGTACGACCGGTTCGCGTGGCGCTCGTGGCTCACATGGCGACGAAGCGGCGTCGGACAACTGACCTGCAACGTCGACCGCGGGCCAAGGGAACATCTCCACGTGCCCCTCGGCGAGGAGCTTTCCTGTCGCGGCGTAGACCTGACGCCGGTCGTGCGGCGATGGCTCCAGGCGCGTGTTGCCGGCCATGGCCAACGCCAGGCGCGCATGGTCGACCGGATCGATACCCATTTGCGGCGGATTCAGCCCCATGCGCTGGTGCTGGATGAAGATGCCACGCCGTTTGCCCGGGCGGCCGTGGCCGTGGCCCGACAACAGGAGATCGTGTCGCTGGTGCTTCAGCATGGCGTGCCCTGCTGCCGCTTCGGGTTTTCGCCGCTGGCCGCCGATCACCTATTGGCCTGGGGAGCGTCGTCGCGCAATCAACTAACGCGTTGGGACGTGCCGGAATCAAAGATCCACGTCACCGGTTCGCCCGCACACGACCGACTGTGTGAGCGTTTGAACCGTCCGCGACTTTCTCAACGGGCTACTAACGACCGGCCACGCATCCTGCTCCTGGCGACCGTACCCCCGCGCGACAGCCGCCCCGATGCCGTGACCTTGCACCTGACGACCCGTTCCAACACCCGGCTCCTGGAGGCAGCTTTCGCTTCGGTGGCCCGGATTCCGGACGCCCAATTGCTCGTGAAGCTCCATCCTCGAACCCCGCGCGACGCCGTGGTCCAGCGGTTATGTGCGGCCTACCCGTCGCTTCGCGGCCGGGTGATTTGCCGGGGATCGCTATCGCGATGGCTTTCGGCGGTCGATTGCGTGCTCAGTTGCGGTTCCAGTGCCGGTGTCGAGGCCACGCTGGCCGGCCTGCCCGTCATCCAACTTCTTTCGCCCGGCTCGCGCGAGGTGCTGCCACACGGTCGTTGGGGATTGGTCGGCACAGCCGGCAACGAAGCGGAACTCGACGGCCTGCTGGCCGAGGTCCTCGACGGCCCGTGGCAAACCCTGTCGCGCGCCGATTCCCAGGTATTCGGCAATCACGGCACGCCGGCGGCGGTCGAAGCAGCCCGCGTGGTTCTGGAACATTGCAGCCGTCCGCCCTCGGGAGTTTATCAGCCGCCGCATTTTGAGAATGGTAACCCGAAGCGTGAGCGAGGAGAAACACGTCGGCTCGTTAAACGATGTAGCGACAAATCGAACCCCACGGACTAACGAAACCCGATGAGCATCACGGCCGCCCCACTCGCACCGAGCGCCCGAAAGGCGAGCGATCCGACGACCGTCGTGGCGCCGGTCACCGGTTGGCGGCGCGCGCTGGGCGACTGCGCGGTGGTCGGCGGGGCCACGACCGTGTGCCATCTGCTGGGAGCGGTGACCAGCCTGCTGTTGAAAATGCTCGTCAGTCCGGCCCAGATGGGTATCTGGCAGGCCTTGAAACTGGTGATGAACTACGGCAACTACGCCAACCTGGGTATCAGCAAAGGGGCCACCCGCGAGTTGGCCGTCGCCCGCGGGCTCGGCGATACGCGCACCGCCGAGCACGGCCTTAATCTGGCTCATGCGGTCAACACACTCACCAGCCTGATCTACGCGGCCGTGTTGGTGGGCGCCGGCGCCTGGATCGGCTGTACGGGCACCGGCCCGTGGACCGCGGCATGGGCCTGGGGATTGGCTACCGTGGGCGTTCTGGCCGCCGTGCAGCGGTACGTTACCTTCCAGGTGACCATCTTGCGGACGCGGCAGGCCTTTACCACCTGTTCGAAGATATCGATCCTGGAAGCCGTGCTCACGCTGGTCGCCTGCGGCCTGGCCACTTGGTGCTGGGGACTGCCCGGCCTTTATGCGGGAACCCTGGTCGTGATGCTGGGCACGCTCATATTCCTCCACCGTAGCGGAGCGGTTGGGTTGTCGTGGGCCTGGGATACGGCCGAGATCCGTCGCCTCGTGGTCATCGGGGCGCCGATTCTACTGGCCGGCACCGTCTCCTCGCTGTTCCGCTCGTTGGATCGTTTGATGATCCTCGGTTACCTTCCCGACCGCGAGTTTCAACTGGGCTGTTACTCGCTGACCTTGATGGTGACCGTCCAGTTGTACGGTTTGGCCAACATGATGTCGGTGGTCATGGGGCCGCGTTATGGAGAGATGTACGGTCGCCACGGCCGGCGCCGCGACGTGGCCCGGTTGGCGGCCCGGGCCAGCGAACTTCAGGCGGCCGCCATCGCACTGCCCGCGGCCATCGCACTGACCGTCGCACCGCCGCTGCTGGGCTGGTTGCTGCCCGACTATCAAACCGGCTTGGTCCCGTTGGCGTGGCTCATACCGGGCGCGGTTGCTTTGGCCGTGGCGCTTCCGGCCGGTCAATATCTCGTGGCCGTCGATCACCAGCGCCGGGCCTTGGTGGCCGTCTCGATCGCCACCGTGTTGGCCGCCGTGGGTAATCACGTCGCACTGGCCGGTGGGCATGGGCTGGCAGGCGTTGCCGTGGCCACCTCACTGGGCTACGCCGCGTACTTAGTCATTCTGGTGGCCGGTTCCCTGTGGAAGGAGCTGGAGCGTGGCGATCGGATTCGGTATGTCGGCATGCTCGGTCTGGCGGTGGTGCCGGTCATGGCGTCGGCATTGCTGCTGGAACGGCTCTGGCCGGCCGTTTCCTGCCGGTTCAGTGAAACCGTCTTCAAGGTCGCCGTTGTCCTGGTTCTGTGGATCGTGACCACCGCCGTCGGATGGCACGCCGGCCGATGGAGCCAGCAGATACGAAAACCGGCCGGGGAGTGAGAGCTTACACATGAACCGATATTCGCTGGACGATCTGGCCCGTCGCTGCCAGAAACCCGACTACCGGACCACGGGCAATTGGATGGCCCGACGGATCAGCCGGCCGGCCGCGCTGCATGTGACCCGAGTCGTGGCCCGGTGGAGCGTGTCGGCCAATCTGGTTACGTTGACCGCCTGTGCGTGCGGCGTTGGCGCGGCGATCGCCTTGGGGTGGGGGACGATCGGCGGATGGCTGTTGGGAGCCCTGCTGCTCCAATCGTGGTATCTTCTGGATCACGTCGACGGGCAACTCGCCCGGCTGCGGGGAACGGCCTCGTTGGACGGCGTCCAGTTGGATTACCTGATGCACCATTTCGTCGATTTGCTCGTGCCGCTTGGCGTCGGCTGGGGGCTGTTTGTCCGCCGGTCCGAACCCTGGTGGCTCCTCGGCGGGCTGGTCTGGGGACTCGCCCGGCTGTTGATCGCGATGCAACACGACGCGCGGTACAAAGCATTCTTTCAGCGGCTCAAGCGGGTCCGCGGGCGGTTGATCGTCGAGGGGGGCGGTGGCGGCCGACCGGCACCACCCCCGCCGATCCCGCGACGTCTGGCGGCGTTGACGGCATGGACCGCTCGAAAGAGTTGCGAATCCCATGTGCTGATGAACCTGCTCACCCTGGCGGCGGTCGTCCAATGGCTGGCCGGCGACACGACCCTCGTTATCGCGGCCGCGTGCCTGATCCTGCTCTTGCCGCTGGCGATTCTCGTGGCCACCGCCTCGCTGATCCGCTCGCAACGGGCCGGTTCGGTCGAACAGGAATTTGCCGCCTGGTTCCGCGTCGACTCCGATTCAGAGCTGATTCTCCAGCACGGCTGGTGGACCGTTCGACCGGTCGAAGAACGGCCGATTGGGTAGACTCCGTAGTCGGCAGGGGCCCTGCTCGCCAACTGTTGTGTGCCACGACTGGCCTGCAAGCAGTGGCACGCCATCATTGAAAACCAATCCTACAACGGCAGCTTCACCGGCTTGCCCTGCTCGATCGAAAGATCGATGGCCAGGCACAATTCGTGCGTCTTATAGGAATCGGCGATGTTGCAGTGCGACTCGCGATCCTCGCGGATGCAATCGACCAGGTGGTTCATCTCGGCGTCGAACGGGTGATGGTCGACGGCGCCCGAGTCGGGCAGGATTGTGGTCGTCGTGTTCCAGCCGGTTTGGCCGGGAAACAGCTTCTTCGACCAGACGCGATTGTCGCGCAGCGTGCCTTCGGTGCCGGCCAGATCGATGTTGAAACTGTAGGGCATTTCGGCGTCGAACAGAGTCGACGTCTTGCCGATCGCCCCGCTGGCGAATTTCAGCGCGGCCACCACGTTGGCGTCGTATTCATAAAGTCCCTTGATATTGTTGCCGAAGGCGGACACCTCGACGACCTCCTCGCCGGCGAACCAGCGCAGCGCGTCGACCGCGTGGCAACCGCCCAGCAACATGGTGCTGCCGCCGGTCGCCTTCTTATGGGCCCATTCCCAGCCGCTGTACCACTGGCTGATACCGTGCCAATAGTCGACCTCGACGTAGAACAACTCGCCGATCGCTCCGCCGGCCAGCAGCGACTTGAGGTTCTCGAACAACGGGTTCCAACGCAGCACGAAGCTGACCACGCTCTTCACGCCGGCCTCGGCGACCGCGTCGCGCAGTTTGCGATTCTCGTCCATGGAGATGCACATCGGCTTCTCCATGAGCAGGTGTTTTCCCGCCCGGGCCGCGGCCACGCCCTGTTCGGTATGCACGTGGTTGGGGCCGCTGATATTGAGGATGTCGACGCGGTCGTCGGTCAACAGGGCGTCGAAATCGTCGCCCGCGGGGCAATCGAGCCCCAGCTTGTCGATGAGTTTCTGGGCGCTTTCCTTTCGCCGGCTGCTGACCGAGACGATCTCGACGTGCGGGTTCTTCACCCAACTTGCGGCGTGTGCGTAGGCCACCTGGCCGACACCGTGAATGGCTACTCCCAGTTTGCCGTTTTTCATGGTCGTTCTCGCGATTGTTTCGTGATAGTGACGGCCTCGGAGGGCCATCGTACGGAGTTTCCGGCGAAAGCCTAGCATTGCCGAACGGGCGGTTCATTGCAAGCCCCGCGTCTAATTAGGTAAGACGGGTAGACCAGGGAGGTGTATGAACGCGTTTGCCGCGGCTGTCGATTCTCCGGCAGTTGCCGTGTGTCTTGTCACGCGTATACTGGGGGGCGTAACAGCTCGTTGAATAAGTCGTGTGCCACTTTGCTTGCAAGCAGTGCCGTGGATTCAAGCACAAACCC
>CAYUIQ010000309.1:0-9251 GCA_964444795.1 uncultured Planctomycetaceae bacterium
ATTTTTTCGGCTACCAGCCCCGCTTCGATGGGCGTCGCGTCGTAGTGGATCTGGATAATCTCAATCACGGTGCCACGCAAGTTCTCCTGGCCCGCTTCAAGGTGCCCAAGGGCGACGGCTTTTCCGTCACGGCGAGACTAAGCTATCACGACATGGTTTCGGGGGAGGAAGTTACCCAAGAGAAGACAACGATGGTAAGACGCGGCAAGAAAGACGATGAAGCGTTGCTCGCGGACGCCGAGCTAAGAAAGAACGTCACCATCGCCGAACTCGCCACGGGCATAAAACGCATGGCGGTTGCTTTGGATCAGAAGAAATACGATGAAGCCGTCGGGGCGGTCTCCGTGCCCCTGAGAATGGCGAAAGATCGCTATTCCTCGTTGGACGATCCCGATGTGAAGCGAGTTTACAGGATCGCCAAGAAATACCGTGATTCCGTTTCAGACTATCATCGCGAATCGGGCAAGAAGAGGTAGCCGGATCTTCGCCAGCGGCCCGCTGCTGAGCCGAATCCTGGCCAGACCCCATCACTAGCGGGGTATTCCTGGCCCCGTTTCCCAGAATTTCGGGATTTCCTTCGGGGGGGCAAGAAAATCCTTGCACCGCCGGGGATTCGCGTCTATGATCGGCTTTGCAGGTGCCGTTCGAGTTCATGCCCCGGTATTCGCCGGGCCTTGAACGGCTGTGGCGGGCCATACGGGACGGGAGTGTCCGAGGCGGCCTCTTCCTCGTCCCTTTGATTGCGGCCTCAGTTAGTAGCATCCTTCAGCCGAGGTAAATCCGATGAGCACTCGTATCGCAGCGCTTTGGCTTGTTGCAGCCGTCGCTTTCCTTCTTTCGGCAATGCCCCTTGATGCCGGGGTCGTGGGCCACTGGACGCTCGACGATCCGGTCGGCACCAGCGGCACCGGCTCGGTGGTCGATTCGCAGCATGCCCGCAACGGCATTACTGCCGGCACGGTCACCTTCGGCGGGGCCGGGGTCAATGCCAACACGGGTACCTCGGCGAGCTTCTCTAACAGCGTCATCAACGTGCCGTTCAACCCCGACCTGAACCCGGCCAGCTTCACCGCCATGGCCTGGATGTACCCCACCGGCGGCAGCGGCCATCGTTCCCCGCTCACCAGCCGCTACGATACTGGCGGTACCCAGGGGTACATTCTCTACCTCAATCCCGGCAATGACTGGGATTTCTGGACCGGCACCGGGCCGACGGCCGGCGGCTGGCACGGCCTCAACGGCGGCGCCGCGGCCTTCGACACCTGGTCGCACCTGGCGATCTCTTTCGACGCCGCTACCAACACGAAGTCGATCTACGTCAACGGCAGTCCGACCGGCTCCGCGATAGGCCCGAACTACACACCCAATTCCGGCCGGGACCTGCACATCGGCGGCGGCGGCGATGCGGGAAACCAGTATTACTTCCCCGGCGCCGTCGACGACTTCGTGCTGTTTGATGAGGCCCTTGACGCGACCGCCATTCAGGACGTCATGAACAACAGCGTACCCGATCCGGACCTGCTCTCCTCGGGCAAGAACTACGCCTACGGGCAGAATCTGCCCCGGTACAGCGGCGGCACCTACTACTTCGATGACCCGCACGACCAAGTGCTGGGCACCTACAGCACGGGCGAAATGACCGACGGCGCTTACCTCCCGGACGCAGCGACTCCCACCACCGGTCCGCAGAACGAACTCTCCGGTTGGGGGGACCCGGTCTCCGTGCCCACCGATATCACCATCGACCTGGACAGTCCTTCGGTCGTCACCGGCGTCACCGTCGGCACGCATACGTTTAGTGCCTATGCGAACGGGGCCCCCGACGACGTAACCCTGACGTTCAGCACCGACGGGGTCACCTTCGACTCGCCGATCACGCAGACCTTCTTCGCGCCACCGAACAACGGGCATTCCGATTTCGTGGTCGACGTGCCGGGCACCGAGGCACGCTACGTCAAGCTGAGCTTCGACGGCGGCGCCCTGCTGACCGGAAATACGCCCAACAAGTGGATGATCGACGAAGTCTCCGTCCACGGGACTGCTGGCGATCCCGTCCCCGAGGCAACCATCATCAAGCCGGTTTCGGTCTCCACCAGCATCACCGGCGACGCGGGATCAAGCCATCTGTACCTGCTCGACGACAATTCCGGTTTTGCCGCGGCCAGCCTCCAGCGACCCGTTGGCACGGGTGTGACGCTGGACACGGGTGACCCGGTGCCCGATGCTCTGGCGACCTTTCACGAGCGTAGCGGCGGCGGACACGCGGAATCGTGGACGCGCCCGATTGGCTCGGGACTGCCCGAATTCGTTTTCGACCTGACTGGCGGCGGCGATACGAGCGTCGAATCGATCATCCTGTGGCAGTACGGCAACAACGGTGGCGGCGCGGGCAGAATCGGAAACGCCACCAAGGATTTCCGCGTGATTCTGCACACCGAGGCCGAGGGTGACACATTCGACTTCGGCACGGAAGCGGCCGATATCGACGACATTATGGAAGCTTTCTTGGCCGCGACCACGGAATCGAACGTCGCGCAGATGTTCAACTTCGCCTCGGTACAAACCGCTCGTTACGCTGCCGTTCGCATCGACGACAACTACCTCGGTGAGCCGGGCATCATTGCCGGCGGCGACCGGTACGGATTGGGCGAAGTTCGCTTCGTCGCGCCCGCGGCCGGGGCCGCCGTCCCCGAACCGTCCACCTTCGCGCTGGCCGCGTTGGGCCTGCTGGGGCTGGGATGGTACGGCCGGCGTCGATGCGGGCGCGCTGCGTAGCGGCAACGAATCCTCACAGCCACAACAGCCGCCGGGCTCGCCGCGCCCGGCGGTTCTCGTTTTTCGGATAGTCAAAACTCAGAACGATGTATTCGCCCGACCGATCGCCGAGTTTCACCATTCGCCAGGGCTTTCTCTGTACCAAGATCCTTAGCGGCGTGCCCCTTGGACATTGGCCGTGTGCTGCGATCTGGGTGATTCTCTTGACGCTCTCCGCGCCGGCTCTTGGGGCGGATCCGATCGAGTTGCATCCGGACAATCCGCATTACTTTCGGTTCCGTGAGCGGCCGACCGTGTTGATGACCTCGGGCGAACACTATGGGGCGCTGCTCAATCGGGATTTCGATTATCGGAAGTACTTCGAGGCGCTCGGGGGACATGGTTTCAATCTGACGCGGGTGTTCAGCGGCGCGTATTGCGAACCGCCCGGGGCGTTCGGTATCCGCGACAACCCGCTGGCTCCGGCCGAGGGAAAGCTCATCTGCCCCTGGGCCCGCAGCGCGACGCCCGGCTATGCCCGGGGCGGTAACCGGTTCGACCTGGACCGTTGGGACGCGGAGTATTTTCGCCGGCTGGAGGATCTGCTCAGCGAAGCCGACCGCCGGGGGATCGTCGTCGAGTTGGTGCTCTTCTGCCCCTTCTACAAAGACGCCCAATGGGCGCTGAGCCCGATGAATGCGGCCAACAACACCAGCGGCATCGGCCGGGTGAAACGGACCGACGTCTACACATTGAAGGATCCCAAGCTCACGGCCGTGCAAGACGCGATGGTCCGCAAGATCGTGCGAGCGACGGCCCGATTCGACAACCTCTTCTACGAAATCTGCAACGAGCCCTACTTCGGCGGCGTGACGCTCGCCTGGCAGGAGCATATCGCCGAGACAATCGTCGCGACGGAGAAGGAACTGGGCACGCGGCACCTGATCGCCCAGAACATCGCCAACAAGTCGAAGAAGATCGAGCGGCCCAACCCGCGCGTCTCGATCTTCAACTTCCACTATGCTACGCCGCCCGTGGCCGTGACGATCAACTACCATCTGAACAAGCCGATCGGCGACGACGAGACCGGTTTTCGCGGTCGGGAACCGGGGCCATATCGCATCGAGGCCTGGGAGTTCATGCTTGCCGGCGGGGCCCTGTTCGATAATCTCGATTACTCGTTCACTTGCGGACACGAAGACGGCACCGCCACTAGCGACGCGCCCGGCAGCGGCGGCCCGGAGATTCAGCAGCAGTTGGCGATCCTCAAGAAGTTCATCGAGAGCTTCGATTTCATCGCCATGGGTCCCGACGCATCGATCGTTAAAGCGGGGATCCCCAAGGACGGCGGCGCGCGGGCGCTGGTCGAGCCGGGCCGGGCTTACGCCGTCTACGTGCGTGGCCGGGGCCCGACCAACCTCGCCGTGGCTTTGCCCGCCGGCTCGTACAAGGCTGAGTGGGTCGACACGAAGACGGGCCGGATTGCCAAGACCGAAGCGCTGGATCATCACCGCGGCGAGAAGAACCTGCAATCGCCCGATTTCTCCGAGGACGTTGCCCTGCGGATCATCCGACGATAACACGCCAAGGTGAACTCATGAAAGTCACCTGACGGATCGTTATTTCGGCGTGCGGCGATCCTCAGCCGACTTTGGCCTGAGAGGTTTTGCCGGAGTCCGGTGTTTCGCTTTCCGGATCGCGGTGGATTTTGATCGTGGCGCCGGGCGGGGTGCGTCGCTCGGGGGCGATGCCGCGCTTGGTGGCGATGAAGAACTCGTGGAAATGGGCCGCCGGGCCTTCGGGGTACTTGGCCTGGAGCTGCTCCAAAACGTCGTCCCACGCCAGCCCGCTACGGTAGATCGTCCGGTAGGCCGCCTTCAATTGCCGGATGTCGTCCAGCAAGTAACCCGCCCGCCGCAGACCGACCTGATTCAGACCGACGACGCAGGCGCTGTCGCCATCGAGGGTGATAAACGGGGGGATGTCCTTGACGACCGCCGATTGGCCGCCGACCATGGCCAAACTGCCGATGCGGCAAAACTGGTGAACTCCCACCGCCCCGCCCAAGTAGGCCCGGTCTTCGATCGTGACGTGTCCGGCCAGCATCCCGTTGTTGACCACGATGACGTGGTCGCCCAGATGGCAATCGTGGGCGACGTGGACGTTGACCATCAGCATGTTGTTGTCGCCGACAGTCGTCGCGCTGTCTTGGTCCATCGCCCGATGGATCGTGACCATCTCGCGAAATGTGTTGCCCGAGCCGATGACCACCCGCCCTGCTTGCTCGGGCGCCTGGAGGTGCTGCGGCACCCCGCCAATGACCGTCCGCTCGCAAATCGTGTTGCCGGAGCCGAGTGTCGAGCCGCTACGGATCACCACATGGCTGGCCAACTCGCAGCCGTCACCGAGGATGACGTCGGGCTCGATGACGCAAAAGGGACCGATGCGGACGTCCTGCCCAATTTGAGCAGCGGGGCTCACCACGGCCAGCGGGTGGATGTTCACAGGTGATTACCTCCGGCGATGAGGGATTTTGTGCGACGATCCGTTGGGAATCCAAGCGGGTATCCCTGATATCGGGAATTCGACGAGATGGCGCTAGGGTAACGAGTTGAAACGGATAGCCCAAGGTCACTATTGGTGAGAAATGCCGGGTGAACCCCTCGGACGCAGGGATTGGCCGATGTTTCTTGTGGATGGCTATTACCCCCCCATGCGTCTAATGGCCCTCGAACGGCCGGCCCGGTAAACTGAGTGACCCGGGCAGAACGTGTATTCTTCCGGCGTGGGAGACCCGCGGGCCGACTTTTACGGAGACAGTAATGCCGACCAAAGAAGCGTTGTACGACGAGGCGATCGCGCTACAGCAAGAAGGGAAACTTGAAGCGGCGATTGCCAAACTCAAGGTATTGGAGAAAGACGAGCCCGATTACAGCCTCGTACATGCCGCTCTGGCCGTCTTTCACGGCAAGCTGGAACAGCACGACGAGGCGATCGCCTATGCTCGGAAAGTCTGTGAACTGGAGCCCGCGGACCCGTTCAGTTTCACCGCCCTGAGCACGATCTGCCAGAAAGCCGATCGACGCACCGAAGCCGAGGAGGCGATGGCCCAAGCGATGCAGCTTCAGTTCTCGGGGCAATAGACGCTATTGCTTGACGGCTTCCCAGGCGGCGGCCAGCAGGTTGACCGCCCGATCGACGTCTTCTTCGGTGGTGTACCATCCGAGGCTCAGCCGCACGGTACCGCGGGCCGTCTTGCCGTCCAGTCCGATGGCCGACAGCGTGGCCGACAAACTGTCCGATCCGCTGTGGCAAGCGGCACCGGAGGAAGCGCACAGTTCGGGAATCCGCTGCAGCAACGCGTGGGCGTCGGCCCGGGGGAAGTTGACCGACAGCGTATTGGGCAGCCGGGGAGCCTGCCGGGCGTTGATCGACAGCTCCGGACCGATGGCTTGGCAGAGATTTTCCTGCAACCGGTCGCGCAGGCCGGCCACTTGCAGGGCAGCTTGATCGAGATTCTGCTCAGCCAGCGTGGCCGCCTCGCCCAAAGCGACGATGAACGCCACGTTCTCGGTTCCCGCGCGCAGCCCGCTTTCGTGACCGGCGCCGTGGATGACCGGTTCCAGGGGCGTACCCCGCCGCACGTACAGAGCCCCGATGCCCTTGGGCGCGTACATTTTGTGACCGGCCACCGAGAGCAGGTCCACGCCCATCTCCTTGGGGCGCACGGGAATCTTGCCCACGCTCTGGGCCGCGTCGGTGTGCAAAGCCACGCCTCGATCCCGGCAGAGCCGGGCGATCTCTCCCATGGGCTCGATCGTGCCGATCTCGTTGTTGGCGTGCATGATGCTCACCAACAACGTCTCGGGGCGTAGCGCCGCCTCGACGGCCGACGGATCGATCACGCCACCGGTGTCGCAGCCGACGGTCGTGATCTCGTGTCCGCGCGACGCGAGGAACCGGGCCGGTTGCTCCACGGCCGGATGCTCGATGGCCGAGATGACCAGATGGCCGCCGCCTTGGGGCGCCTTGCGGACCAGCGTGCCCTTGATGGCCAGGTTGTTGCTCTCGGTCCCGCCGGAGGTGAACACGATCTCGTCGCGCTCGACCCCCAACAGCCGGGCCACACGCAGGCGGGCGTCTTCGACCGCCTCGAAACACGCACGGCCCAGCGCGTGACGGCTGGAAGGGTTTCCGAAATGCTCCGCCAAAAAGGGGAGAATCGCTTCCTGAACCGCCGGCGCCATGGGCGTCGTAGCGTTGTAGTCGAGATAGATGCTTCGCACGAGATCGTCTAGGGACTCGGCGGCCGTTGCGCACCGGCCGCGGCTCGCACGCCGGGCATGACCCGCTTCTGCACGTCGGTCTCCAGCACGCCGAAGGTCGCTTCGTGACGCTGGATCGTCATCGTGAGCACCTGCAGCATACGCTTGGCCGTGAAGTAGTTGAGGATGATCCGCTCGCTCACCGCGATCGGTTCCGGCGGCACGCCGTAGGGATGCGGGTTCAGCCCGAAATCGAGAATCAACTCTTCCGGTGTACCGGTCACCCGGCAGAAGTTCGCGTAGGCCGCGTTGACTTTCGTATCGTCCATTGCCACCTGTTGCCGCGGCGGCTGTTGCGCGGCGGCTGTCGCGGCGGCCGGTGCCGGAGCGGATTCCGGGGTCGCGGCGGCGGGGGTCGATTCGTCCTTCTTCTCAGGCTTGTCGCTTGGCTTGGCCACAAATAGGCTCCTTGTACGAAAATAAACTCGCAAATCGCGGTACGGACTTGTCCTTGCACGGTAAGGCAGCGAGACTCCTACATGGAGGGGTAGGGCAGTGTCCCACACCCTCCGAACGTGGCATTATAGAAAAATGCCCGCATCTCTGCCAGTCGGAACTCCCGCACGATGCCGTTCTGCTGGAATTCCTCACCACATTTACCAGTATAGTTTCCCTAAACCGCCGTGCTTCCGGTGACGCGTGAAATTCAGCGGTGATGCGGCAACTCCCGGCACAAGTGCCTGGGTTAAACACTTGTCGGATATGGATTTAGGGTTGTTTGCCAGCCTGCTGAAAAAGGGGATGGGCTCCCAGCGGGAGTGCGACTTGCCCGACCAGTACAGTTGTGGGCAAGGTGCCTGTTCCCTCTTTCAACGGGCCCTTATAGTAAGACACAGATGCGGATGTCCCGTTCCTTCTCACGTTTTCGCCACTTTTCTGAACCCTCTTGCCTCGCTTCGGCGCTATAAGGGTATGACGATGGCAGTGGTCCGACGCCAGTCCGAGTTGGCCCATCTGGTGCGCGAGCATCAGCGTGGGGTGTGGCGCTATTTGCGCTTCTTGGGTTGCGACCGGGCCGAGGCCGACGATTTGACGCAGGAGACTTTCTTGGCGGTGTTTCAGTCGTCGTTTCAGCAGTGCTCAAGCCGCCAGACGGCGGCCTATCTACGGACGGCGGCCCGCCACCGGCTGCTCTCGGCTCGCCGCCGACAAAGCCGCGAGCCGGCAGCCGGCCTTTTAGAGCGGGCCGAAGCCGTGTGGGCCGAAGTGGCCGGCGAGGACGGCTTGGACGACTACCTGGACGCCTTGAAAGAATGTCTCCAAACGGCCGTGAACTCGCGGTCAAGAGAAGCGATTTCGTTGCGTTACACCGACAACGCTTCCCGCGACCGGATCGCAAGCCAGTTGGAGATGACCCCCGAGGGAGTCAAAACGCTCCTCCGCCGAGCCCGTGATGCCTTACGCGATTGCGTGGAAACGAAGATCAAATCATGAGCGAAACACACGATCCCGACAACGAGCGTCTCGAAGACCGCTTGCTCGACCAGGCACTCGGTGAAGTGCTGGGCGAGGATCGTCCGCCCGATCTCTCCGCGCAAATTCTCGCCGCCGTCGCCGATCGGGGACTATCCGAACCGGAATTTCATGAGAAGGAGCCAGTGATGAGCGATTCGAGACAACAAGGCGGACCTTTCGTCGCGCTGTTGGCCGTGGCCGTGTGTCTGTTGGTTGTGACCGGCGGTCTGGCGTGGTTCGTTCTCTCCGACGGGGACGATCCAAGGCAGGTGGCGTTGGAAGACAATGCCGGCGGAGATCTGGCGAAGAAAGAAAAAGCGAGCGAGAGTGCCGGATCGTCCTCGGGAAAGCCGGGGGATAAATGGGCCGAGAAGTCTTATGACGACGAGGACGAAGCGGCGGCTCGCCCGGGGAGGAAACCGGATGGCGACGGGAAGGGCAAACCGGAAATGCACACGGGCCCGATGCCTGCCGTGCCAAAGCCGGAGCGGGAGGATCGGACGGGAAGGCCCGGCCCGGTTCCCGGCAACCAGCCGGGCGAAATGCCCACGGACTACGCTCCCACCACCAGGCCCGATCCGGCCGCCACGCCGTCCACTCAACCACTGGGCGAGACCGAATCGCTGCAAATGATGGTCACGCCACGGGTCATCATCAAACAGCAGAAAGACCTCCGTCCCGATACCTACTCGCTTGGCCTCGATGGGCGCGGGACCT
>CAYUIQ010000310.1:0-9114 GCA_964444795.1 uncultured Planctomycetaceae bacterium
GTTTTCTGGGGGCTCGCTGCGCTCGACCGCCAGCCACCCCAGTCGGCCTACCCCACTTCACGCCACGCACACCCCTTCGGTTTGCGTCAGCCGGCGGAACAACTCGGCCAGATGTCCCATGACGGGCCGGTGCTCCGAGGAGCCGATCGGCCGGCCGTCGACTTCGACCACGGGCACGATCTCGCCCATCGTGCCCGTGCAGAAGGCTTCGTCGGCCCGGTAAATCTCGGCCAGCGAGATGTCGCGGACCTGATGGGGGATGCCGTGTTGCTCGCATAACCCCAGCACGGCCGCTCGCGTGATGCCCTCGGGACAGGCGACGCCGTGCGACGTCGAAACGACTCCCCCGGCGACGGCGAACACGTGCGTGGCATTGGTCTCGGCGACGAACCCCCGGGCGTCGAGCATCAGCGCGTCGTCGGCGCCCGCGACGTTGGCCTCGATCTTGGCCAGGATCGAGTTGAGCAGGTTGTTGTGATGGATCTTCGGGTCCAACACGTCGGGCGTCGGCCGCCGCAGCGAAGACGTGATCAGCCGTACGCCCCCTCGATCGTAAACCGGCGGTTTGTGCTCGGCCAGGACGATCAACGTCGGCCCGCTTTGGTTCAGCCGCGGGTCCATGCCCGAGGTGATCTTCACGCCTCGCGTAAGTGTCAAGCGGATGTGAACGCCGTCGTGCATCTTGTTGGCGGCCAGGGTTTGCTTGATCCGTTCGATGATCTCCTCGTGCGAGGGGATCTGCTCAAAGGCCAGCGCCAGGGCCGAATGGCGGAGTCGGTCGAGATGTTCGACCAGCCGAAAGACACGCCCGTGGTAGACCCGCAAGCCTTCCCATACACCGTCGCCGCCCTGCACGACCGAATCGAACGGGCTGATGCCCGCCTCGTCGCGGTGGACCAACCGGCCGTTGATATTGATCAGCAGATCGCGGTTCTTTTCGTTGAATTTCTGTAGCATGGGTGGTCCGTTCTCTTATTGACGCTATTCGTCCTTCCCGGGACGTTCTTTCGCGTTGCAGTCGTTCAAGAGCCGCGAGATACGGTCGCCGTCTTTTTCGACCGTGCCCGGGCGGCATTCCAAGAGGACCTTCATGCCGTGTTCTTCGGCCAGTTCGGCGAACAGTTGGCGAAACTTGTACTGCATTTCATGTCCGCCGCCGGCGAACTGCTTGTCGCGCCCCAGCATCCTCTTCGTCAGGCCGCCGATATCGCCCGGATACTTGCAGTCTTGCCACACCCGAATCCCCCCGTCGACGATCCCCCCGAGCCCGCTGGCCGGTTCGACCACGACCACCGACTTCCCCCGCCCGGCCGCCGCAATCGCAGCCATCATCCCCGAGGCGGTGCCAAGGGCATCTGGGAGTTAAGTCCAGGGCAACACCTCAATCATACCATTCGTATCGCGATGGGCCAGAAGTCCCCTGCGCACTTCGTACTCCGGATCCGAGCCGGTCTCCCATCAGGAATGCCCGATCGGATCGCGACCTATTGTCCAGGGCTTCGCAGTCGCTGCATCGCTTCGGCGTAACGCTCGCCGAGCAGGCGTAAGCTCTCGCTGTCGAAGTGCCACGGGTCGGTTGTCGTCAGGCCGGCCGGTTCCTCCGCCGCTTGCGATCCGGTGGCAGCGGAAATCAGCAGCAAGAGGGAAAGAGTTGCCCAGCGTTTTCCACGGTCCATGACTATTCTCCCGGTGTTCGATCGTTCGGCGAGTATAATGCATCGGATGCGGTGATTATGTGTTTTTCAACGGCCTGCTATGGCACCTCCCCTTACCGAACAATTCGAGTCAATCCATGGTCCACGAACTCTCGTTCTGGCAGGTGGCGCTGGCGGCTTCGCTAATTGTCGTCAACGGCATTCTCTCTGTCGCGCTGCGGCTCGGGCTTGAACGGCAACTGGCCATTGCCGCGGCCAGAACCGTCGGCCAACTCCTGCTCGTCGGGCTGGTGCTGGAGTCGATCTTCTCGTGGGGACAGCAGAACTGGACCGTGGTCGTCGGCATGATGACCTTCATGGCGGCGATTGCCGGTGTGTCGGCCGTGCAGCGGAGCCGGTATCGTTATCGGGGGATCTGGCTCGACAGTCTGGTCTCGATTTGGGCCAGTAGTTGGCTGATCGCCGCCGTGGCCCTGCTGGCGGTGGTGCGGGTCGACCCCTGGTATCGGCCGCAATACGCGATCCCCCTGCTCGGGATGATCCTGGGCAACACGCTCAACGGCATCTCGCTCGGGCTGGACCGGTTCGGCGAGGAATTGACCGCCCGGCGCGATCAGGTCGAGTCGCTGTTGGCCCTCGGGGCCACGCGCTGGGAGGCCGCCCGGAGCCCGATCCAACAGGCCGTGCGTACCGGCATGACGCCGATTATCAACTCGATGATGGTCGTCGGGCTGGTCAGCCTGCCGGGGATGATGACCGGCCAGATGCTCGGCGGCGTGGATCCGATGGTGGCGGTGAAGTATCAGATCGTGATCATGTTCCTGATCGGCTCCGCCACGGCGCTGGGATGCGTCGGCGTGGTTCTGTTGAGCTATCGCCGCCTGTTCAGCCGCGACCACCAACTCCTCGCCCGTCGGATCGTCCGGCGCGATTAGAGAGCCAACGCCAACACCAAGAGAAAGCCGATCCAGACCGCCAGAAGCGTCCCGGTGATCCACAATAGCGGCTTGCTTGGCCGAGGCGGGTCTGCATCGGGGAGCGTCGAAGCGGGCTCGCCGGGTGTTGGATCCTTCGGGGCCGAACGGGCCGAGGAAACCGTTTTCCGTCGATTGCGCCGACTTTTGCTCACTCCTCCTCCTCCTCCGACATCGAGATCTTGAACTCCCGCTGAAAGGCCGTTTCAAAATCGAACACGTCCTCGAAATCCTCGCGACAGTCCTGATCCGTTTTGCGCATTTGGCCGATGCGTACCATGCTGAAAACGATTTCGCCGAAGTCACCTGTCCGGCAAATCCCCCAACTATTGAGCACTGTTTTGGCCATGTAGCCAAACTGCCGCAAGGCCAACTGGCGGATGGCTTCACAGAGTTCCTGCCCGGTGACGTGTCGCTCGGTTTCCTCTTCTCCGGGGTCGGGCATCGTGTCGCCCGCTTCTCCCAGTCCCATGACGGAATGAGCGTAATTGAGCGACTCGAACACGAAGACGTACGCGTCGACTTTATAGCGGGAGTCTTCTTCAATAAGTTGCGAAATCGGATGCGCGGGATCGATCATCTTTTTGGGGCCTGGAACTTTGCTGGTCTGGGATTCATTCGCGTGAACGGGGTGGTTTCGGCGGGGCTCGTTTCGACGGAGCTCGTTTCGACGGAGCTTGTTTCGACGGAGCTTGTTTCGACGGGGCTCGTTTCGACGGAGCTTGTTTCGACGGAGCTTGTTTCGACGGAGCTTGTTTCGATGGGGCCGGTTTCGATGGGGCCGGTTTCGACGGGGCCGGTTTCGACGGGACCGGTCTCTGGGAATCGGTGTCCTTTGCCGGCGATCCATCGGGATCGGGGGGCGACAGATCGCCAAGCGCGACCAAGCGGCGGTGGCGGTCGTCCGACTCCACGAGTACTTGCCCGGTGAGAATCTCGTGGTTGATCACGCGTCCTTGGCCGTCGGGAGTCGTGACTCGGGAGCCGATCCGCGGAAGTTCCTTCTGGATTTGCTCGTAGACGTCATACTCGTACCGCAGGCAACATTTCAGGCGACCGCAGCGGCCGGAGATCTTGCTCGGGTCGAGCGTGGCCTTCTGCAATTTGGCCATTTTCATCGAGACCGGGGGCATCTCGCTCAGGTGGGAGTTGCAGCAGACCGAGTTGCCGCAGTCGCCATAGTCGGCCATCAGTTTCGCCTCGTCGCGAACTCCGATCTGCCGCATCTCGATTCGCGTTTGAAACTCCCCGGCCAACCGGCGAACCAACTCGCGAAAGTCGACCCGGCCATCGGCCAGGTAGTAGACCACGATCCGCTCGCCGCCGAAAAGATGTTCCACGTCGACCAGATTCATGGGCAGGCTGAGCGTGTCGATGAACTTTTGGCAAACCTCAAGCTTCTGCCGCGATTCTTCCCCAATGCGTGAAAGCTCGTTGGCGTCGTTGGCGGTCATCGCCCGAAGAATCTGGCCGCCGGTCGGATCCTTCAATTTCCCGATCGTCGGTTCGTCGGCCTCGCACAGCACTTCGCCGGCTTCCAGGCCGCGATCGGTCCGCACGATGACCCGGGTCCCCCGGCTGTATTGTTGCTTGGGATTGCTGGAATGGACCCCCAGCAGTCGCATCGAACCGTATCGAACCACGTATTTGGGCATGTCTGGCTACTCGCTCCACCGGTGGGTCGGAAGTAATTCAGTATATCGGGCCGCGCCACGGCCGGGAAGAGATATGCGGCACGGCACTTCCGAGGGGAGCAGCCACCCCCTTACCTGACAACGTCGCCTTCGAGCCAGTAGGCCACCGGCCCGGAGCCCAACTCGGGCACTTCGACGTGGAATTTCCCGCCCACGCCCCGCACTTGTTGGGTGTAGTCCGTCCGCAAGCCCCCAACGAGCTTGACGCGGATGAGTTCCGTCGGCTTGGGATCGACCTGGCAGTATTGGCACTTCTTGTTGTACGGATTCAGGGCGAATCGGGTCAGACCCCTTGTCTGCCGCCCGGGATACATGTACCCCTCGATGTAGATCTTCTGACCGTCCAACTCGATGGCGCCGGGAGGAACCCGTTCCCCCTCGACTTTCGGATCGGGCTGGAGCATCTCGTAGTCGACCAGTTGGTAGCCGGGCGGTGCGGCGGCAAAGTAGCCGTGGATCAGCCACGAGTATCCGGCGATCCACACCACGGCCGAAACGGCCAACCCCCCGTAGGCCATGGGCACCCCGGTTCGTTCCTCGGGAGCCTTGCGAATCTGCCGCAGGGCCACGTACCCGGCAATGATCCCCACGACCGGCGCAACGGCCATCGACCAGAAAACGAAGGTTCCAATGGTCAGAACACCACACGCCAGACTGAGCACGGCCAGGGCGTTGACCGACCGGTAGCGGCGAGGCGGTTGGGCCTCCTCGTCGAGTTCGTCTCCCGCATCGCGTTCGATGATCTCGTCTTCCTCGCCAAGATTGACGGGTTCGTCGGGCGATTCGAGCGGTCGGTTGTCGTAGGAGTTGCTCATCAGGATTGTAGCGACTTGGCGACGTCGGTTCGATAGGCGGAAAGGGCGGGCAAATAGCCGACGATCGAGGCCAGTATGATCAGACCGGGTATCAAGATCAACTCCGTTGGTTGAAACTGCATCGCACGGACCGCGACGCCCGTCTCTTCGGTAATCCGGGTACTGAACGCGCCGATGGTACCGTGGCCCAGCAGAAGGCCGATGAAACCGCCCCCCAGCGACAGCAGGATCGATTCCAGCAGGATAATGACCATCACGGTCACCCGGCTGGCACCCAGCGCCCGCATCACGGCGATATCGTGGCGCCGCTCGCTCATCGAGTTGTAGATGCTCACCAGCAGCCCGAGCCCGGCCACCACGACGACCATCACCACTAGAATCAAGAGCACCAATTGCACATTGCCCACGATCCCGTCGAACAACTCGGTGATCACTTCGCCCGGGACGACGGCCTGGCCGATCGTATCTCCGTTGATTTCTCTCTGCAGGTTCATCGCCTCGACCAGGTTCTCCTCACTGGTGCAGACGAGGATTGCGGTCACTTTCTTTAACTCGGAGGGGATATCGCCGCCGTGATCGTGCCCGGCGTGGCTATCCTCGGCGTGGTCTTCGGCGTGAGCCGCCTCGTCGTCATGACCATCGGCTTCGTGCGCGTGGCCATCCTCGGGGTCCTCGGGGACACCGGCTTCGGCGTGTTCGGGAGCGTGGTCGTCGTGTTCGGGCTCGTCGGCCGTAGCGGGTGTATCCGGCTTCTCGCCGGCGGGGAAGGCGGTTGTTTCCTTGAGATCGACCGCATCTGGTTCCGCGTGGATGTGGCCTTTGAGCCGGAAGAAACCTTCGATGTTGACGAAGATCGCCCGATCGTTGGGCGTGCCGGTCGGCTCAAATATACCGACGACGGTGAATTTGTCGGCGTGGGCCTCTCCGCCTTCCTTGACTCCGTGGGTGACCTGGAACGTGTCGCCCAGTTTCAGACCGGTCTTGCGCGCGGCGGTTGGTCCCACGACGGCACAAAAGTACTCATCGTAGTAGAAATTGCGGTTCGGCTCCTCGAAAGCATACTTCTGGCCGTCGCCATATTCGAGATCTTCAAACATGTCGGGCATGGTGCCCACGATGCGGTGGTCCTTGTAGCTTCCGCCCATGCACAGCGGGTAGGCGGCCTCGACGTACGGACGATCGACGAGCCATTCGTAGTAGGTGTAGGGGATATTGCCGATCGGGCGGCTGAGGTGATAGACCGTGTTGAGCACGAGCTGCAACTGGCCGCCCTTGTTGGCGCCGACGATCAGGTTATATCCTCCGGCGCCGCGATCGAACGATTTTTTCACCACACCGTGGATCACCAGCACGCACACGACCAGCGCCACGCCCAACCCCATGGCCACTGCCGTCAGGACCGACGACAGGCTCCGCTGCTGAATACTCCGCCAAGCAACCTTCCAAAGACTCATTCGCTTGCTACCTCAGACACGGACCGCGGCGTTGATTTCTTCTTCCAAAGACTCATCCGCTCTCCACCTCAGACACTAACCACGGCGTTGATTTCTTCCAGACGATCGATCCGGTCGAACTGATCGGACACGTCGGGTGAATGGGTGACCATGACCAGGGCCACCTCTTCCTCGCGACACGTCTCGCGCAGCAGGTCGACTATCTGTTGCTGATGTCCCGAGTCGACGTTGGCCGTCGGCTCGTCGGCCAGCAGCAGCTTGGGGCGATTGGCCAGCGCCCGGGCGACGGCCACGCGCTGCTGTTCGCCGACGGAGAGCATGGCCGGCTTGTGGGTGATGCGGTGGGCGAGGCCGACGCGATCGAGCAACTGGCGCGCCCGGTCCGCGTCGATGCGCCGGCCGGTAAACCGCATCGCCAGCAGCACGTTCTCCAAGGCCGAGAACCCGGCCAGGAGGTTGAACGTTTGGAAAACGTACCCGATCCGCTCGGCCCGATAGCGGTCGCACTCCGCCTCGGTCAACACGGTCAGGTCGATATTGTCGAGCTTCACGCGGCCGGAGTCGGGACGGCTGATCCCGGAAATGACGTGCAGCAGCGTGGTCTTGCCGCAGCCGCTGCGCCCCACCACCACGACCTGCTCGCCGGGCGACACATGGTAGTCGGCAATGTCGAGGATCGGCAAGACGGTGCCGTCGGGCTCGTGAAAGGACTTCTTGATTTTTGCGAGTTGTAACATGGAGGCGAATCAGGCAGGATTACAGGAGGGGTGGCGACATAGTCCCTTTCGGGGGATCGCAAGCTTTCGGCCGGCAAAACCGTCGCACGAACCGCTACGTCTTCTCGGTACGCAACGACGGTCGCTTTGGTTCGCCGAACACGCCGGCGACACTTCCCACAGCCGCGTGCCATGCCGGCGCACTTGCCCGATGCACTTCTATACTATTCCACCGGTTGCGGTCACGATAGGGGGGCGTTGCTTCTCCGCCCACGGCGGATGCCGCCACGGCTCAGGGCGATCAACCCCATGGTCCGAGGGGATACCCATTGGACAGAACCTTGTCCGCCAGTTACAGTCGAGTGGAACCTATCACCCAACCGGCCGAGATCCGCCATGAACATTTCCGCCTTGCTCCGTCTTCTTACGCCCCTGATGCTTCTTTTGGCGATCAACTCCCCGGTCGTTGCAGAGGAAGGGCCCGTCGCGAGTCCGTCGACTTACAGGGGTTGGAAGGGCTACGCACTGGAGAACGGCTTGGTGCGGTTACACGTCGTACCCGACATTGGCGGCCGGGTGATGCAGTACGCGCTGGGCGAAAAGAAGTTTTTTTGGGTCAACCCGGCGACCGTCGGCAAGACGTCGCCTGCCACGGGCCTTGACCCGGACGGCGGGTGGATGAACCATGGCGGCGACAAACTTTGGCCCGCTCCACAGGGTTGGGACAACGACCGCCAGTGGCCGGGCCCGCCCGATGCCGTGCTCGACGGTCAACCGCATCGGGCCGAGACGAACATTGCCCCCTGGGGCATCCAATTGACCAGCCGCGACGATCCGCGCAGCGGCATCCGCTTCAGCCGCCGCATCCGCCTGCATCCGGATTCCACGCGCGTTTCGATCGAGGCGACCATGACCAACATCGACGACAAGCCTCGCCGTTGGGGTATCTGGGCCCATACGCAACTCGACGCGGGGTTGCCCGGCAGCGACGATTACAATCGGCTCATGCGTGCCTGGTGCCCGATCAACCCGAAAAGCCGTTTCGAGAAGGGTTACGATGTGATCTTCGGCAAGAAGAACAACCCGTCCTTCCAGGCCGACGTCCAGCGCGGGCTGATGAAGGTCAGCTACCATTACCAGGTCGGCAAGATCGGCCTGGACAGCGATGCCGGCTGGGTCGCCACGGTGGACGGCCGCCGCGGGGACGTCTTCGTTCAGCGGTTTACTTTCGAGCCGAAGAAGACCTATCCGGAAAGGTCCAGCGTCGAGTTCTGGCACAACGGCCTGGGGCGAATTTATGCCTACAACAAGTGGCTCGACATGGCCGACAATCGGGCGGACACCCCCTACGTGTTCGAGAGCGAAGTGCTCAGCCCGTTCGCCCAATTGCAGCCCGGCGAGAGCTATACCTGGCGATACGAGTGGAACTCCTGCCGCATCGGCGGCGATTTCCCGGTGGTCGATTGCAGCGAGGCGGGACTGGTTTCCCAGCCGCTCACTTCTGAGCGAGACGGCGATCGAGTGCGACTACGCGGACGCTTCGGCGTATTCCATCTCGGCCGGCTGGTCCTTGAAGCACGCGACGAGAAGGGCCGGCTGTTGGCTACAACACTCCACAACGCGACCGCCACGCCTTTGAAACCGGTCGTACTCGACCGCGAGCTGACGCGCCCCCCGGCGGCGAGCAGCGTGGCGTTGGTGCTGCAAGACGCCGCGGGCAAGCGTATCGGCGAGGTTGCGAGGGTTGGGTTGGGTACACGTTGAAGAGGTCGCGTGCGAAGGAAAGACGGGTGCCATGGGCGGCTT
>CAYUIQ010000311.1:0-9044 GCA_964444795.1 uncultured Planctomycetaceae bacterium
TTGCGGACAATAACACCGGATACCCATCTTGCCACCGGCAGGAGAATCAGAGCAGGAAGGAGACACGCCCGCTGGCATTCCCGCCAGCGATAGGATAATTATACCTCACAACACGCATTTCACCACACCACCCGCGGGAAGGGCTTGCGGATAGCGCGGCGGAAGTCGCCAGGATCTGGGGCGCACCGGCTGTTGGGCTACGTATTCAAGCAAGGACGTGCTCCCGGAAATGCTGGTCAACTCTATCCGTCTCCGGTAGAATCTTGTCGTATTCAACGCCGGTCCTCAAGTGCCGACTGGCGGATAATCGAGAACCGCCAAGACGATGACCAACACTTCCTTCGATGATCTGACCGATGTCTACGAGGCGATGATCGACTGGCCCAAGCGGTTGGCCAACGAGGAGCCCCTCTACCGCCGGTTGTTTGAGGAGATTAACGCCCGGGGAGTCGTGGACGTGGCCTGCGGCACGGGGCGGCATGCGGCAATGCTCCACTCTTGGGGGTTGCGTGTCGAAGGCTCGGATATCAGCCCGAGCATGATCCAGCGAGCCGCGGCCCACTTCGGCGAGCCGCCGGGACTTCGCTGGGTCGTCCGCGGTTTTGACCAGCCGATCGTGTCCACCGAGCCCTGCGACGTCGCGATGTGCGTGGGCAATTCGCTGGCCCTTGCGCCGGATCCGGCGACGGTCCAACGGGCGATCCGGCAGATGCTGGGGGCCGTACGCGAGGGAGGAGCTGTGGTGGTGCATGTGCTCAATCTCTGGCGCCTTTCCGATGGGCCCTGCATGTGGCAGAAGTGTAAGCGAGCCACACTGCCGCAAGGCGAGGTGCTCATCGTCAAGGGCGTCCATCGCTGTGGCCGGCAAGGCTTCGTCGACCTGATCGTCACGAGCCTGGAGGGAGACGTCGCGATGCACACCCAATCGGTCCGGTTCCTCGGGATGGAGGCCGAGCAGTTCGACCAGATGGCCCGCGCCGCCGGCGCCACCGAGGTGCTCTTCTTCGGCGGTTACCAGGACCAGCCGTACGACCGGCAGGCAAGCACGGATCTCGTGATGGTCGCGAAGAAGTGAATCGCGACGACGACGCCCGAGCCGGAACGGGTGGAGGCGATTTGACAACCGTTTTCAAGAGGACCGACACGATGGGCCGCTGGGTAGGGAAACTTTCCGTTCTGATGAGCATCCTGCTCTCCAACGGACTGGCAAGCACCGAAGCGAATGATTCTCTGGAGTTAGTGGACTGCCACGCCTTGCGTCTTGCCATTGAGGATCTCTCGAACACGTATCCCGAGAGATATGCCCAGGGCGAAGCGTATCTTCGGCGAATTGACGAGTTCGAGAAACGCCTGCCGGAGATTCGCGCGGGACTCCAACGTGGTGATGCGAAGGCACAAGCGGCGGCCGAGGAAATCGTTGCACTGAAACGTGAGGCGCTGCTGGCCAATCCGTTGCTGGATTTCGACAAGCTGCTGCTGATCAAACGCGTTCCGTTGGGCGATGCGCGACGCGCCAAGGGCGACGGCAAGGGGCTGGGGAAGTTTCTCGGCCTGCCGCAACAAAGCTCCTGGCAGCAGGACAACATGCCCGACGTCGACAAGTGGGAGAACGAGATCGCCGTGATGTCCGGCCTGCGGTCCGTGCCCAAACTCGGGACCCTCTTCCGCCCGCTGGGGAAGCGGCTGGTGGGCGATCTGGAACTGCATTACGACGCCGACAGGATCCTCTTCTCGATGCCCAACGACAAGCGGGTGTGGCAGGTCTGCGAGATCCACGCCGACGGCAGCGGTTTTCGCCAGGTGACGCCCGAGCCGTATCCGGATATCCACAACTACGACGCCTGTTACTTGCCCAATGGCCAGATCGTGTTCATCTCGACGGCTCCGTTGCAGGGCGTGCCGTGCAATGCCTCGGTCAACACGGCGATGAGCTACAAGATCGATGCCGACGGAAGAAACGTCACCCAACTCTGCTTCGACCAGGATCACAACTACTGTCCCACGGTCACCAACGACGGGCGGATCATGTATCTCCGCTGGGAATACACCGACATCCCACACGTCTGGGGGCGATACCTCTTCACGATGAACCCCGACGGCACCTGCCAAAGGGAGTTCTACGGCAGCGGCGACTATTGGCCCAACAGCATCTTCTACGCCCGGCCGATCCCCAACCACCCCACGAAGGTGGTCGGCATCGTCACCGGGCATCACGTCGGGCGGGTGGGCGAACTGGTCGTCTTCGATCCGGCCCTGGGGCGACGGGCAACCGACGGCGTGGTGCAGCGAATTCCCGGCCGCGGCAAGAAGGTCGAGCCGTTGATCGAGGACCACCTCACCCGGGAGAGTTGGCCCAAGTTTCTGCATCCTTACCCGCTGAGCGAAAAGTACTTCCTCGTTTCCTGTAAGCCGACGCCCGACGCCCTTTGGGGCATCTATCTGGTCGACGTCTTCGACAACATGCTGCTCGTCCACGAGGTGGAAGGTTACGCCCTGCTGGAACCGATTCCGCTTCAGAAGCGAGCCACCCCGCCGCTGATTCCCGACCGGATTGTGCCGGGCGCCGACACGGCGCTGGTCTACATGGAGAACGTCTACGAAGGCCCGGGTCTGGCGGGAGTTCCGCGGGGGAGCGTGAAGAAGCTGCGGTTGTTCACCTATCATTTTGCCTATCAGAAGTTGGCCGGTATCAGCCACCGGGTCGGTGCCGACGGCCCGTGGGAGCCGAAACGCGTGCTGGGTACGGTTCCGGTCGAGGAGGACGGTTCGGCCATGTTTCGCGTGCCGGCCAAGACGCCCGTCTCGTTTCAACCGCTCGATGCCGACGGCCGCGCGCTGCAACTGATGCGAAGTTGGTCCACGGCCATGCCCGGCGAAATCGTCTCCTGCGTGGGCTGTCACGAAAAGCAAAACTCCACGCCGCCGAACCGCAACACGATCGCCGCGAAGCTGGAACCGGCGACCATCGAACCGTGGCACGGTCCGGTACGCGGGTTCAGCTTCCCGCGCGAGGTTCAGCCCGTGCTGGATAAGTACTGCGTCGGCTGCCATGACGGCACACAACAGGCCGGCAAGACGGCGCTGCCCGATCTCCGCGGCGACCAGGGCAAGTTCGTCGTGCTTAAAGGCTCGAACCCCGAACCGCATGTGATCGCCGGCGTGCCGGAGAAGGAATTGCACAAGAAATGGGGAGGCGTGTTCCCACCGTCTTACTTCGAGCTTCGCCGCTGGGTCCGCGTGGGCGGGCTGGAGAGCGATATCCGTCTGCTGGACGCCGCCGAATTCGGCGCGGAGACCTCCGAACTCGTGCAAATGCTCCGCAAGGGACACCACGGCGTCGCGCTCGACACCGAAGCCTGGGATCGGCTTTTCACCTGGATCGATCTGAACGCACCCTGCCACGGCACGTGGCGGGACACGGTTGGCGTGGAGCGGACCAGACGGGATCATCTCCGGCGGATCAAGCTGCGGCAACTCTATGCCGATGTCTCCGGCGAAGACCCCGAGGCGTATCCCTTGTTGGACCAGGAGCCCGTCGAAGCCGTCCAGCCGAAGCCGCAACCCAGCGGGCCGGTTAAGATTCCCAAAGTGGCCGGTTGGCCCTTCGATCGGCAAGAGGCCCGTCGCCGCCAGTCGGCCGCCGGCCAGACCGCGCGGGCCATCGATCTGGGCGGCGGCGTGACGCTGCCGATGGTCCTGATCCCGGCCGGCAAATTTGTGATGGGCGATCCCGGCGGACTCCCGGACGAGCGCCCGCTGGCCGCCGTCGAGATAGAAAAACCGTTCTGGATGGGCACGTTCGAAGTGACCAACGAGCAGTACGCCCGATTCGATCCGTCGCACGACAGCCGGTTCGAGCACAAGGGCTCCTGGTCCTTCTGGGAACATCACCTCGGCTGGCCCCTGAACGGGCCCAAACAACCGGTGGTTCGCGTCTCGCAGCGAGAGGCCGAGGCTTTCTGTCGCTGGCTCTCGCGGGAAACCGGCCAACGGGTGGCGTTGCCCACGGAGGCTCAGTGGGAATACGCCTGTCGGGCGGGAAGTGCCGATCCGCTTTTCTTCGGTGACGTGGATACCGACTTCTCGAAGCGGGCCAACATGGCCGACGCGACCATTCGCCAGTTGGCCTACGACACCGACGGCCGCCACACGGCCGATCTGACCCCACGCGACGACCGATACAACGACGGCTCGCTGGTCACCGCCGATGTGGGCAGCTACCAGGCCAGCGCCTGGGGCCTTCACGACATGCACGGCAACGCCTGGGAATGGACCCGCTCGGCCCACCGGCCGTATCCCTACGTGTCCGACGACGGCCGCAACGCCCCAACCGCCGACGAGTCCCTCGTGGTCCGCGGCGGCTCCTGGCGCGACCGTCCGACGCGTTGCCGTTCGGCATTCCGCCTGAGTTATCCGTCCTGGCAGCGAGTCTTCAACGTTGGTTTCCGCGTGGTTATCGAGACGCCCGAGAACGGCGAGGCGGTGGTTCTGACAGGAGAGAAGAAGTAGGCCTGAGCGGGTCATCGGCGAGTTCCAGCAGTGGGCGGCACATCTCCCCTGCCTTATCTAATCGCCCCAGCTTCCCGACGTCCCAGCAGCAGTGGGCCGATCTGTGCCCAAACGCGTTAAGACGGTAAGATAGGGGAAACCCTGAAAGGAATGCCGCCATCGCCTCGCCAAGACCTCTCACAGCCGCCGAACTGCAGCCCCACTTACGAAGGTGCGGCTATACGCGCGATCTTCTGCGTTCGCAAGTTCGATTTGGTGCCCAGCAGGTCGTGGGATTACTGGGATATGCGCGACTTCCGGCGGACACGCGGACAGCCTGTGTTCTGGTTGTCGAGGTTTCAGAGAACTCGGAATCGACGATAGCCAGTTTCCGGACGCTGGGGGCGCCAATCGTTCTGGCTTGCTATCGGAACACCCTTCAATGCTGGCGACAGTCTGCGAGCCGGCCACAACTTATCGAGTCAATTTCTTCCCCGGAGATTGACTCTTTCTTCGCGCAGCATAGGGACGAATTCGCGCCAGACGCCGTATACCGCGCCAAGACATGGGGACGTTTTGAAGAACAATATCAACTGGCGTTCGTCGATGTGGGACTAATGCCCGTTGTCGAAAGGGAAACGGGCGAAGCCCTCGGGCGACTAATCGAACGGAAGGTCTCGTGGCTGGCAGAGGCGATGAACTGGAGGAACGTCAGCACCAAACAAGGTGAGTGGTTGCTTAAGTCGGTATTCTGGCTGGCTGCGGCAAAGATCCTCGCCGACAAGCGTGTCGCGACATTTGCCGATCTCGACATGACCAACGCCGAGGCTGCTTTCACTCAAGTGGCGGATCACTACGGCTCCGAGTCGCCTGTCAAGGTCACCAACAAGAAGCAGCGGGAAGCATTGCACGCCTGTGCGGCGGACATCGCGCGGTTTAGCGATCTGTCTCACGTGAGCACGGAATCGCTCGCGTATGTTTACGAGAACACTCTGATCTCGAAGAAGACCCGACGGGACCTTGGCACGCACAGCACACCGCCCTGCTTGGCTGATTACATTGTCGGCAAGCTCGCGGATTGGATTGCCGGCATTCCGGCGAACCGGCGCCACGTCTTCGAACCTGCTTGCGGACACGGAGCGTTCTTGGTGTCTGCAATGAGACTGTTGCGCGAGTTGCGAATGGAAGCCAGTGCCAATGAGACGCCGAGCCGGCGACACAAGCATATGCAGCGGCGTTTGCACGGCTGCGAAATCGACACGTTTGCGTTGGAAATTGCCCGTTTATCGCTGACCCTGGCGGACATTCCCAATCCCAACGGCTGGGATTTGCGGCCGGGCGACATGTTCGTAGGAGACGTATTGGAGCGGCGATCCCGCGACGCGATGATTATGCTGTCGAATCCGCCGTTTGAGGATTTTTCCCAAGCGGAGAGAGCCAAATATGCTCGGCAGGGCATCTCGCCGCAATTACACAACAAGACCGCGGAGATGTTAGCCCGTTCGTTGCCTCATCTTCCCGCAGGCGCTGTGTTCGGCGTTGTGGTTCCCCAAGGCTTGCTACACAGCGCAAATGCCGCTCCGCTTCGACACCTGATAACCAGCCGATTTGAAATCAGCGAAATCTGTCTGTTTGCAGATAAGCTGTTTCAGAAGTCGGACGTGGAGTCGGCAATCCTGTTGGGCCGGAAGGCCATGGGGAAACCGAACGCGACCAACACACTGAGCTACCGCCGAGTTCGCGAGCCGGATATCGACGAGTTCAAGCAGACTTATACGGTCTCTTCCCGACGGGAAATCGAACAACAACGCTTCTCGGCTGAGAACGACTGGGACATGCGCGTTCCCGAGTTGCAGGACATCTGGCGGTGGTGTCGCGATTGCCCACGGTATGGGGCCATTGCCGACATTGGCCAAGGCTTGGTATATCGAGGAGAAGACAAACTTCCGCCGGGAAAACATACTTACTCGGCTCGAAGATTCAGAGGAGCCGCTGCCGGGTTTGCACATTTCGTCGGACGAGTTCAACTCCACGGACTTCCAACACGCGTTTGGATGAGTCTTCATCGAGACGTAATCCGGCGACCAGGAACCGGCGCCACGACCGGCCTGCGTCAGGTACTGTGGAACTATGCGAGGGTCAGTCGTGGCCCATGGCGGTTGAAAGGTCTTTTGGACGAGTCCGGCCACGCGGTGACCAGCCGATTTCTCACCGTCCGACCGTTGAATTCGACGATCCCGCTTGAATTCTACTGGGCCTTGTGCAACTCGCCCGTTGCCAATGCGTTTGCCTACACACACTCGATGAAGCGAGACATTCTCGCGGGAACAATGCGGCGGATGCCGATCCCGCATTCCTGGAAAGCAGGCATCGATCCGGTGGTCCAGGCTGCACGGGCGTACTTGAGAGCCGTTACCGGAGATCCGCATGCGTTGCTCGTGAAGCAACGGGATCCGGATTACTTGTGCCGCCTGTTTCTCCAGATCGACGCCGAAGTCCTGCGGCTCTATGATCTGCCACCTCGGCTGGAGCGCGAGTTGCTTGACCTCTTTGCCGGTTGGCCGCGACCGGGCGTGGGTTTCCCGTTCGACCGATACTATCCGCCGCACTTTGAGCCGTGTTTTCCACTGCACGAGTACCTGTCCGACTCTTTCCCCCAGTCAACGGCCGGGGCCCTGCGCGAACGCCATCAGGATGTCGTTTCCTCAGACATTTCGGCGGCGATGCAGGCAGCGGTCGAGGCGTTCCAGGAGTGATCCACATTGCGGGGCTATCTGCTCGATACCAACATTGTTTCCTATTGGTTTCTACCGGGAACGCCGCAGAACTGCAGCGTCGTCGCCCATATCGGCGGCCTTGACGCCGGCACGCCGTTGAGAGTGTCCGCAGTTACGCTTGGGGAGATTGAGTACGGCCATCGCGTTGTTTCGACGACCGACTCGTCGAAACAAGCCCAGTTCAACCACTTCGTCCAAGAACAGCTACCCCGTGCCCTGAATGTTCGCGGAACCACTCGCATTTACTACGGCCAGATTCGTGCTCGCCTTTTCAAGAAGTACTCTCCTCAGCAGGGCCGAAGAGCGTTACGTCCCGAACAACTCGTCGATCCTGTTACCGCGACAACTCTAGGCGTCCAGGAGAACGACCTCTGGATCGCTGCTCAGGCGGCCGAGTATAACCTGGTACTGGTGACTCACGACAGAATGACGCGCCTTCGCGAAGTGGTGAGTGATATCCTCGCTATCGAAGACTGGGCAGCATGACATGGCCCGCTGTCGCGTTCCCACCGCGCTCCCGGGAATTCCCGGATGAACCATATTCTCTATTCCCCCACCGGCACGACTCGCCCCAGGCCCATTTGCTGGCCGACGCGGATGGGGTCGCCGTCGCGGAAATGGATCTCGATGAATTTTGAGCTGGTCACGCGGTTGCCGTCGGCGTCGGTGAGCGTGCCGATGATCTTCTTCGTCTTCGGATCGATGATGTCGCCCGTGTCGGGGTAAGCGTACTGGCCGTTCATGCTGAAGGTGATCCAGCCGTGGGCTTTAACGCTGACGTCGATGTGTCCCTTCTCGACCGGCGGCATGACCGTGGCGTCGAAGATGTGCAACTGCTTGCGGTCCTGATCGACCAGCCACACTTCCGTTTCGTCCGGCGTCAGGCCGATGCCGTGACAGCGGCGGCGCTGGTCTTCCATGCCCTTGACCAACACCGTATGGAGCTTCTTACCCGTGGTGAGATCGCCGACTTCAAAGCCGACGACGTGATCCGTGTTGACGAAGCTGAGCGTCTGCGCGCCGTTGATCGTGTGTGGCCAGATCATGGCCATGTAAGGCCCGATGCGTCGGATGATCTTGTCGGTTTTGGTATCGACGACGGTGAGCATGTTGTAGCGAGTCGAGGCACAATAGACGCGCCGCCCGTCGAGACTGACGACCGTATTGTGGCAGGCGCCCGCATCGGCGACGCGAATCTTGGTAATCAACTTTCCCGTGGCCGCGTCGACCACTTTGTTATACGGATCGTTGCTCCACCAGCCCGAGGGCACGTAGAGCTTCTTTCCGTCGGGCGTGATCTGAATTCGATCGCAGCCGCTCTCCGACTTGGGATAGACGTTTTCCCAGAGCTTCTTCTCGGTAATCAGGTCGATACACGCCAGCTTCGTATTGCCATGGGCGTAGTAGAGTTTGTCGGTCGCGGGACTGGCGCAGACACCGCGCGTGCCGCCCATGTCGGGGATATCGATCTTGCGCACGAATTTGTGGTCGTTGTCGATGTCGAAGATGTAGATCCCGTGCCCCTTCGTGCCGCCGGCACCATCGGGAACCGTCACGTAGAGCAGCCGGCTTTCGGCTGCCGTGGCCGCGGAGATGAGCGAGATCGCGGCAATCAGCATCGTAATTGGGGCGAGGATTCGTGTGAGATTGAGTTTCATGGTAGAGACTCCGGAGGATTGGTGGGGATGTTTGTAAACCTTGGAACTCAGTAACCGTGCGATTGTTGGGTGCCTGGGGTCGAGCGCAGCGAGCCCCCAGAACGCAACGAACTGGGGGCTC
>CAYUIQ010000312.1:0-8994 GCA_964444795.1 uncultured Planctomycetaceae bacterium
AAGAAGATCAAGCCCGACATGAAGGTGTTGTTCTACTTCAACGCCGCCTTTGCCTGGCCCTATACCTCGTACAATCAGAAGTTCACCAGTCAACGTATCGATGCACATCCTGAGCTCAAGGAGTTTCTGATCACCAATCCTAAAACGGGCGCACTGGTCAAGCGATTTGGTGTTGCCTTTTGCTTCGACGTATTGAATCCCGACTTCCGTGATTGGTGGGTGAAGACAGTTGCCACAGGAGTGAAAGATGCGGGCTGCGATGGAGCCTTCATTGATCAAATGCACGGCAATCTTATGTATCGCAATAGAGAGTTGGGACCGGAGGTTGAAAAGGCCATGGGCCAGATGATGGCAGCACTCAAGCAGAGGATGGGCCCTGGCAAGATTCTACTCGCGAACAATGCATATAGCGACGACGCAAAATACGTGTATCCCGTGAGCGACGCGATCATGTTCGAAAACTATGCGACCGTGAAATCCAGTAAGGAGAGCCTGCTGGCCGAGTGGGGGCATATGCTGAGAAACGCCAAGGCAGGAAAGATCTCCGTCTTTCGGCTTGGCGTTGAGGGGACGGGCCGAAGAAACCTGAAGCCGAATATGCCGGAACTCTCCAAGGAGAAGCTGGAGTTCGCTCACGCTTGCTATCTGATAGGGGCGGAGCCCTACTCGTACTTCCTGTACAGTTGGGGGTGGAAACTGTCACCCGGCGCACTGGTTGACTATCCCGAACTCAAGAGACCGCTCGGTCCCCCCAAGGGCGCTTACCAACGAACCACGCCCGATGGCTGGGAGTTCACCCGCGAATTCGAGCATGCCAGCGTATGGGTGAATACCGAAACAAGGCAGGCCAAGATCACCTGGCGATGACCCTTACGCACTACTCGTCTGCCTGGAGCTATCAAGAATGCCCGCACTTACCTCGCAGTCTTCTGTCGCCGCTCGTTTGAGCGATGCAACACACACGTATCCGCTTCTGCTCATCGTCTTCGCTTGCCTGGCGAGCGTTTTGTTCTTCGCCGAGTAGGACGTGCCTCGCAACCATAACTGACCGTCCAGAAAGGAGGGTAAAGTGAAATGAACAAGATCCTCATCGTGACGAGCGCATTATTGCCGTGTTGCGGGCACATCGTTCAAGCATTGGACGATGTCCAGGCGGAGGCGACTGCCGCTAAAGCGGAGCGTGGCCCGGGCGCAACAACCCGCCGCGCCCAGGCGTCCAAATACCTGGAGACCGGCGGCCAGCGGAAGCTGGAGGTTCTCTATAAGCAAGCCTCGGGCCAGGATTTGCATTTGGACCTGTACTATCCGACCAAGAATCCTGCGGACAAATTCCCGGTAGTGATCTTCACGCACGGCGGGGGGTGGGCTGCGGGCAGCAGATACAAGGCGGCTGCCGGTAGCTTCGAATCGGTGTTTCTGCGCCTGGTCAAAGAGGGATTCGCTGTGGCCCCGGTGACGTACCGGCTTGCGAAGAAGGACAGTAACGCCGCCATGCGTGACTGTGTCATCGACTGCAAAGATGCGATTCGTTTTTTGTCCAAGAACAATAGGGCCCTGAAGATTGATCCGATGCGTGTCTACGTCATGGGGGACTCCGCCGGAGGACACATCGCCCAGATACTGCTGCTATCCTCGCCTGAAAGCCTGCCGGGAGATCCAACGCTTGCGGAGGTCACCTACCGAATGGTGGCCGGCGTTTCCTGGTACGGTCCCTGCGATTTTGAGAACACCGACCTGTTCAATCGCGATGACCGGCCCGATTTCCGCGACCGCTTTGGACCTCGCATCCTGGGCTCCGATTCCGGACCTCAGGACAAACTGACACGCTATCGTGAGATGAGCCCAATCAACTACCTGACCTCAACGAGTCCGCCGTTGCTGATGATTCAGGGAGACAAGGACACTACTATCCCTGTCAAGCATGCCTACTACATGCAAGAGAAGGCGAAGGCGATCCAAGCGCCGGTCGAAATCCTGATCGTCAAGAATTCCGGGCACAATTGGAGAAGCGTGGGTGCGGACATCAACCCTTCCCGGCAGGTTATCGTAGATCGCACGGTGCGGTTCTTCGTAGACCACCTCTAGCCATCACACTTAGATACGGACCCAACGACCATGGACAAGAGAGTATATGGCGCATTGCTGGCAGCACTCATCGCGCTGGAAACAACGCGTGTGTTCGCAGATGACAACCCGGCATTGGTCGCTGCGGCCCACGCAGCGGCGAAGGCCAAGGTCTTCAACGTCAAGGACTACGGCGCCGTTGGAGACGGTGTCGCCATGGATACCGCGGCAGTCCAGAAAACGATCGACGCCTGTCACGGTGAAGGAGGCGGCATCGTTCGCGTCCCTGCCGGCGATTTCCAGATCGGCACGATTTGGCTTCGGAGCAACATCACGCTCTCGCTCGATCACGGTGCCAGCTTGCTGGGCAGTCTCGACATCGCCGACTACAAGACCGACGGCCTCAGCAACCCCAGGGAAGGTGGGCCCCACTGCCTGATCTATGCCGAAGACGCTCGCAACATCGTGATCGAAGGGCTCGGTGTGATCGACGGCCGAGGCACCCCGGAGCACTTTCCCAGGATTCGCTCCGGAGGGCGAGAGACGTCGATACGCCCACGTTTGATACGCATGGTCAACTGCGACCAACTGACCTTCTCGGGAGTCACCTACCGGCGTCCGGCGTTCTGGGGGTTGCACCTGATCGATTGCCGCAATCTCCATTTCAAGGCCGTCACCGTTCGCTTCCGCAATAACGGCTACAACAACGACGGCCTCGACCTGGACGGCTGCGAGAACGTGCTGATCGAGAACTGCGACATCGACGCGGGCGACGACGCGATCTGCCTGAAAAGCTCGCTCAATCCTTGCCGCAACATCGTCGTGCGCAACTGCAGGGTCTCCAGCAATACGGCTCCGCTGAAGTTCGGCACGTCATCGCGCGGTGGATTCATCGACGTTCGCGTGACCAACTGCTACTTCTACAACAGCCCCATGGGAGCCATCAAGCTGCAGCTTGTCGACGGCGGACGGCTGGAAAACGTCGACATCTCGCGGATTGTCATGGAAAACGTGGGCAACCCGATCTTCATCCGGTTGGGCAATCGCGGCCGTAGCTACGGCAAACGGGAACGACCGCCTGTCGGCACGTTGAAGAACATACGCATCAGCGACGTGGTCGCGAAGGTGACCATCGAGGACCGGGCCGAGGCGGCTCGAGCGGCGTACAAGAATCTCAACGTGGAAACCTCCCCGGAGGTGACCGACCGGGAGAAATCCAAATCGGGCCCGATCATGATTACGGGCATTCCGGGGCACTACGTCGAAAACGTGGTCTTGGAGAACGTCAAGATCTCCTATCCAGGCGGCGGCACGGAGAACGACGCGCAGCGCGCCGTTCCTGAAGATATCGATCGCTATCCGGAGCAGTTCTTCTTCGGTGTGCTCCCAGCGTGGGGTGCCTATATCCGCCATGCCCGCAACGTGGAATTCAGAAACGTAGTTTTCAAGACCCGATCTCCAGACGCGCGTAAGAGGGTCGTCCTGGACGACGTCGAGGGGTTTTTCGAGATCAACCGTGAGCAGGAATGAACGCCATGAAGAGTCTGACAACGCTGTTTCTCCCGCTGCTCGCATCGGAGTTTGAGGTTCTTGGGGACCGCTCCTGGTGGGCCGCGTCCGGTTGCGATAGCCCAAGAATGGCGGATTCAGGCGACAAGACTTGGCAGCGCACCCTGGGCGACATCGAGGCCGTGGCCCATCTCGGGCTCTACTGCGCCGAGAAGCCCCGTGCCGCCGACACCAAGGAGAAACAGCCCCAACAGGCGGCCGAACACCTGAAACGGGCGGTTGTGCATTGGAAGAACTATGCCACGATCGGGCAGCGACAATACAAGCCTCAGTCACTCAGCAAAGGCGGCCCGGCCGACTGGCGGCAAGGCTATGAGAATGCAAAGAGGGACGTCATCCTCCTGGAGGGAAAGTAGTCATGAGCGATCGCAAGAGTAATCGACGCACACTGCTGAAGCAGGCCGGCCTCGGAATCGGGGCAGCGGCATCGGGAGCGCTGCTGACCGGTGGCGCCCAAGCCGCTGAGAGGCCCAAGGCCCGGCAACTCGTGCAGACCGACGTGCTGGTCGTCGGGGGCGGGCCGGCCGGCATCGGCGCAGCACTGGCCGCGGCGCGAGCCGGCGCCAAGACGCTGTTGATCGAAAGCTGCGGTTTCTTCGGCGGCGTGGCATCGTGGTCTCTGGGCATGCCGATCAACCAGATGCGGCCCATGAGCAAACCGCGTTCGGTGGTCCACGAACTGCTGATCGAGAAGCTCCTCGCCTATGGTGACCAGGCCGTCCACATCGGGCAGCACCAGTTGTACTGCCACGTGGATTATCTCAAGGTGGCCGTCCTGGATGCGCTGGAGCAAGTGGGCTGCAAATTCCTCGTGCATCTGTCGGCCGTCGACGCCTTGATGGAAGGCAATCGCGTTGCCGGCGCCGTTGTGAGTACGAAGCAGGGGCTGGCAACGATTCGGGCCAAAGTCGTGATCGACTGCTCGGGCGATGCCGACGTAGCGTACTTCGCCGGAGCCGAGACCCTAATGGAGACGGTCGAGCCGCGAATGCCCAACACCACCCTGTTGAACTTCGCCAATGTCACCCCCGAACAAATCCGACGGTCCAGCACCCGGGCAATCGCCAAACGCGCACGCGAGAAGTATCCTCTGGTGCCGGGTGGCTGGGGCATGGGACCGGTGGCCAATTGTCACATGTACTACAGCAACCACACGGGCACCAAGACAATCGGCCAGTTCGACATGACCGATCCGCTCGAACGATCCGCCGCCGAATGCGTGGGCCGAAGGCAGGCCATACAGATCACCCAGGCCATGCGAGAGTTCGGCGGCGAGGATCTCAAGGACGTCGAGTTGGTCGGCACCAGCCCGCAGATCTGCGTGCGCGAGACGCGTCGCCTCAAGGGGCTCTACATCCTCACCGAAGAAGACGCCGCCAAGGGCCAGACGTTCGACGACACGATCGGCTGGCGAAGCGGCTATCTCGACCTGATGGGATACAAATATACGAAGATGCGGATCCACGACGTCCCCTATCGGTCACTGCTGCCGGTGGAGGTGGACGGGCTGTTGACCGCCGGGCGGAGTATCTCGGCCACTCATGTGGGCATGGCTGCCGGCAAGAGCATGGGCAACTGCGTGGCGACTGGTCATGCCGCCGGCCTGGCAGCCGCCATCTCGGCCAAACGGAATGTCATGCCGCGCGACTTGAAGGTGGCCGAGATCCAGGACGCATTGCGCAAAGACGGGGTAGACTTGACCATGGGCGGCAAGGTTCAGGAGAATGTATCCAGCGATCGACGGGCATAGAGGATCATACGCACGGACCTAAGTCGTGAGCGAGACGCTCCTCGCCAAAGGAACGGGTGAAGGGAGATCGCGAGTGTCCGGGGCGCCGTGGCAAGGGCCCGAGCCAGAGTCTCGCAACCTTCGCTGAATCAGCCCAGCGGAGACCAATCAGTAACTGATGCGGATTGCATTCGAGGAGTCCTCCATGAAGAGACACACGACCAAGGCCAGAGCATTCTTCGTTCTCACGATCGGGATGATCGCCGTCAGCGCGTTCACCTCCGTTGCCCGCGGCGATGAGACGGCGCGTGCCGGTGGGAAACCGAACATCCTGTTCATCTTCGCCGACGACTGGGGCTGGGGCGATCTCGCCTGCCATGGCCATCCGTGGCTGAAGACGCCCAACATCGATCGTCTTGCCTCCGAGGGCACCGAGTTCTACCAATTCACCGTGGCCAGCGGCGTCTGCTCGCCGAGTCGGACGGCGGTGATGACCGGTCACTTTCCGGCACGGCACGCAGTTCACGGACACTTCGCCACGGTCGAGAGTCACGTGAAACGAGGCATGCCCGATTGGCTCGACCCGAAGGCCGTTCTCCTGCCGCGGCTTCTCAAGGAGAGCGGCTACGCGACGGCCCATTTCGGCAAGTGGCATCTAACGAACATTATGGTCCCCGACGCGCCGTTGCCGATTGAGTACGGATACGACACGTACGGCGCGTACAATTGCTCGGGCCCACAAATGCCCGTGCATGACGACGCCCGGCTGGCGATCGATTTCATCCGGAAGAGCCACGCGGCCGGGAAGCCGTTCTTCATCAACCTATGGATCCACGAACCCCATACGCCACACTACCCACGGCCGGAGTATCTCAGGCAGTTCGCACATCTGGACGACGAGGCGAAGCGGATCTACGCAGCCGTGCTTGCCCACGCGGATGCCCGAATCGGTGAAGTGCTGGCCGAGTTGAAACGGTTGAATCTGACGGATGACACGCTGGTGATCTTCAGCTCGGACAACGGCCCGGAAAATACGGGGCCGCCAAGCCGCCGCAACGCGGGCGACGAATCGACGGGTCCGGGATTCGGCAGCTTTGCGTCGGTTGGCGTAACCGGCGGTCACCGCGGGCGGAAGCGTTCGCTGTTGCAGGGCGGCATCGGTGTTCCGTTTGTCGCACGGTGGCCGGGCCGGATTGCCGCCGGGAAGATCGACGATACAACGCCGATCACCGCAGTCGACCTGCTGCCGACATTCTGCGAAATCGCGCAAGTGGAGTTGCCCAAGGGTTACGAGCCCGATGGTGTGAGCCGATTGCCGGCCCTGCTGGGCACGCCCGGCTCGAAGCGAGCGAAACCGGTCTTCTGGCAATGGCACACAGCAAGCAGCCGCGGCGACAACTGGCCGACGCTCGCCGTTCGCCAGCGCGGGTGGAAGTTGCTGCTCGGGAAAGCAGAAAGCCAGGTGGAACTATTCCGATTCCCGGAGGATCGTCTGGAGCAGACAAACCTGCGCGATGAGCATCCCGAGGAAGTTCGGCGGCTGGGTGCCCTGATCGATGCGTGGAAGGAGACGCTTCCCCAAGAACCGAACAAGAGCTGTTTCTCCGAGAAGCGTGCTGAGTAGGCTGGTCCATCGCAAACCAAGAAAGAACGAAAGCGAGAACAGACATGATTACCCGAATAGCGAAAAGCTGCTTGATCGCCGTGTTTCTGTGGGGAGCGTCGGATCCCGCATCTTCGCAAGAGATGGACAAAATGTGGGGTGACTCGGTCGTCAAGCTCCGTGCGGAGAACGCCCGGCGCGGCCAACTCCTCGACGAAGGCAATTACGCTATGTTCATCCACTGGGGGCTCTATTCGCAGCTTGCCAACAAGGTCGACGACAAGACCTACTACGGCATCGGCGAGTGGATCATGAACCCACGAATGGCCGGGATTCCGGTGGACCGGTACAAACGCTTGGCCGGGACGTTCAATCCCGTGAAATTCGATGCCAAGGCGATCGCCCAACTCGCCAAAGACGCTGGAATGAAGTACATCGTCATCACCAGCAAACACCACGACGGGTTTGCCATGTACCATTCCAAGTCCTGTGATTTCAACATCGTGGACGCCACGCCTTGGAAGAAGGACCCGATGAAGGACCTGGCGGCGGCTTGTCGAGAGGCGGGGCTCGGGTTCGGATTCTACTACTCGCACAATCAGGACTGGACGTTCCCCGGCGGCGGCAACGGCCCGAAGACCGACGCCGACGGGAATCCTGCGACTTTCGATGACTACTTCGTCGAGAAGTGCCTGCCTCAGGTCAAGGAAATCACCAGCGAGTACGGGCCGATCGAGATCGTCTGGTTCGATACGCCGGGCAAGATGCCGAAACATTACGTGGAGCAACTCGTCGAGGTGGTTCGCAAGAACCAGCCCAATGCACTCGTTTCCGGCCGAGCCGGCCACGGCCTGGGCGACTACCAGACCCTGGGCGATATGGAAGTGCCGCGACACAACGTCGAAGGCATGTGGGAAAGCGTTGATACGACCAATGACTCCTGGGCCTATGCATGGTACGACGAATACTGGAAATCGCCCAAGGAGATTCTGCACCGCCTGATTGCTTGCGTGGGACGGGGCGGAACTTACATGCTCAACATCGGCCCGCGCGGCGACGGCACGGTACCCGAGCGGGCCGCCCGATCGTTGCGCGAAGCCGGCGAGTGGATTCGTCGCTATCCGCACGTCGTCTACGCGGCCGACGCCTCGCCGTGGCAGCACGCCTTGCCATGGGGAGACGTGACTCGCCGAGGAAACAGGCTCCATCTGGCCGTCTTCGAGTGGCCGACCTCCGGCAAGCTCTATCTGCCGGGCCTGAAAACGCCGATCGTTTCCGCCCGTCTGCTGAAGCGCGACCGGTCGGAGGCCCTCGATCATGAAACGTCCTCAGGCTGGGCGATCCTGCAACTCCCGTCCAGCGCGCCTGAGAAGCTTGTATCCGTGATCGAGCTCGAGTGCAACGGTCCGCCCGAGGCCGATCCGGTCTGGGGTATCGACCCGAACATCGGCACCGAGATCCTGGCCGAATTCGCGACCGTCGAGGGGGCCGTGCAAGAAGAGAAACGCTGGATGGAGAAGTTCGGCGAATGGAAGGGCGTGGTTCGCGTGCACCAGTGGCAGCCCGGCGGCAAGGCCACCTGGGAAGTCAACGTCCTACAGCCGGGCGACTACTGCGTCCATCTCACCTACGCGGGAGAAGGTCGTCTCGTCTGGGGCGTCGACATCGAAGGCGGCGAGCACATTCAGAACGAGCAGAATTCATCCCACAACTATCAAGAGTTCCCCATCGGCTGGATGAGCTTCCCCAAGCCCGGCAAGTATCGCGTAAGCGTGTCGTGTCTGGAAGGAGAGACGAAGACGGCCAGTCTCAAGGCAATTCGATTCGCTCCTGTGCAATAGCTGGCCATTGGCCAGAGACGTCCGTCACGGCCCGGCGGCAATCGCCGGTTCCAGCCGACGCAGCGTTCTCCCGCGAAGCGCTGGTGCATTGCCGAGAACAACGCGAAGTTGCTAATTTGGCTTGAGTTCCTCAAGTGGAGATAGGCGTCCAAAACGGACCGGGGGCGGGGGAAAATCGGCGCTGAAAA
>CAYUIQ010000313.1:0-8684 GCA_964444795.1 uncultured Planctomycetaceae bacterium
CTCCGACTTCCTGCTCCCAAAGCAGGCGCGCTAGCCAGGCTGCGCCACGCCCCGTGGGATGGGGTCGAGCCCCGGGCGGTTGCTGCCGCTCGGGTGTCCCATACCGCTTATCGTATCGTCGCGAGCCGTGTTTGACAATCGGGGGTGAAGTGTACAGGCGTATATATAACGCCGCAGTCACCCGGCCCGGTGATGCTGCTCCTAGCCGGTTTCGCCGCAGAAGAGGCGGCGGAGACGCTCGAATTCGTCGTGGGTGTGGAAATGCACGACGATCTTTCCCCGGCCGCGCGTGTTGTGCGTGATCTTGGTCTTCGTGCCCAGCGCCAAGCGAAATTCTTGCTCCAGGGCCAAGAGGTGTTCGCTCTTGGACTGCGCCGGACGACCACCCCCCGCGGACGCACCGTCGGCCATGCCCAACTCGGCCGACTCGGCCCCGGCGATCGTCTCTTGGACCAGTGCTTCGGTCGCCCGCACACTGAGCCCCTCGCGCCCGATGCGCTGGCAGAACTCGACCTGCTCGTCTTCCTCGCCCAGCGGCAACAGCGCCCGGGCGTGACCTTGCGAGACCTCGCCCGAGCGGACGGCGTCTTGCACGGCCTGGGGTAATTCTAGCAATCGAATCAGGTTGGCCACCGTCGAGCGATCGCGTTGAATCCGCGTGGCTAATTCCTCCTGCGTGCATCCGAACTTTTCCAGGTACCGTTGAAACGAAGCGGCCTTTTCCAGTGGATTGAGGTCCTTGCGCTGCAGGTTCTCGACCAGTGCCAGCTCGGTGGCCTGGCGATCGTCGGCCTCGACCACCTGGGCCGAAACCTCCGACCAGCCGGCTTGCTTGACCGCCCGAAGACGACGTTCGCCGGCCACAAGCTGATAGCGATCGCCCACGCGCCGCACGACCAGCGGTTGCAGCAGGCCGTGGGCCGACACGCTCTCGGTCAGGGTGTCCGTCTCGCCGGAGTCGAAGTCTTGCCGAGGCTGAAACGGATTGGCGTCGATCTGGCGTACGTCGATGTGTCTGGGGCCGTCGGCCGGGAGTGTTTCGGCTGGCCGATACGGCCGGTCTTCGGTCAAGCCCGGATGGTGCGGCGGCGGAACCGATGCGGCCGGCTCCCCGGCGTCGAGCCGGTGGAGCGACTCGGTGGCCGGCGGCGGTTCCATCGCATAAGTTGCCTCGGTCGCCTCCCCGTAGACCGCGCCGGTTGTCGGCGGTTCCATCACGGGTGGCGGCTCCAAGGTCGGCGGATTGATGGAGGGTGCCTCGTCGTGCGGTGCGTCACTCGCCGGCGAGTCGAGATCCGCGGGAGCCTCGACCGGTGGCGGTTCGGCGGGCGGGGGGTTGTTGGGCCGGCGTCCCAAGAGGGCTTCCAGTCCGCGTCCGAGTCGTCGTTCCCTAGTCATATTCAAGTACCTCCGTGCAAAGCTCCACGTACGCCCGGGCACCCCGAGAACGCGGGCTGTAGTCGATGACTGATTTGCCGTGGCTGGGCGCCTCGGAAACCGCGACGTCGCGGGGGATGACCGTTTGGTAGACGATCTCCCCGAAGAAATCGCGGACTTCGGCTTCCACTTCCTGGGTCAGTTCGAGCGAGTGGTCGTGCATCGTCAGCACGATGCCGCCGAACTCAAGCTGGCCTTCGTACTGGTCCATTACCTGGCGTACCACCTCGATCATCTGCGCCAGCCCTTCCATGGCGAAATACTCGCACTGGATGGGCATGAGCACTTCGCTGGAGCCGGCCAGGGCCGTGCGCGTGAGTTGCCCCAGCGAGGGCGGGCAGTCGATCAGCACGAAATCGAACCCGGCCAGCCCGCGGGTGAGCTGTTCGCGCAGGGCCGTCTCCGGGCGGCGGTTGTTGTGGGCGTTGTCGTTGCCGTCCAATTCGCCTTGGGTGAGTGTTTCGATATCGCGGAAACTGCGGCTGCCGGGCAGCAAGTGCAGCCCCGGCGTTTCGGTATCGACGATCGCCTCGCGCAGCGGCGTATCGACGACCAATGGATGGCGCTGGGCCGGCTCGCGCCCCAATCCGGAGGTGGCGTTGCACTGCGGATCGAGATCGACCAGCAGCGTTTCGGCCCCCGATCGGGCCAAAGCCACAGCCAGATTGATCGCGGTGGTCGTTTTACCGACCCCGCCTTTCTGATTGGCCACGCAGAAAACTCGACCCACAATACGCCTCCATGCGATAGCACCGGCGCACTTTCCGCCAGCGCAAGGCACGAATTCTACCAGGGAGGGCCATTTGCGGGAAATGCCAGTTATGGCGATTGAGGCCACCGGAGAGGGGGGCGGGCGGGAAAGCGGAAAGCCGAAAGCGGAAAGCGGAAGGACGGGCCACGCCCGTGGGCAGCATCCCATGGGTCAGCACTATCGCTACCGCCTGGGCCGAGTTTCACGTGAAACTCGTTTCCGCAAACCTTGCGGATCGTGGAAATCGGGTGTTTCACGGGAAACGGGGGAGTCAGTTAAGCCCCGCTGTCTTCTGTTTCGACATCCGACGCCCCGTCTTCTTGGTCCAACGGGGATTTCCCGAAATCGATGCCTGACGACGATTGGGAGCTGGGCACGCCGTCACGTGACTCGACCATCCACCGCACACCCATGGCCAGCAACCCGGTCGTTATGATGGCGGAACAGTAAACGGCCAGCAAGACCATGATGTTATTGGAGACATCGTTTGCCACAGTTGAATTCCCCATCCTCCCGAAGTAGGGATTGGGGGCATACAGAAGGTCGAGCAGAACGGAAAGCATGAACAGGGCCGCGGGAAACAGACCACCAATGGCAAATGTTCTGGCATAGCCCCGACCATCGACTAGCCAGACGGTGAGGACGATGGGCCCCAAGACTATGCAGAGCATAGCGGTCAGCTTGGCAGTCCAGTCGGACCCCGCATAGATACCCGAGAGTACAATGGCCACGCCGGTCGTTACGATGAACATACTGGCCAGACTGAACCGAAGGGAACCACCTTGACGGCTGGCAACGCGATCACCGATGCCACGGCGTTCCATGGTGAAACTCCTACCGGTCCGGATTTCCTGCCTCGCAACACGCACGATCCCATTCTACCGAGGCAGGCGGATAACATGCAACGCAGAGCCCGTCGGAGTGAATGTTTCACGGGAAACACGATTCTGCCGGCGTTGCGGATCGGGGCAAAGGGGTGTTCCACGTGAAACGGGCAAGGTGTGGTGGGCTCGCCGTAGCCGCCATCGCCAGACCGTGGGTCGAGCCAGGGGTGCCTGGGGTCGAGATGCGAGGAACGAGCGACGAGCCCCCAGTTGCAAGCGATCTGGGGGCTCCCTGCTCGTTCCTCGCAGTCCGACCCCAGGCACCCCAATTCGCGAGCTACTCCAGCGGATTGAGCACCAGCCCGCTGAGCAGCTTGGGATAGAAGTAGGTGCTCTTGGGCGGCATGCGTTCGCCGCGGAGGCTGATGTCGCGGACGTGTTGGATGCTCGCGGGCATAACCAGAGCGGCCAGGGGGAACTCGCCCGAGGCGATGGCCGAGACAACGTCTTCGACCGGGTGTGCGTACTTGATTTCCGCTTTGCCCTCCGGATCCAACAGCGTGCCCACGATCAGCCGGTGGAGGATACTGACGCCCAGTTCGCGCCAATCTTCGCCATGGTCGGGGGCCACTTCGGCCATGCGTGCCCGGCCCGGCTCGGTCAGCTCGGCGGTGACCCACTGCCGGTCCTTGGCGGCATACAGGCCGATGGTGGTCTGGTCGTCTCCCGACTCGATCTGGTGCCAGACCAGAGGGGCCGACTCGGCGCCCTGGGCGGCTGCCTGGACGGTGAAACAGGGGCTCAGTTTGGCGATTAGCTCGTCGGATGAGAAGGGCCCCACCTCGCGGAATAGCCGGTGCGTGGCCAGGATGCGCATGCCCGGGTCGTCCATCCCCACGCACATCATCAGCACGAAATTGGCCGGATGGTCGTCTTTCAAGAAGCCCGAGTCGCGGATCTGCTCGCGATAGTTGCAGGCCGTCTCGTAGCGATGATGGCCGTCGGCGATGAAGACCGGCTTGGGGCTCATGGCCGCCGAGACGGCCGAGATGACCGACACGTCGGTGACCGGCCACATCCGATGGACCACGCCCAGATGATCGGTTGCCTCGATCGGGGCCACCCCGGCGATGGCCGCCTCGAGCAGCTCCTGGGCTTCGTTGGCCGGGTCGGGGTACAGGCCGAAGATCGGGCTGAGGTTGGCTTTGCAGACGGCCGTCAGCATGAGCCGGTCGAGTTTCGGCCCGCTCATCGTCTCTTCATGCGGAAAGACCGATCCCTTGCCGAACGGCGACAACCGCAGCCGGGTCATGAATCCCCGCCGCGTGTAGCTCACGCCGGCCTCGTCGAACCGCTGGTGGTAGACGTAGATTGCCGGATCCGCCTCGGTGAAGAGCACCCCCTGCGACTGCCACTGCTTCAGGAAACGCCGCGCCCGGGTGTAGCGGTTGTTGGATTCGTCGTCGTCACCCGGCTCGATCCGGTTGAGGATCAGCCGCACGACGTTACACGGATGCTGCTTGTAGAGGGCCGTCTGTTGCTCCGGATCGATCACGTCGTAGGGCGGTGCGATGACGTCGCCCAGCGAACCGACGTGTCCGAGGTCGTAGCGAATTCCGCGGAAGGCTTGAATCTCGGGCATCCTGGCAGACAGTCCATGGGTTCGAGCGATGAAGGAACGGGAAACGAACCGCTGGTTTCTAATACCGGTAGTAGTCCGGCTTGAAGGGGCCGTCCTTGGGGATGCCCAGGTAGTCGGCCTGCCTTTGCGTGAGCTGGGAAAGCTTTACGCCGAGCTTCTCCAGGTGTAGCCGGGCCACTTCCTCGTCGAGTTCCTTGGGCAACACGTGAACGCCCAGCGGATACTTCTCCGGCTCGGTCCACAGGGCGATCTGGGCCAGAACCTGATTGGTGAACGAGTTGGACATGACAAACGAAGGATGCCCGGTGGCACAGCCCAGATTGACCAGCCGCCCCTCGGCCAGCAGCAAGATCGAATGACCGTCGGGAAACGTGTAGCGATCGACCAGCGGTTTGATATTCATCTTCTTCAGGCTCGCGTTCTCTTCGAGCCAGGCGACCTCAATCTCCAGATCGAAGTGGCCGATGTTGCAGACGATCGCGTCGTTGGGCATCTGCTCCATGTGCTTGCCCAGGATAACGTCGCGGCAGCCGGTGGTGGTGACGAAGAGGTTGCCCTGCCGCGCGGCCTCTTCCATGGTGATCACCTCGTACCCTTCCATGGCTGCCTGAAGCGCACAGATCGGATCGATCTCGGTGATCAGCACCCGGGCGCCATAGGATCGCATCGAATGGGCACAGCCCTTGCCGACGTCGCCGTAGCCACATATTACGACCACCTTGCCGGCCACCATCACGTCGGTCGCCCGTTTGATGCCGTCGGCCAGCGACTCGCGGCAGCCGTAGAGGTTGTCGAACTTGCTCTTGGTGACCGAGTCGTTGACGTTGATCGCCGGAATGGCCAACTCGCCCTGCTCGTGCATCTGGTAGAGCCGGTGAACGCCCGTGGTCGTCTCTTCGGAGAGCCCCTTCATGCCCCCCAAAAGGTGTTTGTACTTCTCGCCGTGGACAATGGCCGTCAGATCACCGCCGTCATCGACGATCAGGTCCAACGGTTTACCGTCGGGGAAGATCAACGTCTGCTCGATGCACCAGTCGTACTCGTCGTCGGTCTCCCCCTTCCAGGCGTATACAGGAATACCCGTTGCGGCTATCGCGGCGGCCGCGTGATCTTGGGTCGAGAACTTGTTGCAACTGCTCCAGGTAACCGCGGCACCCAGCTCGGTGAGTGTCTCGATCAGCACGGCCGTCTGGATCGTCATGTGCAAGCAGCCGGAGATATGCGATCCGGTCAGCGGCTTGCTCTGGCCGTATTTCTCCCGCAGTGCCATCAGGCCGGGCATCTCGTTCTCGGCCAGCGAGATTTCTTTGCGACCGAAGTCGGCCAGCGACATATCGGCAACTTTGTAGCCCATTTTCGTTTCTACCTGCGCCACGGGAAACTTCCTTTTGCAACAAACGGTTTGGGAGAATTAGATGGCGCCTATCTTACGCCCTAGAGGGTTGTTTTGGCAAGGACCACTGGGCCAGCTAGGATTACTCACCGGACGATTGTAACCGTGAGATCGATGGGTGCCTGGGGTCGAGATGCGAGGAACGAGCACCGAGCCCCCAGATCGCGACGAACTGGGGGCTCGCTGCGCTCGACCCCAGGCACCCTCTACAAACAACCCCTTTTTCACCGACCTGCCAGCGCCGCAACCGCCGCGCCGACAAAACTCGTCACCCGCGCGGGGTCCTTTCGGCCGGGACTCGACTCCACACCGCTGGCCGTGTCGACCGCCACAGGGCCAACCGCTTCGATCGCCTGGGCGACGTTTTCGGCGGTCAGCCCGCCGGCCAGCACTAATGGGGGGAATGGCATGCCTGTCGTGTACTGCGCCGCAACCGACCAGTCGGCTACTTCGCCAGTACCCCCATACTCCCCCTGAACGTGTGAATCGATCAGAACCATCTCCAATGAGGAGCCGAGTTGTCGACAACGTTGGATATACAGTCTGACTGGCTCCAGCCCGCTGGCCCTCAAGCGAAACGCTCGCATCACGGGCCGATCGCCCAACTCCGTGAGATACTCCGGCGGTTCGTCGCCGTGTAGCTGGATCAGGTCGAGGTGCAGTTGATCGAATTTCCGGCGGACCTCCTCGGCCGGCGCGTTGACGAACAGGCCCACTTTGACCACGCCGGCGGGCAGCGATTCGACGATTTCACGTGCCAGCGGCTCGTCGATGAACCGTTTGCTCCGCTCGAAGAAGTTCAAGCCCACCGCGTCGGCCCCGGCGGTGACCACCGCCCGGGCGTCTTCGACCGAGGTCAGACCGCAGATTTTGACGCGAAACATGGTTTGAATCTCGAAGAGCGGGAGGAAAGAGGTCTCTTTTCTTGGTGCGATCGATGTGCGGCTCGGCGGGCTCTTCGTCAATATAGTCGGTTTTGGACCTTGTTCCCATGCTATGCCGGGAACCAGAGCAACTGGGGTACGCAGATTCCAAAAGGTCCGGTCCTGCGGGGTCGCCCTGGCGGGGTCAAGCCGGTCGCGGCCGGTCGTCGATTCTGATACGGAGGCGGTGGACGGCTGCCGACACTGCAAGCGCCTTGCTCAACGGGCGGAGACAGAGGGGTATCGAGGATGTTCGCAATAGGCCAAGCGTCGGAAGAAGCGAAAGGATCACGTCGCGGTTTGGCCGCGCGGGTGGTCTTCGCCGTTTGCGCCATCGGGGTGGTCGGATGGTCCGTGCATGCGATATTGGGTGGTCGTCCGGCGGCCGAGTTCCCCGTCGACTGCACGGCCACGGTGTCGGTGCCGATCAGGCCGGACATCGAGCGACAGGCCCAACTGACCAAACTTCACCGCGAGATCGCTTCCGAGGCGAATGTTCGCCGGGCGCTGGACCGGCTAAATACGGCGGAAAAGGAGACGGACCGGACCGGCTCCGAAGCGTTCCCGACGAGGGCGTTGGTGCGGCGGGTGCAACAGGGGCTCCGCATTTTGGCCAGCGAACCGGACGAGCCGTGCGTCGTGACCATCTCGTTGCACTTGACCGGCGACGACCGGACGTTGATCGTTCCCGTCGTCCACCAATTGGCCACGCAACTGGCCGACGACTGCCGCCGTCTCCTACGCTCGCAAACCGATCCGCGGCGAGTCGAGACGGAATCGGCTGTCGCGGCGGCTCACGACCGGCTGGCTCAAGCGACAAGCCGATGCGACATGTTCGTGCGGACCCATCTTGCCGAGAATCTGCGCCGCGCTGAAGAAGCCGTCGCGCAGGCCGTATCCTCCGAAGCCGAAACGCCGCCGCCCGTGATTTTCCCGCCGCGGACCGAGGTCGCCCCCTCGTCGATGACCGATAACCCGGCCTGGACGGAAGCAAAGCGGACGCTGACGGCGCTGGAGGACGAGCGGCGCGATCTGCTGGTGCAGCGAACGCCGCTGCATCCGTTGGTGATCGACATCGAGGCGCGGATCGAACAGATGTCGCGTCGGCTGGGTCAGATTACGCCACGAATCGTCGCCGAGCCGGACGCTCTGGCGGATCAAACGCCGGTCGTGCCGAGTCAGCCGCCCGAGCCGCAGCCGGAACCGGCTCTCCCATCCCGTCCCGACTTGGCGGAGCACACCGCCGCGGTCGCACAATACAAGACGCTCTGGGCTGAGGTGGCCGACGCCATGGGGCAACACAGCCGCGCGGTCGCCGCCGGCCGACGGGTCTCGACCTCGCGGGTGGCAAAAGATCCCGTCGAGATCTCGATGCGCGGGCCGAGCGCACCGGCGGACGCGCCTTCGTCGCCGACGGGATTCCTCCTGGCCATGCTCGCAGCCGTCTTGGCGATCGTGGGCATCCTCTCGCTGACGTCCCTCCTTCGCCGCGGTGAGCCCGTCTTCTCGACCCCCGAGCAAGCCGAATCCCAACTCCCGATCCCCGTGATCGGAACCGTCAGGCTCCACGACACATGGCCGGCGCTATCGGAAGCTGGGTAAGAGGTAGGGACTGGAGGCTAGGGACTAGACTTGAGGGCGACGATCCGCGGGCACGTCTTCTATTCGTCAGTCGGCATCTTGTGGGCGCGGCGGATCTCGGCGACGATGCTCT
>CAYUIQ010000314.1:0-8637 GCA_964444795.1 uncultured Planctomycetaceae bacterium
GCCCCCAGAACGCGACGAACTGGGGGCTCGCTGCGCTCGACCCCAGGCACCCCACTACACAAGCCGCTTCTTACGAAGCACTCGCACGGCAGCCATCTCGCCGGAGCGAGATGGCTACCCTGCGCGCGAATGCTCAAACGTATTCCCACTCCTTGAGCCATTGGTACTCGCGAGGCAGGTTGGCCCACATCTGCTCGTTGAGATGGTGCAACTCGGCCGTCTCGGCCTTGTCCAACTCGCGGCGTTCCTTGACGGCCAGCGCCATGTTGTCGACTTCCTCCGGCGTGGCCAGCCCGGGGATGGGCGCGGTGATGGCCGGATTGCCGAGAATGTACCGAATGGTCAAACGGGCACGGCGGCTCTTCTCTTCGGCGTCCGCGGCGCCGCCAAAGAGCGAACCGCTGGCAAACGGCTTGATGCCGAAGGTGCCGATGTCGTGCTTCTGCACGGCCTCGAAAAGGCTATCCTCGGGCAGGACCTTGGTCTTGGAGGTATACGGGAAGAGCATCACCTGGAAGTGCTGGGGATACAGTTCGCAAAGCCTCTTCAGCCACGGCCGCCCGTGCGAGGAGACACCCGTGAAGCGAGCCTTGCCCTGCTTCTTCGCCGTCTCGAAGGCCTTGATGAATTCCTGCTCGTCGGCCTCGCTGTGCTTGCCGGGCGAACTGGCCACCAGTCGCCAGACGTCGACGTACTCGACTTGGGCCGCCTTCAGCCCGTCGTCGAGCGTCTTCAACAACATCTCGGCGTTGCAGTAGGCCTTGTTGCGGGGGCACTTGGGCCACATCGCGAAGCCCATGTAGATCTTGTCGCGGCGACCTTTCAGCGCCGGACCATACGCGGCGATCTCGCCTTCGGTACAAGCGTCGACGTAGTTGATACCCCGCTCCATGCAGCGCGTCAGCACGTCGTACCGGTTCTTCATCAGGGCGTCTTTTCCGGGACCCGGCCCGGGCATGCTCACGGCCGGGATATTGTGCCCAATGACATCGGCGACGCGTTTCCAGTGGCCACCCAAACAGACGGCCGACACCCACAGGCCCGTGTTGCCCAGCCGGCGGTACTCCATCTCCTTGTTGTGGCTACGCGTCTTCTCGATGGCCGCGGTATCTTCGGCCCTGGCCAGAAAATTGCCGCCCAGCCCGGCAGCCAGTCCTCCGGCCGCTACCGCGGTGGTACGCATGAAATCACGCCTGTTGAACTGAGTCCTCATGGTCGACTTTCCTTTCGTTAGTCTGACTTTCCGTCAGCGGGACAAGTTTACATGATCGTTAGCCCCTGCTCCGTGACCCAAGTCGCATTCCACCCCGCCGTAGCTACGGTCGCCAGACCGTGGGCCAACTCATGTCCCACCGTCTGGCGAGGGTAGCTACCATCCTCTTCCAACTCTCGCCTAACATCGGCCCAACCGGTCGAGACAATGCAGCCGAAAGTATACTTGCCGCCTCCACGATAAACAAGCGCATCGCGTGAATGTGGGGTATCTGGGAGTTCCGGGTTGTCGCATTGGCAATCAGAGGGCGTGATCCAACGGCTTGATCCCTTTCTTGTACTTGCCAAACCCAAACGGCAGGGGTTCGTACTTCCCGACCAGTTCCACGTTGGCCTTGGCCGGGATCTGGTCTTCCAGGCCGACGCACCAATACGCGGCGTTGACCACGAGGCGTCGCAGGCCCTCGCTCTGGAAATCGGTGGCGGCGCCCATCGTGGTTGTGAACACCCGGCCGGTCTGACCGTCGGTTCCTTGGTAGGTTTTCGTCCAGGCCATGGACATCATCGGTTCATTCTTACGGCCTTCAACGGGTGGGTCCGTCGGGTTCATGCCCGCGAGCACTTGGCCGAGGAACAACACCTTGCTGCCATCGGGCAACGGGTTTCGCACGGTGTAGACGTCGGTGGGGCCCCAGATGTCGTCGCAACCACGGACGATCGGGTCGTTCTTCGCACCCGGTACAAGCACGCCCCGGGTGCTCTCGCGCCCGTGGCGGCCGTGATGGCTCATCCACGTTTGGCCGAGGATCTGCTGCCCGAATCCGCCTCGCCATGTCCGGCTGCCGCTGCCGAACCGTTCGTAGGTCGGGCTGCTGAGCCGGAACGCAACGACCGCCGCCCGCATGCCGATCACCGGCTTGCCCGCGTCGAGGTATTCGGCGACGTAACGCATCTGCTCGTCGGGCAGGTCGCGAAACCGGGTGGCGATAATCATCAGATCGGCCGATCGGAGGGTTTCCAAGCCCGGGATGTTGCGGGTGTTGTCCGGGTCGATCGTGCCGTCTTCGGGATTCATGGCGAACAGCACCGTGCATTTGAATCCGTGATGCTTGGCCAGAATCTTTCCCAGTTGGGGTAGCGCCTCTTCCGAGCGATACTCTTCGTCGCCGGAGACCAGCACGATGTGCTTTCCATTGCCGGGGCCGTCGAAGCCGTCGTAGACGACCCAAGGGTCGGCGGCGGAAGTTTGACCACCGGAGAAGATGGCCGCCGTGATCGCGGCTAAGCAGATCATCCGGAAGAATCGGGGTGCTGGCATGGCGTGGTCCTTTCTGTGTGGGTGGGTCGGATGGTGGCTGGGTCGATTGTACACTGGGCGGGGGAGGGTCACAACAATATCGGTCCGCGGAGTGTTTAGCCCCAGCACTTGTGCCCCGGCGTTGTGAACCGCTCCCAACGCCGGGTACAAGTGCCGGGGCTCGGCGGCTTGAATTTGGTGACTTTCGCTATTCGTGACTTGCCGCCGGGCGGGTAGAATACCCGTGCGTCCGGCTCGACATGTCCTTTCCCTTACCCCGAGGAGGAACCACTCATGCGTATGCGAACAACAACGGGAATCTGGCTCTGTGGTCTGGCCCTCGGATTATCGTCTCCCACATGGGCCGACGACGCAGCGGGCTTCGTAACCGGCACGGGCTCGGTGGTCGTTGATCGGCCGGCCGAGGCAATCGAGGTGCGGATGGAACTGCACGCTTACGGGGGGACCGTGGAAACGGCCTTGGAGAAACTGACCGAACGGTTCCGGAAGGCAGAGTTGAACTTGCGGATGCTCGAAGCCGACAAAGCCTCGATCGCGCTGGGCGATCCGTCGGTTGCTCCCTTGGGGCCGAGCATGCCGCCGGTGATGCCTTATTCCACGCCGCCTTCGAGTTACTCGTCATCCCCAATGCCGATACGTAGCATCTCACCCGCGCCACGAACCCGGCCCGCTTACCGGCCGACGAAAGTCTATCGGGCGTCGGCCGGCGTGACGGCCCGTTGGACGGCGGCCATGGAAACTCCGCAGGCCGCTCTGATCGCGGTCGACAGATTGCGACAGCGGGTCACCCAGAAAGCAGTGGCCGGCCCCGAGGATCTGTCCCACCTCTCGCCCCAGGAACAAGAGGTCGTCGAAGAGTCGCAGCCGACCGTGGCGGTGGGTAGCAGCTACGCACCGAGTTCTTATCCGGGGACGGCACCTCCGACGGTGTACACCGTACCGGGTGGTGCGACGGCTCAACCTCAGCTTCTCTTTGTTGGCCGGCTCCCCGAAGCCCAGCGAAAGAAGGCCCTGGCCCAGGCAGTCACCCGGGCTCGGCAACAGGCGACCGAACTGGCCGAGGCGGCCGGTATGACCCTGGGCCCGATCAAGGAACTCAACATGCCGACCGTCTTCAGCGCGTATACCGCGCCCGTGGCCTCGCACTATCCGGCCATGGCGCAACCCTATTGGCCGGGTGAGGCGGCGGATGGGGATTCCGACCCCAACGAAATGGTCGTGCCGGATCCCCGCGCCATCGTCTTCCGGTTCCAAGTATCGGCCCGATTTGCGTTAGACCCAGCGGCGGAGTAAGCTGAAGGCTGGCTCACCTCTGGACCATAAGGAGACCTGAAATGTCCCGCAAAGTTTGCCTCGCGGCGTTGGTTCTGCCGTTTCTGCTGATCGCGGTCGCGTCGGCGCAGGAGCCGATCGTGAAGCTTGGCAAGATCCGGCCCGACATGAGCGTGTTCAAACAGTCCAACCGGACCAAGCCGCTGGAGATGCGTTCGGCGGACGAAGCGGCCAAGCATTTTTCCGGCGAGGCGCTGGCCAAGTTGAAGGAGCAAGTCGATTTCGAGAAGCAGATCGTGCTGGTCTTCGCCTGGCGGGGATCGGGGCAAGACAAACTCGACTACTCCGTGGCCGAGTCGTATCCCGAGCAGATCTTCTTCAAATACAAACCCGGCCGCACGCGCGACCTCCGCCCGCACGTTTACGTGTTTGCCTTGCGCTCCAACGTGACGTGGAGCGTGAAGTAGCGTGGAAGAATCACCGTTCCAACAGAACCGTTACTTTCTCAAGGACACGGTTCGCCGGACCATCGATTTCTCGCAGACGGACCAGAGCCGCGGTGTCCGGCCGCCGCCGGTGCAGAAGCCGTTTCCGGCCGACGCCCGGCGGATCGATCTGCCCCGGCCGGGCCACTGGGAGAATATCGCCCCGCTGGATCTCCAGTCGGCCATCGGCAACCGGGAGAGTCGGCGGCGCTTCACGGTCGAGCCGCTGACGCTGGAGGAACTATCGTTTCTCCTCTGGGCCGTGCAGGGCATGCGGCAGATGTTGGATGTTGGCACGGCGCTGCGCACCGTTCCCTCGGCCGGCTGCCGTCATGCGTTGGAGACGTATCTCTGCGTGCAGAAGGTCACCGGCCTGGAACCCGCTTTCTATCGCTATCTTCCCGTCGAACACCAACTCCTCTGGGAATTCGCCGAAGAGGACGCGGCGGCGCGGCTCGTCGAGGCGACCCTGGGACAAACGTTCGTTGGCCAGGCGGCCGTGACGTTCATCTGGACGACCATCCCCTACCGCATGGAATGGCGGTACGACGCGGCGGCGCATAAGGTCATCGCCCTGGATGCCGGACACGCCTGCCAGAATCTCTACCTGGCCTGCGAAGTGATCGGCGCGGGAACGTGCGCCGTGGCCGCTTATCATCAGGAGGAGATGGACCGCCTGTTGCGGATCGACGGCGAGGAGGAGTTTACGCTCTATCTGGCGCCGGTGGGGAAAGTGTAGTACTCGGCAACACCTGAAGTGATGAGTAGGGTGCCACTGGCGTCTCGCCAGTGCCTTCTTTGCCGTCGCTTGCATTTGAGAGCGACCAAGAAACAGTACGCGAGTGGATCGCTTTGAAGCGACGCAGTACCCCGCGGTTTCCGGAGCAGCAGGGCCACCGCATGTCGAATTTCCGGCCGAGAGGTCGATCGCCGCTGGGGGATTATATGGGTTGGGTACGTGCAAGCTACGAGCCCAGGAAGCACTGGCAAGATGCCAGTGGCACCCGAACGGCGGCTGGAGTTTTCGAGTGGATTACTTTGGAGGCTACGCAGCCCGCTCGCGTCGCCGTCGGCCGTACCATCCCAGGCCCATCAGCGCCAATGCGGCCAGGGCGAATGTCGAGGGCTCGGGGACCGACTCGGCGGCGACCGCGCTAAGCTCAAAGCCATTGAATTTGAACTGGCGACCGCCGGTCTTGTCCATGTCGATCGCGACGTCGGAACCGTCAGAGACAAAAGTGAAGGTGAGTGTCGTGATTTCGGTGGGCGTCCTGGAGTCATCGGGAATAATCACGCCACTGAACAACAAGGACTCGGTGACAACGGAGTCCGTCAAATACAAATCAAAAACTCCGTCGTCATACTGCGTGCTGTGGTGATACGTGGTAATCTCATAGGTCCCCGGCTCCAAATCGCCCAGCGTCAATGTCATCACTCCATCGGTGGTCCGCAGCGTGCTATCGCTCAGTAGATCGCTTTGGCCGAGGAACGGCCCGCCGGTGATGGTGTTATAATCGCGGAAGTGCGTTTGGCCGGAAAGCGTGACCTCAATCGTACCGTCGGTGGCCGCGGCATTTGCGTACGCCAGTGTACGAGGGTTCGCGTCATTAGAACTGAAGCCTTCAAACCCCTGCTGCAAAGGCGTATCCGTACCTTGGCTGAAGTCCACGCGCAGCGGGACCGGTGTCACGGGCTCGACGACCGGTTCGGACAACTCAAAGCCGTTGAAGACGATCGACGGCGTGCCCAGACTGTTGACCTCGAAGAACTCAATCACGACGTCATTGGCGCCGTCGGCCTCGAAATTGAACGCCAGGGAGGCAATGTCCACCGGACTGGTTCCCGTGGTCTGGTCGACGGTCAGACCGAGGTCCGCCGCAACGTTGTTGGCGTCGGTTAGCAGAACGCCAATCACGTCGTGATCCACCGTGGCGTCGTGGTGGTACGTGGTGATCGAGTACTGGCCGGCGGCGAGATCGGGCAGGGTCAACGTCATATCGTCCTGGCGGGCAAAGAAGTCCTCGGCCAGGTTGCCCAGCGAATGCGTGACGTCGCCGCGATCGCGGAAGACATTGGCGTTGGTAAGCGTCACGTCAAGATAACCGTTGTTGCCCCAGGAACTGAGGAAGCGTTGTGTCTCGTCGTCGCTGCCGGCGGAGGACCCGCGCTGGAGCGAATGGAAGCCGGATTGCACTTCCTGCCCGTTGAGCCCGATGTCCACGCTGAGGCCGGGTTGCGGGTTGGGTGTGAGTTCAAAGCCGTTGATCAGGTGCCCGTTGGTGCTGGATATCGTGCGGATGGTGGCGTCGTCGATACCGTTGGCGTCGAAGCTGAACGTTCCGGACGCCAGCCCGCCGGACGGATTCGTGCCGAACGATCGGGCGACCGTGGCACCGTCGACGAATCCGCTTCCGGTATCGACATCGACGTCGATGTCGAACGTGGAACTACCGTTGTTGTCGTGATGGTAGGTCGTGATGGTGTAGTTGCCGGCGGCAAGATCGGCCAGATTCAAGTCGAGGCGCGTCGCGCCGGCGTTGGCGTTGCCGAAGATGAAGTCGCGGCCGACGTTGCCCAACGGCTGGCCGGCGTCCATCGGCCCGCGGTCGCGGTCGTCCCTGGAGCCGTTGGACGAAAAGGAGATGTCGATGGCGTTGCCTTGGCCGAAGTCCGCGGCCACGGCGCCCCCGGCGGTCGTTACCGATGTGAATCCCGACTGAGTGTTCATGCCGGCGTCATTGTCGTCAAAATCGACCATGAGAACTGCGTGGGCATGCGACGGGGCGAGCGTTGCCGCAGTGAGGGTCAACAAGGAAAGTCGACAGATCAGACCCACGATATCACCTCCGAGGGATTACGATTGCGGCGCGACTCCGCGCAAACCCCAAATTCTCATCCGGCAGCCGTCCGAGGCCCGGCGAATACCGGGGTCTGAACTCAAACAGCACAGGGCTCAGTATTAGCGGCGATTGCAAGGAAGGCAAGCAAATTCACCCCCATCCCCGGGAATTTGCCCAAGATTTCTGGAAATCGGCTCGGCACCACCCCTTGGCGGGGGAGATGCCGCGGTTTCTGAACCGTGATGGCGCGAGATTCGCAACTCCGGCAGCCGCCCCTACCGCCCAAACGCCGGGCACAAGTGCCCGGGCTCGGCGGGTTGTCTTACGGCTCGATGACCTTGATCGCCACGGCCGGCACGACGGCGCCGGCTTTTGTGGTGGGCTAACGCTGAGAATGCCCGCGCCTTCGGCTGGGCGTTAAACGACGGAACTGCACGCGACAAAACTCAACGAACGGCCGCCGCGATGCGGCTCAGTTCGTCGATCTGCCGGGGGCCGATCTCGATGTGAAACACTTCGGCGATTACCTGACTCCAACCGTGAACAAAGTAGATCCAGCCGTCCTCGACTGTGAGGCTCTTGGCTTGCTCTTGCGCCCGGGCTTGTACCAGGAATTGCAGATCGCCCCGATAGTTGAAATCCCAGGCCAACGCTCGCTTGGGAAAGACGGCCGCGTCGGTGATCGGCGACCCCGGTCGATCCTTGCCCAGGCCCGTGGCATTGGCGACCAGGCAGCCCTCCGGCATGCCGGCCAGCACGCGGTCGTTCTCCTCCAGCGTGGGGCAGTGGTGATACTCGCACGGCACGCCGTAATCGAGCTGCGCGTGGATCCGCTGCATTTCTTCCAGACGCGGTTTCGAGCGGTTGGTCACCACGACCTTGGCCGGCCGGTTGTCGCCGCGGCGCGGGTCCATCATGTACATCGAGATGGCCAGCGCCGATCCGCCGGCACCGAACAGCAGCGCCTGAGAACCGATCTCTTTCCACCAATCGGGCGGAAGGAACGCCTCCAGCGCCAGGCCGCTGCTGATGGGGTCCTTGGCGTGTCCCCAAAGCCGGCCGTCTTGCTTGGAAATCGAACTTACCTCGCCGAGGATGTCGGCGTAGGGGTCCAAATCGTCGAACATCGACCGCGCGGCCACGAGCAGATCGATCTTGTGGGTGGTGACCAAGGCGCCCAGCGAGAGCGGATCGTTGCGGATGAAGTCGACCGTGCGGCAATAGTCGTCCTCGGGACCATGAATTTCCAGGTCGATACCCTTAAGCGTGGCATCGAGTCCCAGGGCCTCGGCCCAACGGGGGAAAACGTTCATGATCGACGATTTGCCGGTCGTGACGCCGATGAAGTACATCGTCGGTTCGCTCGCCGCCGGGGGCAGGGAAATCATCGTGGGGTCGTTCCTGTGGGTTCTTTGTGTTTAGCCCCGGCACTTGTGCCCGGCGCGTTGGAGTAAACGGTGGGTCCCTGGTGGTCGAGCGCAGCGAGCCCCCAGAACCGCATTTTCTGGGG
>CAYUIQ010000315.1:0-8564 GCA_964444795.1 uncultured Planctomycetaceae bacterium
GCTGCTCAAACTATCGATTGAACTGACTCTCGCTATTCGCTTGCGTAAGGCCTAGCGGAGAGGGGAGGAATCGATCATCGAGATCAGTTCACGCAACCGCCCGGGGGTTCATCTCCGGGCGGTTTGCGTTTCTTGGCGTAGGCGCTCGGAGTTGATGTCGTACACAACGACGATACGACGATCAAGATCGTGAAACGGATAGGCAGCCCGTTTTCCACTCAGTCCGGCTCCGGCCGGCTTTCCGGATCGGTGGGCTTGAAGACCAGGGGATGTTCGGAGGCGGGGTCGGCAATGTGGATGGCCGTTTTTCCGGCCAGCAGGTCGTCCAGCGTCTTGCCCACCAACTCGGCACGCCAGCCGGTGGCCAATTGCGGCGGTTCGTCGGGAGAGTGTTTCCCCTGGCCGGTTCGGTAGGCCACGAAATCGCGGACGTCGCTGGGGTTGCCGACCAACGCCGGCGCCAACTCCGCTTGCCGGCAGATGCAGCTCAGCGCCGCGGAGAGAAACTGGCCCAAGACGGGAAGTTGGGGTGAATGCTTCGATCGCAGCCGGCCCGGCCGCTTCTCCTCGGGCATGGCCAAGGCGCGCTCGATACACTGGGATAACTGGGGGAGAATCGAGTGCAGGTCCCGGCGCTGCATGCCGCGCACGGCACCAATGCGTTTTGCGTCGGCCGTCTTTCGCCGGGCCAGTTCGACGATCAGGTCGTCGCGGAGTACGCGCCGTCGAGGGCAATTGCGCCCCGCGGCGGTCGTTTCGCGCCAGCGCCACAATTCCCGCACGATCGCCAGTCCGCGACGATCCAATCCCGAACTGCCCGACACGCGCCGCCAACGTTCTCCATTGAGAGACTCTTCGACCGATTCTTGCCATGCCTCCAACTCGTCTTCCAGCCACCCGGCTCGGCCCAATTCGGCAAGCCGCCGGCTCAGCGTCTCGTAGAGGGGATGCAGGTATCGGACGTCGTCCAGGGCGTACTCGATCTGGCGGTCCGATAGGGGCCGGCGCCGCCAGTCGGTGCGTGTCTCTCCCTTGGAGGCCTTTTCGCCGAGGATTTTTCCCAGCAGCGTGGCGTAGCCGGCCGGATACTCGCAGCCGACCAACCCGGCGGCCATCTGGACGTCGAATAAATTGGCCGGCCCGCGCCCCACGGCCCGCAGGCAGAACTCCAACTCGCCCCGCCCGGCGTGCATGATCGTCCTGTGTCCGGGACGCACGACGACCTCCCAAAACGGAGTGACGTCGCTGACCGCCATCGCGTCGATGACCGCAAAACGCCCACCGGAGGCAACCTGGATCAGGCAAAGCTGGGGATGATACGTGTCTTCGGAGACGAATTCCGTATCCAGGGCAATCGAGTCGGCTTTGGCCAACTCCTCACAATAGCAGCGCAGTTGTTCGTCGCTGGTGATATGTTCGTGGGACACGTTGGCGGAACACTCTGACAGGGGGGGCGGTGGCGGGGAGAAATGGGAGACTCTCCCCTTATTGTACCGGTCGCCACGCCGTAAGCATAGATTGGTTGGTTCCGTAAATTAGGTTGGCCGTCCGGGTATTTGCGCCCGCCGATTGGAGGCACGGCCGCCCCCTAGAGAAACAGCAGCGTGGTCACCACCAGCAGCGGCAGCAGGAACACAATGCTGTAGAGCATGTATCCGAAGAAGCTGGGCATGCGGACGCCCGATTTCTCGGCAATGGCCTTGACCATGAAATTCGGACCGTTGCCGATGTAGGTCATCGCTCCCATGAACACGGCCCCCAGGCTGATGGCGACCAACAGGGTTTCGGCCACGCCGGCCACCAGATTCTCGCCGCCGAGCGTCTTGGCCGTCTCGAAGAAGACCACGTAGGTCGGCGCGTTGTCCAATACCGAGGAAAGGCTGCCGGTGAGCCAGAAGAAGTGCATCGGGGTTGTCAGCCCCAGTTGCTGTCCCTGGACTCCCAGGATTTGCAGTGGCGCTTGCATGCAGATGAAGATTCCGAAGAACAGCGCGGCCACCTCGATGATGGCGTGGTAGTTGAACTTGTTGGCCAAACGAATGGCCTGACTCCCCAACCCAAGCGACAACGCGACCAGCGCCAATTGCACCACTTCGCGGAGGAAGTGCCAGGGGTGCCAGCCGGTATTCAGCAACGGCTTCGTCGGGTCGAGCAGGGCCACCGAGAGCACCACGCCGATGAGCAGAAGCGAGTTGGGCCACAGCCCGGAGAACTTCAGCCGCCGCACCCGCGTTTCGTCCAGGGCGATGTCCCGGACCGTCTCCTTCGGGTAGTACCAGAACTTGTCGACGACGTAATACATGCCGATCAGGACCCCGTTGACGAACAGCCACGCGGGCCAGAGCGAGAACGTCCAGAGGAAGGGGACACCGCGCAAGAATCCCAGGAACAAGGGCGGATCGCCGATCGGCAGCAGGCAACCGCCGCAGTTGCACACGACGAAGATAAAGAAAATGACCGTATGCTTGACGTGCTTGCGCTCGCTATTGGTTTCCAGCACGGGGCGGATCAGCAACATCGCCGCACCGGTGGTACCGATGAAGCTGGCCAGGAGTCCACCGACGGCGATAAACGAGGCGTTGGTCAGGCTGTGGGCGGGCAGGTCGCCCTCGATGCGAATACCGCCGCTGATCGTGTAAAGGCTGAACAACAGCATGATGAAGGGAATGTATTCGGCCAGGATGGCGTTGGCGAGCATGGCCCCGGCGACGCCGAAGTTCAATCCCCCGGCCGAGGGATCCACCACGGCGTGTCCGGGCCAGTGCAACTCGACCGGGTGCGCGTGCAGCACCAGGTAGTACAGCAGCGTGAGCAGGCCCAAGCCGGAGGCGACGAGGAAGCGGTTTCGGTTGCTCTCCCACCAATGCTCGGTGGCCGGAATCAAGGGCAGCACGGCAATGGCACCCAGCAGGAGCACAAACGGCGTGACCATCCAGTAGGGTGGATGGGCGGCCACCGTGCCGTGTCCGGCGTCGGTTCCTTCGTGACGAGCCGTTTCGGGCCTCACGTCATCTTCACCAGATTGCGCGTCTTGCCCGAGCGGTTCGTGATTCTTGCCGTCGTCCTTACCCGGGGGGTGAGCGGCGGTTCCGTTGTCCGTTGCCGCCGGGGTCTCGCCGTGGTGGCTGCCCGTGTCGGCCAGCCGGTCCAACAGGCCCGTACCGGCCGCCAGGCCGTAAAGGATGAGAATGCCGACAATGGTGACCATCAAGGGTTTATCGGAGGTGGGCGACGGACTGGGTTGGTGCATCCTACTGGTCTCTGCCTCTTGGTCAGGTGGGATTGTAAGGGGGGGAAACTATTAAGCAGAGAGGATTCCGTCGGAGAAATCAAGTCCCATCCCCGGGAAGCGGGGAAATCGCCTTTCAAGAGAAGATTACCTCATTTTCTCGGCAACAGTTTTCTGGAAATACTTGACACGGCGGGAAAAATCGGAATACTCAAGATTAAGGGCGTGACCCGGGGAGGCAGGAGGGGTGTCACATCAGCGTAAAGGGTTACGATCGCCCCCTCGTTCATTTCCGCCCGTCGTCGGCGGCTGCGAGCAGCAAAGGGAAGGAGCAAGGCGTTGCCTAAGTCTGTGTTGGAAGCGATCAAAATGGGGATGTGGGACTACGAACCCCCCGAGGTTTGCGGCGATCAATTCGACGCCACCGCATCAATGCCCGGCACCAAGGAGAAGTTGGCCACCATGGCGGAACGGGTTGGTGCCGGTCTGCCACTGTGGCATCCGAGAGATCGCGACGATCTGGACGATCCACCGCCGAAGAAACCTCGCTAACAGCCTGTCCCCTTTTTCAACCCGCGATTCATTGGACCTTCCACGTTGGCCCTTCGAGGCCGGCGCGGTCACGAACGGCTTTGGAGTGCCGTTTTACGGAGAAAGAGATCGAGAAGAAAGCGGTTGATCCGTTGCCGCTGCTCCGTGTCGGAGTGGGCCTTCCACTGCGAGATTCGTGCCAGAAGTGTCTCTAGCAGGGCTTCGGAGTCTCCCGAGCCGGCCGTGGGGGATCGCCCTGCGGCGTTCTGCCTCCGATATCGCTCGACGAGTTCGAGCATCGCGTCGAGGTAGGGCATCCGCTGTTGGGTTTCCAAGGCGTAATAGCCTTCCATCTTGTCCAGAAACCACGGTTCGATCAGCGCCACGAGGTTGTCGCGAAACTGTTCGCGCCCCGGGCCGTTGAGTTCATCGACCGTTTGCCACCAATCGAGATCCTCGGTAGACCTCTCGTCCACGTCCCCGATCAATTCGCGGCGTGTCTGGAGCGTTTCACCGGTTAAGTCGTGGGTCGACATCCATCGCACTTGGGCATCGCGGACGAATCGGCTCATTTGCTCTCGCATGGCCGGTTTGGCGGACGACTTCCAGCGGTCGACTCGATCCAGCAAGGTCGAGACAAAACGGAGGCCACTATCCCCGCTCTGGGCGTCGCCGGTCTGATCGCCGGCATGGCAGACTCGGTGGAGTTGCCGGCATAGCGTGGTAGTTTGGAGGCTGTAGTCGAGATAGGCTGACCGCTCTTCCTTGGCCAGCGCGAAATACCGGTCGACCTTGTCCACGAACCAGGGCTTCAACAGCGTCTCGAAATTGCGCCAGAGTAGATCGCGGCCTTGCGGCGACAGTTGTTCGGAGGTCGACTCCCAGTCGACCCCCAGGTGCAACTCCTTCTCCAAACGCCGTACCAGCGTCAACTGCACGTCGTGGGGCTCCTCGGCCAATTCCCGAGTTAGCAGCCAGCGAAAGAGTCCGTCCCGGTCGGCCAGCGCCGGATCGGGGAGCGGCGGGTCGAGAATCCGGGCGGCCGCAAGCAGCGAAACCGCCACGACCGACACCGAGATCACGCTAGCCAGCAAGATTCGCTTTTTCTTGATCACCGAAACCCCGTCCGAAAAATTCGTAACACGTTACTTGAAGCCATGCATCTGTTGTCTATTCGCCGGAGAAGTCCCTTCTCTTGGAGGGCAACTTCTCGATTTTCAATCCTAGCTCATCCGAAAGAAGGCCGCTAATCGGGGGGATTCAATGCCCCTGGACAGCCCCGAGCCGCCATTTTGCACACACGGACCGATTGACGGCAACCCCTCGACCTGTCAATTTAGTGGAAGAACCTACCCGAACCAAGCCACATTGCCCCTCGTTGGGAGGTGTTATCCATGCAATGGCCTCTGATTCTCGCCAGCGGAATTCTCTTCGGACAGCTTGCCGATCCCAGCAGTCCCCAGCCCGTGGAACCACGGCCGTCGCAGGCCGTTGGCGCCGGTGCGATATCCGCGGCACCCGCTCCGATCACCGATGCCCCCTCCGGGGATCCGGCGGCTTCCGTGCTCCAAGGCCAGACGGCCGATGCCCCGCCTCGCCCGACACAACACAAGCCCACGCTAGGCAAACCCACGCCAGGCGGTGTGGTTGCTGAGGTATTTGCCCTTCCCCCCATGGGCCAACGGCCGGGCGAACCGTTGCCGTTGGAGCAGATGCTCGGCATGGCCGGAGATCGCCGGCGTCAGCTCGCCGCGACCCACGCCTATTGGCATCTGGCCGAAGCGCTGGGCCGGCATCGTTTCCGCCGGATCGAACACGAGTGGCTGGGACGTTTCGAGGTGCGCAGCGAAGATATCACCTTGTGGCAAACGGCCATGTCGGCCGCCGCGGCCGGCGTTGGCGAAGAGGAATTGGCGATTGTCTCGGCGCAGCACGAACTGGCCGAGGTGCTCTCCCTGCCGCCGGACACGCCGCTGCCCCTGCCCGCCGACTTGCCGCACGTCGGATCGTACGACACGCACCTGGAGGAGATTTTCGTTGCCCGAACGCCGCCGCCCCGGGCGAGATTGATCAGCCGCACATTGCCGCTGCGTCGCCGGGCCATCGCCGGGCGCCTTGAGGCGGTGATCGCGGCGGCCGACGCGCTGGGGGCCATGGCCGACGCCTACACCGACGGCCGCGCGGACTGGGGCACCGTCACCACGGCCATGAACACGCTGAGCGAACAGCGACAGGCTTTCGTGCGGACGGTCGGAACGTACAACCACGACATTGCCGACTACGCGTTGGGGATCGTCGGCCGTGAGATTTCGCCCGTGGCGCTTGCTCGAACGCTCATCAAGCCGCGCCTGGCCGATGCCGCGCCGGTCGAACCGACCGGGCTCTTGGCCGTGCCCGCGGCTGCCGATCGTCGGCCGGCCGGTGCGGTGCCGGTCGGCCTGGACGAACCGCTCGAGGGCGCGCCTCGGCAAGTGGAGCCGTCGGTCTACGATGTGCCGATCGAAGTCCAGCCGCGGCGCATGCCCCCGGCCGGTGGCGATGCGGAGCCCCTGCCGCCGCTCTCTCCTGAGGTGATTCCGCCACCCGACCCTCTGCCGCCGTCCGCACTGGAGGCGACGGGGTCACCCGCGGGCGAGTTGCCTCCGCTTGCTCCGTCGGCATCGGAGTTACCTCCGCTTGCCCCGCTTGCTCCCCCGTCGCCGGAGATGCCTCCGCTGGAACCGTTGAAGATGCCCAGCGGCCCGCTTCCCGACCCGGCGGAGTTGACCCCCGCGGCGCCTCTTCCACCGGTGGGCGATGCGCGGGAGGTTCGCAAGCCATCGGTCGAACCGTCGGCGGTGATGCAGCCGGCGCCCGTGGGACTTTATCCGGCTTTGGTCAACGTCTCGGCGGCGCGCCGGGCCAAGCAGTTAACGCTTGCCCTGCACTGGGACCGCTCGTTGCCCGAGGCCGACGTTCAAACGGCAACCCTGGACTCCTGCCTGGAGCGAGCCCCCGCGGAAAGCCGCCGCCCTTTGATCGCCGCGTATTGGACGGCCCGGCAGCGGGCGGCCGCCTATCAGGTCTTGGTCCAGCAGAACGAATTTTTCGCCGAGCTGTTTCCCGTGGCCCTGGCGTTGCGCAACGAACCCTTGGGCGCCGAATCGATGCTCGGGTTGCGTACGGTCCGAGCGGCCACCGAGGCCGATCTGATCGAGGCACACATCGACCTGATCGAAGCGCGATACCAGTTGACTGGCCTCTCGGGGGATTCGCTGGGGGGGCCATGGTTGCAGCCCGCCACCGCGCCGCATTGGGGTGCCTACCGACTCAAATTCGACGCTCAACCGCAGTCGCTCCAGCATCGCTGGCCGGTACGGCAGGCGGCGGCGGTGATTCCCGCGCTGACCGACAATCTTCTCGGGCGGGCCACGGTCGTCGTGGAAGCCGATGCGGCGCGCGCCTGTGTGACGGCCGACTACCGGCTCGGTCGGCGGACCGCCGGCGACGCCTTGGCCTGCATCGCCGAGCAAACCCGCCAAACGATCGCCTTTCTCGCCGTCACGACACGCTACAATCTGGCCATTGCCGATTATGTGCTGGCCGTTCGGTCGCCCGGAGCATCCGGCGGAGAATTGGCCGGTTCGCTGGTCGTCATGCCCCGGGCCGAGGGCACGCGGTTGTAGGGGAGTGGGCATCGCCGATTTGAATATATCCGACACCGACCCGCGCGCTGCGCCGAAACCCCTTCGAATCGGGCCGCTGGCGATCGATCCGCCCGTGCTGGCGGCGCCCATGGCCGGGTTCACCAACTACGCCTTTCGCCAGATCGTGCGACGACTGGGGGGCGCCGGGCTGTTGGCCACCGAGATGGTCAGTGCGCGGGGGTTCCTGGCCATCGACCGCCGCGGTGATCGCCTGCCCGAGCGGCTTTGGGGCGTGAAGGACGAGCCGCGGCCGCTGGCCGTGCAGATTTGGGATAACGATCCGGACACGCTGGCCCAAGTGGCCGCGCGGCTGGTCGACCGGTTCGACGTCAGCGTGGTCGATATCAACTTCGGTTGCCCCGTCAAACGGGTGACGCACAGCGCCAAGAGCGGCTCGTATCTGTTGGGCGATCCCGAGCGGATGGGCCAGATCATCCGCCGTGTCGTGGCCGCCTGTGGCGAGACGCCCGTGACGGCTAAGATCCGCATCGGCTACACCCGTGACACGATCAACGCCGTCGACGTGGCCCAGGCAGTCGAAGCGGCCGGTGCGGCGGCGCTGACGGTTCACGGGCGGACCGCCGACCAGATGTTTCGCGGCCGGGCCGATTGGCAGCAGATCGCCCGCGTCAAACCTCGTCTGCGTCACATCCCCCTGATCGGCAACGGCGACATCGACTCGGCCGCCGCGGCGTGCGAGGCGTTTGAACGCTACCCGGTCGACGGGATCATGATCGGCCGCGCGGGGCTGACCCGGCCTTGGCTGTTTAAGCAGATCGAAGCGGCATTGCACGGTCGTCCGCTGCCGCCCGATCCCACGCTGAGCGAGCAACGCGATCTGCTGCTGGACCATTACCGTCTGGTCTGCGAGCGTTTCGGTCCGGCCAAGGGGACGATCCTCATGCGTCGCTTCGCCTGCCGCCACGCCCAAGGCCACCCCGGCGCCCGCGCCTTCCGCGGCCACGTCGCCGGGGTCGCCACGCCGGAAGAGTTCGCCGAAGTCGTGGCGAGGTATTTCCCGACGGAATAAGCGGGGCTGCCAGCCTGTTGAGAAACGGTGATCTGTGGAGGGTGCCTGGGGTCGAGCGCAGCGAGCCCCCAGAAAACGCGGGTTTGGG
>CAYUIQ010000316.1:0-8491 GCA_964444795.1 uncultured Planctomycetaceae bacterium
GTCTTGTCGACCGTCATGGGCGCACCGGCTGTGCGAAGGAAGTCGGTCAGCGTGTTGGCCAGTTCGCGCAGCTTCTCCGGCTCGTTGGTCGCCTGGTTCGTCTTCTCGCCGATGTCGTCCTTCAGGTTGTATAGCTCCAGCGCTCGGGTGACGTGCTGGTAGATGAGTTTCCAGTCCCCTTTGCGGACCGAACTATAGGGCGGCTCGCCGTAGGTGTTGGGAAAATGCCAGAAGATGGGCCGCTGCGGATCGGCCGCCGGACGCTGCTTCAAGAGCGGCATGAAGCTGATGCCGTCGATGGCGCCGCCGATCTGCTGGTACTGCTTTACGCCGGCCATTTCGAGAAACGTGGGAAAGATGTCCTCGATGATCAGATAATCGTTGCAGACGGTTTTCGGCTTTACCACGCCCGGCCACCGGACGATCAGCGGCACGCGCGTGCCGCCCTCGTAGGGCGTGATCTTGTGTCCGCGCAAGGGGAGATTCCGCGGCAAGTTCGACGGGCACCCGTTGTCGGTCATGAAGACGAGAACCGTATTGTCGGTCACGCCGAGCCGGTCGAGGTTGGCCATGATCTCGCCCAGCGAATTGTCCATGCTCTCGATCATCGAGGCAAACACGGCGGGCAAGCCCTTGAGTCCCGCGTCGACGTACTTCTGGAAGAAGCGGTCGTTCTTCTCCCAGGGCGCGTGGACGGCGTAGTGCGACATATACAGATAGAAGGGCTTCCCGTCGGCCACCGCCTGTTCCACGGCCTTGTTCGCCTCGATGGTCAGGACCTCGTCGAGGTAAACATCCTTCCCGTGATATTGTTCGAGCCCCGGAACGTCCCAAATTCGGTCGGCGTGGCGAAATGCCGCGCTAAAATTGTTCTTTCCATAATAACTACCGGGGCCACCCGCCGCGTGCCCGGCGATGTTCACATCGAAGCCGAGGTTCAGCGGGTTCTCGCCAGGCGTGCCCTTGGCTCCGAAATGGGCCTTGCCCACATGGATCGTGCGGTAACCGGCCTTGCCCAGCAACATGGGTAGGGTTACCGCATGGACCGTGCGAGGAATGCCCGGTTCGGCGCTCAGCCCGTTAAGGTTCCAGGGCCCGGGTTGAATGGTCGGATGGTTGCGGTCGGGCGAGACGTTCTTCCGCAACGTCCAGTTGGTGACCCCATGCCGGGCCGCGTTGAGCCCGGTCATCAGACTCACTCGCGACGGCGAACAGACGGCGCAGGCGTAGGCTTGGGTGAACTTCATGCCCTGCGATGCGAGAAGCTCCATGTTCGGTGTTTGGTAGCGCCGATTGAGCGGCGTGACTTCGGTATGAAAGGGCACGGACGTGTCCTGCCAGCCCATGTCGTCGATGAAGAAGAAGACGATGTTGGGCTTCGTCGGGCTATCTTCCGCGCGGCAGATGCCCGCGGCCGTGACGAGGGCGAAAAGGCCGATGAGCAGAGAGAGTACTCGGGGAGTTAGCTTTGCATACAATGGATTGGCTCCTTGATGGAAGAACGAGTGAATTGGGTTGGAGTTCTTGACACGGTGAGCGTAGGCTCGTTTAACGCCCAGCCGAAGGCGCCGGCACTTACGATGTTCCAACGCGGCAAAAGCCGCCGCCTTCGGCTGGGCGTTAAACGATTGTGCCCTACTTCACGTCCAGCCGAAACAGCGTCACGCTACACGCCGCCACGGAGAACTTGTTCTTGAATCGCTCGACGGCCGATTCCTCGATCGTCACCTTCGGCGGCTTGCCCGGCTCGTTGTAGGCCATCGGGTCGTTGCCGGCGATCTGCCAGCGCCGGCCGCCGCCGGTTAGTTCGGCTCCCTGGATTTCCAAGGGAATCTCCAACGCCTGCTTCGTCGGGTTCACAATCGCCACCACCAGCGACTTGCGGTCGTCGCTCCAGGCAGCCGCGACGTCCAGCGGTCGATCGGTGCTGACCGCTACCGGCACGGTGCCGTAATGGGCGCGGTACAGTTTCAACACCAAGCCCGTGGTGGCAAACGCGGCATCCGTCTTGCTCGTCTTGATACAGCCGATCACGTTGACCGTCTGGGCGTAGTTGGCCATAAACATGATATCGCTCTGCCGGGTAAACTCGTTCAGGCCCGCGGCCACGCCCAGGCCGTCCTTGAGAAAATACCGGGTGCCCAACTCGCCATAGACGTGTGGACCGTACCAGTAGTTCCATTCGTCCAGCGCGATGTCGATGTCCTTGCCCTTGAGCGAATCGAACCGACGGCGATAATCGCGATGGGCTTCGGCCTTGCCACGCACGGCGTCGGGAATCTGTTGCACGTGCGTCGCCAGCCCGGGGCTCCCCTGACGGTAAAAGTGCTCGCTGATCAGGTCCATGTGCTCGGCGCACTGCTGCATCATGCCTTCGCTCCACTTGCCGCTGGCCCCGACGGCGACGAGCTTAACCGAGGGGTCTTCGGCACGCAACGCCTCGGCAAACTCGTTGTGCTTCGCGATGTACTTCTCCAGCGACATGTGGCCCAGTTGCCAGCCGCCGTACATTTCGTTGCCGATCCCCCACCATTTGACTTTGTAAGGCTCGGCGTGACCGTTGGCGGCGCGTAGTTTGCCCATGGGCGTATCGGCCGCGCCGTTGGCGTATTGGAGTTCCTCGACCGCGCTCTTGGTGCCGCCCAGCCCGCTGTTCACCGCGATATAGGGCTCGGTTTCCAGGACCCGGCAGAAGTGCAGAAATTCGTCGATGCCCACGTCGTTATGCTCGACACCCCGCCAGGCCGGGTTCTTCCGCGGCGGACGCCGGTCGCGATCCCCGATGCCGTCCTTCCAATCGTAACCGCTGACAAAATTGCCCCCCGGCCATCGATAGACGGGCGAGTCCAACTCGCGCAACAGGGCCAGCGTGTCGGCACGCATCCCGTCGACGTTGTCCGCCGGCATCAGCGACACGGTACCTACGCGAAAGCTGCCGCCGTCGGAAGCGTCGACGATGAGCCATCCGTCGTCGGTCGTTGCCCCGGCGGTGAACTTCAGCGGCGTCTTGGCAAATTCCTTGTCGACACGGTCGATCGTGATCGTCTGGAAGTTGCCCGGTCCGTCACCCCAGCCGAGCGAAACGCGGATCGGGCCGACGTCGTCCGAACCGGCCAGCCAAACGCGTCCGACGTATTTCTTGCCTTCGATCACCCCCAGGCCGTGCTGGATGATGCCGCAACTCTTGCCATCGGCCGGCACAACGATCCTGGGCGTATGCTCGCCGACGAACGGATGCTCGCGATCCATCTCGATCTTGGCCCCGCCGGTCGTTCGCCATGGAGATTCTTTCGCTCCGGGCGAATAGTAGAACTTGCGGTCCTCGATCATTTCGGCCCAAATGCCGCCGTAGATGCAACGCCCCAGATGCTCGATGAACTGGCCGTAGATGTACTTCGAGACCGGTTCGCCCGTCTTGGCGGCATCAATGGCGATGGCCGGTTTCCAGTCTTCCATGGAGACCTGCTCCAGGCTCAGGTCGTCGAACCAGGCCTTGCCGGTGGCCAGTCCCCATCCGCCGAAGAGGCAGTTCACATGGACGTAATCCTCGCCGCCGGTCTCGAACACCACTTGCACCTTCGTCCAATCGCTGGTCCCCTTGACCGCGGGCGTGGCCACCGGCTGGATGTTGTGCAAGTTGAGCAGGGCGCCCTTGGCTTGCCCTTTGGTTTGCACGTTCTCGGTCTTGATCCAACCGGAGAGCCGATAGGTGGCATGTGGCGCGACGGGAACACGCACATGCCAGGCGATGTCGCCGCCGGCGTCAGACTCGATCATCAGACTTCGCTCGCCCGTCCGGCCCGTCTCGGCATACGAAAACGTTCCGGTGCCGCCCCAGGTGTGCGGCGTCCACTCGGCCGGCTTGCCATCGGCGCCCTGTTCGAATGAAGCGTTGGGTAGCAGATTCGCCGCTTGCGGTTGGGCAGGTGCGATGCCGGCCAGTGTTAGCAGTAGGACGAAGGGCACGAGGGTCGTGATTCGGCGGATCATTGGGTGTCTCCTTTGGTTTTGACGTGGTCCAGTCCCGTCATTCTAGCGGTTGCCGGTTGCCGGGGGGAACCGTTGCCGCGCAAAATTCAGAGATCCGTGTGTGTTTTTTGTCGACAGGCAGGCACTGGGGGGTCATAATGAGTGCCGGAAAGTGGGTTTGTTGCCCCCAGAGTCCCGGGGCGCCCAGGAATAGACACCAGCAAAACCCGGTTGGCGTCATCCGTCACAATTGTTCAGCATCGCGAGAGGACCCCTGACATGAAGAGCGTTACCATGTACCGATTGTGGCTGGCAATGGCCGCCGTGGCCACGGCCCTGACCTTTAGCGACGCGGCCCGCGGCGCGCTGGTCAACCGATGGAGCTTCAGCGAGAACGGCGGGTCGGGCACCGCCCTGGTCGATACCATCGGCGGGCTGAACGCCACGATCGTCGAGCAGGGCGGCAACAACGGCGACGTCGGACAGACCCACGCCGGACAGGTGTTCCTCACCGGCGGCGGCAAAGGCAGCACCGACTACGTGAAGTTCGCCGACAACACGTTCTCCGCCCATTCCGGAGACGTGACCATCGAGACCTGGGCCACGACCTACAGCGCCCAGAATTGGTCCCGCGTCTTCAGCCTGGGCAGCACCAACAGCGACGTCTTGATGATGTCCTGGACCCGTGGCACGAATCAGAACCAGGATCAGGTCCGCTGGTTCGATGCCGGCGTGACCGGCGATCGTGACAACCAAATCGAAGACTCGATGGCCCCGTACGCGTATGGCCAGCAGTATCACATTGCCCTCACGATCGACGATGACGGCGGCGCCGGCGGGAAGACGCTGGTCAAATGGTACAAGGACGGTGTGCAGCAAGGCTCGTTCGACACGGACAACAAACTCTCCGACCTCAGCGATATCGAGAGCGTGTTAGGCCGCTCCAAGTGGGGCGACAACACGGCCAACGCTTCGTGGAACGAATTTCGCGTTTACGACGAGGCCCTCAAGCAGTTCCAGATCGCCAACAATACCGTCCAGGGCCCCGACGTGGTGGACATCCTGGGTCCGGCGGGGCTCACCGCGGCCCCGATCAATCGCTGGAGTTTCGGCGAGACCGGCGGAGCGGGCACCACGTTGGTGGATTCCATCGGCGGGGCCGACGGGACGATCGTCGACCTCGGCGCCAGCGACGGCAACGTCGGCAGCGGGCAGGTTACATTGGCCGGCGGTGCCAAGGGCAGTTCCGACTACGTCGATCTGCCCGATGATATACTCGCCGGACTCGGCGATGCCAGCATTGAGACTTGGGCTACTCAACACACGGTGCAGAACTGGTCGCGTATCTTCGATTTCGGGGAAAACAACGGTAACTACGTGTTTATGTCTTGGTCCCGGGGCACCAACATGAACCAGGACCGGGCCGGAATGAATGTCGGCGGAGAAACAAGTGTGGACGATACAATGGCCCCGTATACCCTCGATCAAGAGGCCCACATCGTCATGACCATCGATGAAGACGAGGGCGGTGGCCAGACGCTGATCCAGTTGTACAAGGACGGCGAACTCATGGGCGGGCGATTGACCGACCACCGCCTCTCAGACCTCAACGACATCAACAACTGGCTGGGCCGCTCGCAGTGGCCCGACAACACGGCCAACGCTTCCTGGAACGAGTTCCGCATTTACGATTACGCGCTGAGCGGACAGGAGATCCTCGGCAACTACATGGCCGGCCCCGACGCGATTAACATGGAGGCTGGCGTCCCGGAACCTTCGACGCTGGTGCTGCTCGGATTGGGCGTCTTGGGACTGCTCGGCTTAGACGTGCAGCGGCGAAGGAGAAGAGCCTAGAAGACGCGGGCTCGTTGTCTTGCGGGAGCCCTTGCCAGGGCGTTGAAAGAGTGTAATCATGCTGTAGGGGAGGGCGCGATGGGCGGCTTGACTGCCCTTGCGCAACCCCTGAAATACTAGGGCGGGCAAGCCGCCCATGGCGCCCGAGGCGGTAACCTTCGTTCGTAGACGGGCCCTCACCCCGGCCCTCTTCCGGAGGGAAAAGGAGCAAAGGAGAAATGCGATGCGCACGGACGGACGATCGACTTGCCTGGTGGCGGCGGGGTTTGCGATGCTGACGGTCAGCGGATGCGGGGACTCGGGGCCTTCTTACGAGAAAGCCAAACTGGCCGGGTTGGTGACTATCGATGGAACGGCGGTCGCCGAGGGAAGCATTCGCTTCACGTTGGTCGAGGCCAAGGAGTTCTTGACTGAAGTTCCCATCACCGACGGCAAGTACACGGCCGAAGATGTGCCCGTGGGCTGGGTGAAGGTTACCTTCGCGGCGGGCCCAGGCGGTGAAGTGCGACGGATCGGTCAGTTTTTACACCGAGAGCATCAATCTGAGCATCTGGCGAGCTTTGACGACGGCCCGGGGTAACGAGGTGCCGGGCGAGGTTCCGTAAGGATCGTGCGAGAAACAGGTGTCGCATGGAACCAGCCACCCAAAACACACCCGGCACGAATCTCTCGCACGATCCCAAGGCCCCAATCCGCCGCCACTTGCGTACCCCTGGCAGCGGTCCTATAATTGGCGGCGTCTGTTCGGCCCACGGTCTGGCGACCGTAGCTACCACGACGGGCGTGTCGGCGAATTGGGAAAGCTTTGCGGCAAGGATATGCGATGGATTTGGCCGAGTTGCGGGAAGAAGTCTGCCGTGTGAACCGTATGCTGCCGGTGACCCGACTGGTGACCATGCACTCGGGCAACGCCAGCGGGCTGGACCGCGCCAGCGGACGCCTGGTGATCAAACCGTCGGGGGTCGATTACGACGCACTCACCCCGGCCGATCTCGTGGAGGTCGATCTGGACGCCGGCGAAGTGATCGAGTCGCGATTACGCCCCAGTGTCGATCTGCCGCACCATCTCTACCTTTACCGCAACATGCCCGAGGTGGGCGGTGTGATCCATACGCACAGCAACTACGCCACGGCGTTTGCCGCGGTGGGTAAGCCGGTGCCCTTGTGCCTGACCGCCATCGCCGATCAGTTCGGTGCGGAGATTCCCTGCGTGCCCTACGTCGACAACATCGGCGATCACATCGGCGAGGCGATTCTTCAGTATCGCAACCGCTCGCCCGCCGTGTTGCTGGGTAACCACGGGACGTTTGCCTGGGGCGACTCGGCCACCGATGCGTTGAAGGCGGCCGTGATGACCGAAGACGTGGCCAAGACCGTGTTGCTGGCCATGCAGCTCGGCCAACCGGCCGATATCCCGCCTGACGAAGCCGAGAAATGGTACGACCGATATCACAACCGATATGGACAATAGGATAAAGGAACCCCGACCATGAACCGCTTTTCTCACAGGATCGTCCTCGCCGTCCTGGCGTTGACCGTCACCTGTCTCTTCGGCAACCGTGCATCGGCCGATCAAAGCGTCTCCAAAGCCGCTTTTGGCAAGACCACCGAGGGCACACCGGTCGATCTCTACACGCTCGTCAACGCCAACGGCATGAAGGCGGCGATCACCAACTACGGGGCGATCCTCGTTTCGTTGGAAACGCCCGACCGCGACGGCAAAATGGCCGATGTGGTATTGGGGTACGAGACGGTGAAGGAGTACATCGCCGAAACGCCCTACTTCGGCGCCATCGTCGGCCGTTACGGCAACCGCATCGCCAAGGGCAAGTTCAGCCTCGACGGCAGGCAATACACCCTGGCCACCAACAACGACGAGAACCACCTGCACGGCGGGGTCAAGGGCTTCGACAAAGTCGTCTGGCAGGCCAAGGCCATTCTGGCCGACAAGGGGCCCGGGCTGGTGTTGAACTATGTGAGCCCCGACGGCGAAGAGGGCTACCCGGGCGATTTGTCGGTGACGATTACCTACCTGCTGACCGACGACAACGAACTGCGGATCCACTACGAAGCCACCACCGACAAGCCGACCGTCTGCAATATCACGCACCATTCCTATTTCAATCTGGCCGGTCAGGGTAACGGCGATATCCTGGGCCACGAGTTGATGATCGCCGCCGAGCGCTTCACGCCCGTCGACAAGGGCCTGATTCCCACCGGCCAGTTGCGTCCGGTCAAGGGCACGCCGATGGACTTCACCAAGCCGACGGCCATCGGCGATCGGGTCAACGCCAAGGACGAGCAGATCGAATTCGGCGGAGGTTACGACCATAACTGGGTGCTCAACAGCAACGATGGTTCGATGGCCATCGCCGCCAGAGTCTACGAGCCGACCAGCGGCCGGGTGATGGAAGTGCTGACGGTCGAGCCGGGCTTGCAGTTCTACTGCGGCAATTTCCTCGACGGTACGCTCACCGGCAAAGGTGGCAAGGTGTACAAGCATCGCTACGGTTTCTGCCTTGAGACGCAACATTTCCCCGATTCGCCCAACCAGCCGAAATTCCCGTCGACGACACTGCGCCCGGGTGAAAAGTACTGCACGACCACCGTCTATAAGTTCACTGCCCGTAAATGACCGGTTGAGAAACTCGTGTGCCACTGCTTGCTT